>JBDLID010000078.1:0-14752 GCA_039715055.1 Thermodesulfobacteriota bacterium | reverse complement strand
CCGGTTCTTCATTCTGGTCCACGTGAAAAATTGCCTTGTAGTTCATGGTAAATTGATGTGTTGAATATTAGATGTTTAATTTCCTGTAATTTTACTGTGAGCTGCCTCGATACCAGTGGTGAAAATCCTTGAGGGCGATACCACTCTTCTCAAGCGGCCCTGTATGGTAATTGGGATCTCCCTTGGCGAGGATATCCTGCCACCGCTTGCAAAAGCGTTCTTTTTCCGCATCGCAGTTCGTCCTGTCCACAACGGATACTCCCCTCTCCCCCCGGCAGAACGGGGTGTAGACATTTCTCAGACCCTCGTCACCAAGGCGCAGACAGAGATCGGCGCACCAGAACAGATCATTGAAGTTCTCTTCGTCAAGCCCCTTGCAGGAGAGAAAAAGTTCCCGCCTGATCAAACAGAGATCACCGGTCAAGGCCTGGACATTCTGACAGGAGTGGCGTCCGTTGAGATGTGTTGAACTCTCGCAGAAAAAACGGAGGTAATAGTCCGGGCTGTTGTTTTCAAGATCAGGCACCACCCCGTTCTGCATCTCTTTCACGGTTGCGACCAGGCGGCCGCCCACCATCCCGTTTTCCGGATCCTGGCCGAATTCAAGCAGGGCTGACAGCCAGCCCGGCTTCAGGCCGATGACACCATCACTGACAAAGAGGAGATAGTCCCCCGCGGCCTCCCGCACTGCCCGGTTAAGATCCGCTGCCCCGGACTCCCTGTTCGCGGAATCGAAAAATCTCAATGGTACAATCCTGCCATCCTGGGACAGTTCCCCTTGACTATCAGCGCTTTGAACACCACCGGTGACCAGCACCTGGAGAACCGGGTGATCACCACTGATCAGCAACTCGTTCAACCAGGGCAGCAGGGGCCGCCCGTCATGACGAGTTACACAGAGTGTGACCGTTGCCTCCGGCCCCACAACCCGCTGATAACGATAGAAATACTTCCAGTCCGTACCCAGGACCTGTGCATTGATGTTCTGCCGTTTCATGGTGTTGCGCAGGGCTCTGCGACCGGCCTCGTCGGCATAGTCCTTCTGGCTGTGGTCGATGGAGGTGGAGGTCTCAATGGCCCGCCAATGGTAGAGAACCTTCGGGATATGGACGATCTTTTCTGCCTGTTCGGCCAGCTTCAGCATCAGGTCGTAATCCTGGGCGCCGCTGACATCCGGGTCCAGGCCGCCCGCCCGCTTGAAAAGCTCCTGCTTGACCACCATCAGATGGGTGACGTAATTGTGACTCAGCAGCAGTTCCCGGTTGTAGGCTGGCTTTGCAAAGATATTGGTCCGGACACCTTCCTGGTTGATCAGATCCTCGTCACTGTAGAGCAGGTCAGCCCCCTGCTCGTTGATCGTTTTTACAACCTCCTGGAGGCAGTCGGGTGACAGTTTATCATCGTTATCAAGAAAGCAGAGGTAGTCGCCCGTTGCCAGCTCGGCGGCAGCATTGGTTGCCCCGCTGATGCCGCTGTTCTCATCGAGAAATTTCAATTTGATCCGTGGGTCTCTTGCAGACCACTCTTTAAGAAACGGGCGTATATGGTTGCTGGTGGAACAGTCATCAACCAGGCACAGTTCCAGGTGGGGATAACTCTGAAAGATGACGGAGCAGATGCAGAAATTCAGATAATTCGGTGAAACGTTGTAGACCGGCACCAGAACGGAGATGGTTGGCTTTATTGGTAAATCTTCAATCCCCTCCCGTGGGTAAAAACGGCCAAGCCCGTGACGCAGATAATGCCCCAGGGCCGGCTGGAGACCGAACATTTTCCGTTTTTTGGTGTAACGCTCTTCATAATATGCGGGATCAAACCTGGGGGACGGCTTCAGCCCCTGTCTGCTGCCGACATTGAGATAATGGAGCAGGAGGTCTGCAGGCTCGAGGGTTTCATTGACCTGCTCAAGGTAATAGTCGGGATCAAAAAAGGCGTTGGGCCGCCTTCCCTCCCGGGCACCAAAGTTGATGTAATGAGAGAGCGGCGTCATCTGGCCGTCCCGTACATCAGGATTTTCCCGCACATCGGTATAATGAGCTGTGTAATAGAAGGGATCAAAAAGGCCGGAGAGCTCAAGTTTCAGACAGCCGCGGTTCTTGACACATAACTTCAGCCGATTCAGCAGCGATCTCCAGGAGTGACGCGGCATGATACTGGTTGCCACCACATCCTGCCTGTTATAACGACGTTTTTCTCCAGTGGAACCCAGCTGTTCAAGACGTTGCTGCTGGAGCGCTATAATCTCCGCCATGGCCCTGTCTTCAATGGCTTCAAACCTGAACTGCAGGATCAGCTCTTTTGCCGCGACCAGGTCCTGCTCGGAAAAAATCGGATAAAGCCATGGGTCTTTGCCGGAAAAATAGTAATGCCCTCCTTCCTCGTAAAGAGCGTTGGAGAGCCAGTCAGCCGGTGTTACAGTCCCACCGTCTTCAAGGTTGAGTTCAATGGAGTCGACATGGACAACACAACTGCACTCCATGGGGTCAAATCGGACAGCCTTGATCCCTGTATAGTGGGAGAGATCGAAATCCAGCCGGGTGGAGTTCCTGTCCACTTTGCGGACAATGGAGTTTTCATTGGAGATTCCATCACCGCAGTCGACATAGAGCCTTGCCTGGTGGTAGTTTTCCCGGGCATCGAGAACAATCTCGATCCAATGCTCGATGTTGTCAGCGTAAAAATCCTTGTGGCGCCGGAAGATCCGCTTGAACATCTCCACCTTCTGCCACCGTTCCTTGCTGCGGACCATGGAGTCGGAAGCCACCCGGTAGAAAAAGAGGATCTCGTCAATCCGCCTGACCAGGCGACCACGCTCTAAAAGACTCAGCCAGAAATCGTAATCCTCCCAGCCGTAGACCATCTCACCGCTGTATCCCCCGACATCCGCCCAGTCACTGCGGCGAAAGAGAGCCGAACAGAAGATGACATTGTCATACATCATCTCTGCCTCGGAAAAGTCGGGAAGGTGCCATTCGGTCTCAACCGCGCCGAACAGTTGGGCACGGCAGTAGACGATGCCGACCAACGGGTCACCATCAAGGAGGCTCACCGCCTCTTCCAGATAGCCGGGTCCGATTTTATCGTCGGCGTCCAGGGGAAGGATATATTCACCTGAGGCCTCGTTGATGCCGTTATTTCTGGCCTGGGCCAGGCCGCAGTTTTCAGTTGTCAGCACCCTCGTTTTGGGCCGGTCATAACCGGACAGCAACTCGTTGGTGGCGGAATCGGTGGAACCGTCGTTGACGACGATGATCTCAAAATCGGCAAAGGTCTGGGCAAGAACCGAGTCAACGGCCTCATCAAGAAAATGGCCCTGATTGTAGCAGGGTATGATAACGGAAACTCTGGCCATGAATCGATTAAGTATTTAGGGTACCTTGAAAAATTAGAATTTTCGTTCAAGATCAAGGAGTATGAAAAATTTTACCACAGGCATATATTTGATATTCCGAGGATAAAATTTATCGTATAACGCAGAGGTTGAACGAAAAGGCAATTTTTCAAGGTGGCCTTTAGTGATAGAGAGGCGTATAGCCTGCCGGAGTGAATTCCCTCCCGGCACATCATCCAAAATCGCGGCACCATACTTGGAAAAATTTCAAAATTCAATCAGGAATCCCTCACACCCAGTGTTTTAAGAAAATGAGTAACTATTCAGCGTAAAACTGGATGCGTCCCTAAGCAGGGAGCTGTAACTGTTCAGCAGGGCTCGCAGTGTGGTCAAGCAGGCTGACGAAGCGTACTTGTTGTGCTACTCGAGGCGGCCTGATCGGCCACAATGTGGGTGCTGCTGAATAGTTACGAAAATGAACACCATTGTCCATACTAATGGCAATCCCTTCCGTAGCCAATGATTTTAACCTGTTAAAATTCGATTCGGAAACTATACACCCCCTCCTCAATGAGGGACTGTACCTTGTAACCGGAGTGATTGAAAATCGCCTGCATCCGCCTATTGTCACGCAGGACCTCTGCAGTGAACCCGGCAATACCGGAAGACTTGGCGATGTTGATCAGATGACGGAACAAAAATGAGCCCATCCCCTTGTTCTGCCAGGCGTCGCGAATGACAAAAGCCACTTCGGCACGGTTTGATTTCTCATCCAGATAGTAGCGCCCCACGGCGATAATCTCATCGCCGTGAGCTTCGGGCAGAACCCCGACAATGGCCACATCCTTGCGGTGATCCACGTAGACGAAATTCTGGATCTGCTTCTGACCGAAGCGCTGGGTATGGCTCATGAACCGGTAGTAAAGGGTCTCCTGGGAAAGGTTGTAGAGCAGCTCACGCATGCGCGGTTCATCGGTGGGGTGGATGGCCCGGAAATTGATCTCAGTACCTTCTTCCATGAGATACGTCGCCTTCATCAGGTCCTGAGGCGCGACAACGAACTTGTCCCCCACATCGGCAAATTCCTGGCGGATATACCTGGCCTCAATGGCCTCGCCCAGCAACTGCTCCCGGAAATCGGGATGGGCGATGGAAATAAGGGCAAGCGTCCGATCCTGGACCGATTTGCCGTGCAGATAGGCCACCCCGTACTCGGTGACCACATAATGGGCCGTGCCCCGGCTGACCACCACCCCGGAGCCGGAACTTAACTTGGCGACAATTCTCGACTTGCCTGATCTTGTGGTGGATGGGATGGTGATAATGGCACGGCCGCCCTTTGATTTTGAGGCGCCGCGGTTAAAATCGACCTGACCGCCGATTCCGGAATAGAAGTAGCCGTCTTCCGAGTCTGAGCAGATCTGTCCGGTCAAATCAATCTCAAGCGCCATGTTGATGGCCACCATTCGGTTCTGACGGGCAATTACCGCCGCATCGTTGACATACTCCGTGGGCCGGAAGGAAAAAAGCGGGTTGTCATCGACAAAATCATAGAGCTTCTGCGCCCCCATACAGAAACTGGCCACCACCTTGCCGCGGTCCATGGATTTACGCAGACCGGATACAGCGCCGCTCTCAATGAGTTCCAGGATCTCTTCGGAGAGAAGTTCGGTGTGGATACCCAGGTCATGCTTGTTTTTCAGGGCCAGCGCCACCGCGTGGGGAATACGGCCGATACCGGGCACCCTGCCCAGACCGAATTCAACAGTTGCGCCGCTGGGAACC
This sequence comes from Thermodesulfobacteriota bacterium, assembly GCA_039715055.1. GTDB lineage: Bacteria > Desulfobacterota > Desulfobulbia > Desulfobulbales > Desulfocapsaceae > JBDLID01. The sequence goes on along the minus strand of JBDLID010000078.1, from coordinate 9,636 downwards.
AGTGCCGCAACGAGCTCGGCAATTTTCACGCTTGTCGGATGGACCGGGTTGTACTGTCGTTCGAGTATGGGGACATCGGCTGCCACCAGCACATCGAGGTCGTAAACATCAATGAGGCTGTCGCCCCGTGTCCACACCATCTGCGGATTAACCTGGGCAATGACCAGTGAACCATTCTCCGCAGCACTCTTGACGATATCAACGGAGATGCCGAGACTCATCTTGCCCCGTTTGTCCGGCGGTGTCACCTGGATCAGAACCACATCCAGGGGCAGTCGTCCCGAATCAAAGAGCCTGGGAATATCAGACATCAATATCGGCGTATAATCCCCCCGCCCCTCCTTGATCAGTTCCCGAATATTGTGGCCGATAAAAAAAGAGTTTACCTTGAAACACGACGCATATTTTTTGTCGGTATAGGGGGCGTTGCCCTTGGTGACCAGCTCGACGATCTCAATGTCGGCCAGGCTGCCGGCAATTTTGGTCATCGCCTCGACCAGTACCGTCGGCTCGCCGCAGCCGGTGCCGATAAAGACCCGCTGCCCGGATTTGAGGCGGGACAGTGCCTTTTTCGGCGTCTCCAGCATGTCCCGGTAAGTCTCTTTCCAATCCAAATCATATTCCATGGTTTGTTACTCCTCCTCCGGCAGCGGCGCAAGTGTCATACGGACATCGGCGACCATGGGTTCGGTGCCAAAGCCTCCGATGATAAAGGGATTGATATCAAGCTCGGTGATCTGCGGAAAATCGGTGGTGAGCTGGCTGATACGCTGCAGGCCGGCAGCAATGGCTGAAATATCAACCTCTTCCCGGCCCCGCCGCCTCTCGAGCATTTCATAGGAGCGCGTCGACTTGAGCATCTGGATCGCTTCCTCTTCAGTAATTGGTGCCAGGTAAAAAGTAACGTCCTTCATCACTTCAACAAAGATGCCGCCGAGGCCGAACATCAGCATGGGCCCGAACTGCGGGTCGCGGTTCATACCGATGATCACCTCAAGCCCCTTGGGCGCCATCTGCTCCACATAAATCCCTTCCACCTTCGCCCCCGGAGCCCGTTTGCCGATTTTGAGCATCATCAGGTCAAAACCGTCTGAAACCGCCTCTGCAGAAGATACGTTGAGCATTACCCCGCCCATATCGGACTTGTGGATAATGTGAGGCGAAACAATCTTGATGGCCACCGGAAAACCGAGACGTTCGGCGATTTCCACCGCCTCTTCACTGGACCCGGCAAGGGCCCCGGCAGGGACCTTGAAGCCGTAGGCATCGAGGATATCCTTGCCCTTGACTTCACCCAGCTGAAAAACACCGGTTCGCCTGCGCCGGTTGATAATCCGCTCCACCCGGCGCCGATTGACGCGAAACCGGGTGACAAGGCGCGGCGGCCGTTCTTTCCAGAGATGATAGTGGTACATCTTTTTCAGGGCGGAAACGGCCCGCTCCGGACAGCAGAAATCGGGCAGGCCCGAGGTTGTCAGCTCTTCGTGACCGGGCAGAACCCGTCTGCCGCCCATAAAGGCGGTGAGCACCGGCTTGGTGCCGTCTATCACCCGGGCTATGGCAGCTGCGATCTCACTGGCATCTGTCATGACCTGCGGGGTGAGCAGGACCAGAATGGAGTCTACTTCAGGGTTCTTCAATCCCCGGGAAACGGCCTCAACATATCGAGTCGGGTCGGTATTACCCAGGACATCCACAGGAGTTGACCGCAGACTGTTGTTTTCCTCTGGCCCGCCTGGAATTCCAGCACCATGATCCGGCTCGGTGACACGCATTTCAGCCAGTTCAATGGCGTCGGCTGCCATGGTGCCAGGCCCTCCGGCATTGGTGATGATCAGGATACGATCACCCTCGGGGAGCGGCTGGGTAGACAGGGCCGAGGCGTAGTCAAAAAGGGACATGAATGTCTCGGCACGGATTACACCGGAACGCTTAAAGGCCGCAGCGTAAGCAATGTCGGTCGCTGCCAGGGCACCGGTATGGGACCTGGCAGCCCTGCGCCCTGCCGAGGTAATACCTGCTTTAAGGAGAACAACAGGCTTACGACTGGCCGCCTCTTCGGCCGCCTTAACAAAATTGTTGCCGGTGGAGATATCTTCCAGGTAGCCGACAATGACCCTGGTGTTTTCATCAGCGCTCAGGTAAGCCAGCATATCCACTTCAGAGATATCGGCCTTGTTGCCGATACTGACCACCTTGGATAATCCGAGACGATGCTCGGCGGCAAAATCGATCATTGCCGAACAGAGAGCACCGGACTGGGAAAAAATGGAAATACCTCCCGTCTCTGGTATCCGCCCGACAATAGAGGCGTTGAGACCGATATTACCGTTGATCACTCCAAGACAGTTCGGGCCGAGAAGACGGATATCGTGACGCTGGCAGTAGTCCCGCATCTCCTGTTCACGCTCTCCGCCCTCGGCTCCGGTTTCTGAAAAACCGGCTGAAAGGACAATCAGGGCCTTGACACCCCTGTCTGCCGCCTGGCGGATGATTTCAAAAACCTGCCCGGCACCGACTGCGATAATGACAAGGTCAATATCAGCAGGGATTGATTTAAGGTCAGGGTAGCAGGTTTTACCAAGCAGAGAATCAAGATCAGGATGGACGGGAAATACATCACCCCGGTACCCTCCCTCAAGGATATTTTTTACGATTTCATAACCGATCCTGCCCGGGCTTTCCGAAGCGCCAACCACACCAATGGACTTCGGTTCAAAAAGGTTGTTCAGGCTCATACGTTATTCCTTGATATCAACTCAGTTGATTTTAGACTCTTGGTGACCTGTAACTGCTGTTTCACCACTACTTCCCGCGGAAAAAGTGGAGTAACCCTTTTGCTCAGGCATGCACCACTTCGATACCGGCATCGGCTAGAAGATGGTGGACCTTTGCCAGCTTGAAGGTGTTGATCCTGAGAACAATCCGTGCTTTCTGCTGAGGCTTGCTGATCCGCATCAGCCTGGTAAACGGTATTTTCTGTTCTTCAAGGATCGAGATAATTGTGCGCAGAAGATCCTCACGGCCGTCATCACGGATGAAGAGCAGGGCTGAACCCTTCTCTCCGACACCGAAAAGACCCTTATAGGCGCTGATCAGATCACGGATGGAAAAGATTCCCACCACCTGGTCGTTATCGACAACCGGCAGAGCACCCAGCTTCTCACGGTCAAAAATCAACAGGGCGTCATCGAGGGTCGATGAGGGTGTGAGCCAGCTCAATTCCGTGGACATCACCTCATCGACCGAAGTCTTTTCCACCCGCCCAAAAACACTGCGTCTCTCTTCCTCGCTCAATACCGAAGAGGGATAGGCGGAGCGCAGGTCACGATCCGTGACCATCCCCAGCAGCCCCCCCTGCTCATCCACCACCGGCAGGTGACGAAAATGACACTCGTTGAGCAGTCGTCTCGCTTCGGGAAGAAGCGTGCCACCGCGAATGGTTTCAGGCTGTCTGGTCATATGATCTTCAATAAACATTACAGGCCTCCTCTGCCTCTCTAACTATGGCCGACTGCGGCCGCTCAATCCGATAAGGTATGCCGCCACCGACTCTCCCAACACCGAAAGCTCATAGCCGCCTTCCAGGATGGAAAGCAGTCGTCCGTCGCAGTAATCATGCCCCCAGCGTCTCACCGTCGAGCCAATTGTGCGATAAAGATCAGTTGTATAGTGAAGGCCGGACATATCATCGTTTACATGTCCGTCAAAACCTGCACTGATAACCAGGGCATCGGCCTGGTGCTTAACAAGAAACGGTTCTGCCTGTTCAGTAAGCAGTGCCTCCATCTCCCTGTCCCCCCCACCGGGAGGCAGAGTCAGATTCAGGATGGTGCCCCGTCCGCTACCAAGCCCGACTTCATCGTGATAACCGGTGCCGGGATAACTGAAGCTGGGGTGTTCATGAATGGAGATGTAGATGGTATCAGGTTCCTCTTCAAAGGCGGATTGAATACCATTGCCGTGGTGGGCGTCAAAATCAAAGATGGCGACCCGTTTTCGACCATAACGGGTCGCCCAGTAACGGGCGGCAATAACACAGTTGTTGAAAAAACAGAATCCAAACGGCATATTCCTCTCGGCGTGATGGCCCGGAGGTCGTCCCATACAGAAAACAGTGGTCTCTTCCCCGGATTCGAGGCAATCCACGCCAACCAGACCAGCACCTGCAGCCACCTGGGCCACCTGGTAGGACTCATAACCGATCTGGTTGTCACTGTGATCAATGAAGGTCCGGCCGCTGAGAACCGCCTCTTCAAAACGATTCAGCCAGCTCTCGTCATGGGCGGCAAGGATCTCTTCCCGCAGGGCAGGACGGGGAGGTTTGTAGCAGAAAGCCAGATCCTCACAGGAGGACAGGTAAGCAAGGATGGTCTCAAGACGGGCACCCTGTTCCGGATGGTCATCTCCACCGGTGTCGTGATCGAGGTAACAGGGGTCGTATATGATGGTTACATCGTTGACTGATGTCACATCATGCCTCCAGGGATTAAACTCAAAACTTGAAGCCTTGCCACCTTCTGGTGTATCGTGGTGGTTGCTGGATGTCAACAGACACTAAAACATTTCAACTCTACTTTGAATAAAGCCGCATGCGCTTTTAACTGACCATGAAAATCACCTTTTACAAATCGGCCCTCTGACCTCGCTGCCACATGGCAAAAAAGACTCTGGATGAGTTGAAAGCCCACTACCCCGACATGGAGATCGAAGAGGTGGACATCATGACCAACCCGGCGAGGAGTCTCAGGGACGGCGTACGCATGATCCCCTGTCTGAAATCAGAAAATGATCAGCTCAGCGGGATTTTCCTCTCCCGTGCGGCAATCGAAAAATTTCTCAAAAAAAGTAACAAACAGACATGAGGGCGTTTCTCATCGACTCCATCAGTCATCTCGACCTGGTGGTCTGGCTGCTTGTCATCACCTTTTTCTGCGGCTCCGCCCTGCTTTTCGGCGGCAACGTCCAGCTGGCCTTTATCGGTGCCGGCGGGGTCATTGTCGAAATGCTGCTCATCGGTCTCGCCATTGAGATCATCATCGAATCGCTGAAAAACATCCGCGGTCTCGGCACCGTTACCGGCTTTATCACCAACGGTCCTGAGGCGCTGTGCCTCGTAGTCGGCCTTGTTGTGGGTGATATTCTTTTTGCCGCCTCCACCCCCCTGGGCTCAAACTTCATGAACCCCATCCTGCTTTTCATCGCCGCCCTCATCACCTCGCGGCTGGGAAAGACGGCCAGCCAGGCACCCTACTACACCCTGATCACCCTGACCATCACCACGCTGCTGGTGGTGACTTTTTACACCAACGACGAAACGTCTTACCCGACCTGGGTGATCGCCGCCTTTGTCCTCACCGTTCCACTCTTTATAAAACGCCCCAGGGAAAATCAGTGTGAAGAACAGGAGGAACACCTTTTCAACCCCAGCGCCTGGTTGCCGGCGGCCATTATCATCATGCTGACCACAGGATATTTCCTTGATCCTGTGGTCAGCTTTGCCGCCACCCATTCCCATGCACCCAAGGGCGTAATCGGTTTCATCGTCCTGTCAACGCTCACCAGCTGGCCGGAATTCAAATCCTGCCTTGCCCTGCTCAGCCGGAACAAGCCGCTGGCTGCCATCCTCAACATCACGGTGTCCAATATCACCAATATCTGGCTGGCGGCAGGCGGAGTTCTGGTTTACCTGGTCACCAGGTAGCCGTACGCCGTGCCTGCATAACCTTTGTCACTCTTTTTCATATACTATAGAACTAAGAATGATCACCAATAAATACCACTGTTTCTCAGATTTTTTCGACAGACGGGCTTAAACAGGGCTGACAGCAGTGAGGACACCTTCCTGAAAATGACTTGACGCACAACCTCCCTCTTGTAATAATCGTTCCTCAACCTTTCGAGGATGGATGGAGTCTGCTTCAGCCATCTCCTCACCTGGCCAGCTGAGCAATACCCTGGCATTCAACACCTCAATCTGGAGAGCAATTATGCGCAACACCCTTGTTACTTTAATCATTGCCTGTGCCTTTTTCACAGGATCCACCGTCTATGGCGAGCCTGTGAAAATCGGGATGATCACAACGCTTTCAACCAAGGCCGGATACCTTGGTGAAGATATCCGGGACGGCTTCAAACTGGCTCTTTCTCAAAACAATGGAACACTTGGCGGGGTAGCCGTTGAACTTCTGGTCGATGACGATGGTCGTAAACCGGCCAAAGGCAAACAGATTGCTGATCGTTTTCTGAAAAAAGATGGCGCCAAAATCATGACCGGCATCGTCTTTTCCAACGTTGCCATGGCCGTTGTTCCCAAACTGGTACGTGACGATGTGATCTATATCAGTCCCAATGCCGGCCCGTCCGCCCTTGCTGGTAAAGGCTGCAATAAAAACTACTTCAATGTTGCCTGGCAGAACGACAACCTCCATGAGGCCGCCGGGCAGTATGTCAATGACAGCGGTTATAAAAACGTTTATATCCTGGCTCCCAATTACCCGGCTGGAAAAGATGCTCTCGCCGGATTCAAACGTTACTACAAGGGAAATATTGCCGGCGAGGTCTACACCAAGCTCGGTCAGGCCGATTACGCACCTGAGCTTGCTACCCTGCGAGCCGCCAAACCCGATGCGGTTTTCTTCTTTCTGCCCGGCGGTATGGGGATCAACTTCATCAAGCAGTACTCCCAGGCCGGCCTCAAAAAGTCCATCCCGCTGTTTGGTCCTGCCTTCTCGTTTGACGAACGGCTTCTCGGTGCGGTTGGCGAGGCCGCTGTCGGCGTGGTCAACGGTTCCCAATGGAGTCACGATCTCGACAATCCTGCTAACAAGGAATTCGTTGCCGCCTTCCGCAAGGCCTACAACCGTACACCGAGTCTCTATGCCAGCCAGGGATATGATGCGGCACGTCTTATCGCAAGTGGTCTCAAGGCTGTAAAGGGCGATCTCTCGGACCTGGCACCATTTCGCGCAGCCATTGCCAGAGCGGACTTTGATTCGGTACGCGGTGGTTTCAAATTCGGCAAAAACCAGCACCCGGTCCAGGACATCTATGTCCGCCAGGTGGTCAAGACCGAAGACGGGAGCGCCACCAACAAGACCCTGAAAAAGGTCTTCACTGATCACAGTGATGCGTACGCCAACGAATGCACCATGTAGGTTGAAGGCGAGTCCGCTGCACCCCATAATTGAACGATCAGGCCTGCTCGGATAGAAGAAACTATACCTCGCAGACCCGCTTGTTCAATTTTGGGGTACATCTGACCCGCTAAGAACTTATTCTTTTTTGTAACTATTCAGCGTAAAGCTGGATGCATCCCTAAGTAGGGAACAGTTACTCTTTTTTTACATTTCAGGTCAATACAGCCAACCGGTAAGCGCACTTCACCACTTTCAATGCTTCTCTTCATCGAACAACTGTTCAACGGGCTGCAGCTCGGCGTGATGCTGTTTCTCATGTCGGCAGGGCTTACTCTGGTGTTTGGCATCATGCAGGTCATCAACCTGGCCCACGGCTCTCTCTACATGGTGGGTGCCTATGTTGCAGCCACTGTCACCCAGGCCAGCGGCAGCTTTCTCATTGGACTATTGGTTGCTCTTCCCGCAACCGCCCTTGTGGGGATGGTGATGGAAGTAGTTGTCCTGCGGCGTCTCTACGACCGCGACCACCTGGACCAGGTGCTGGCCACATTCGGCCTGATCCTTTTTTTCAACGAGTTGACCCGCATCATCTGGGGACGCCAGCCGCTGTTCATGGATGTTCCAAAATGGCTGTCCGGCACAGTGGAGTTGATCCCCGGTGCCCCTTACCCCAGCTACCGGCTGGCGATTATCTTCGTTGGCATATTGGTGGCACTGTTTCTCTACCTGCTCTTTACCCGGACACGATTGGGTATGCAGATCAGGGCCGGGGCCGATAACCGGGAGATGGTGGCGGCCCTTGGTGTCAACATCAAGCTGCTCTACACCCTGGTCTTTGGACTCGGCGCCCTGCTTGCAGGACTTGCAGGCGTCATGGCCGGACCGATCCTTGCCGTTGAATCCGGAATGGGGGAATCCATCCTCATTCTCACCTTTGTGGTAATTGTCATCGGTGGTATCGGCTCCATACGCGGCGCCATGATTGGTGCCCTGCTGGTCGGTATCGTCGACACCCTGGGCCGTGTCTTTCTACCCGATCTTCTGCGACTTTTTCTCTCACCGGCAACAGCCGACGGTGCCGGCAGCTCCCTGGCCTCGATGTCTGTCTATATCCTCATGGCCGCGATCCTGGTCTGGAGACCGCACGGATTGTTCCCGAACCAGGGCTGAGACCGTTATGCGACACCTGTTTTCAAAAACAACCCTGCTCCCCATGGCAGCCCTGGCAGCCCTGCTTTGTCTGCCCACCCTTGCGGAATTGAGCGGCTACGGCTACCTGATTTCACTGTCCTCAAAGATCCTGATCTATGCACTGGCAGCAGTGAGCCTGGACCTCATTCTCGGTTACGGCGGCATGGTCAGCCTGGGGCATGCCGCCTACTTAGGGGTCGGGGCCTACGTGGTCGGTATCCTTGCCATGCACCACCAGGAGGCAACCGCTCTTCTTGGCCTGCCGGTGGAGATTGGTGGCAGCAACAGTCTTCTTGTTTCTCTTCCCGCAGCTGTGCTCATTGCATCCCTTGCAGCCTGTTTTTTCGGAGCATTGAGCCTGAGGACCAGTGGGATGCACTTTATCATGATTACCCTGGCCTTTGCCCAGATGGGCTATTACTTCTTTGTCTCTCTGGAAGCCTACGGGGGAGACGACGGGCTCAGTCTATGGTCCCGTAACCAGCTGTTCGCGGTTGACCTTGCGGAAGACACAAGCTTCTACTACCTCTGCCTCACCATTCTGGCCGCATTCCTGTTTTTCTGCCATCGACTGGTTCACTCACGCTTCGGCCGGGTCATCAGAGGTATACGGGAAAATGAGAAACGGATGAAGATGCTCGGTTTTGCAACGTATCGCTATAAGCTGGCCTGTTTTACCATTGCAGGCGGAGGCGCTGGTCTAGCCGGTGCGTTGTTGACCAACCACTCCGAATTTGTCAGCCCCGGTCTCATCCACTGGACCCAGTCGGGAGAACTTATTGTCATGGTGCTGCTCGGCGGAATGGGAACCCTGTTCGGCCCTGTTATCGGTGCCGCCACTCTGCTGCTCCTGGAAGAAATCCTGTCAGCCTATACCGAACACTGGATGGCTTTTCTCGGCCCCTTCCTTATCCTTGTCGTCCTCTTTGCAAGAAGAGGACTTTACGGTTTGATGAGAGGTAAGCACCATGAGTGAGCCCCTCCTCAGGGTCAGCGGCCTCAATAAGCAGTTCGGTGCGGTGCAGGCCAGCAGCAATCTCACCTTTGAGGTCCAGAAAGGCGAAATTCACGGGCTGATCGGCCCAAACGGTGCCGGCAAAACCACGGCAATCAAACAGCTCAGTGGTGAGATCATCCCGGACAGCGGCAGTGTTTTTTTTGAAGGCCGGGATATCACAAAACTCCCTGCCCACTCACGGGCGCACCTCGGCCTCGCCCGCTCCTACCAGGTCACCTCAGTGTTTAACCGGCTGAGCGTCCTGGAAAATATCGCTCTTGCAGTTCAGGCCCACCAGGGTCACAGCTT
>JBDLID010000077.1:0-14774 GCA_039715055.1 Thermodesulfobacteriota bacterium | reverse complement strand
AATTTACCCCACAATCGAGGAGGAGTATTATGGTACTGTTTGGTCGTAGTCGTAAAGTTCTGGGTCGTCTCGCCCTGTCCGCAGGTGTCGTTGCATGCCTCGCCATGCCGGCCCATGCGCTGGAAAAGCAGCTGACAGTGGTGACCTCCTATCCCAAGGATCTGACCACCGCCTTTAAAAAGGCCTTTGAAAAAGCAAATCCCGGCGTCAAGGTGGAGATGCTGAAGAAGAAGACCACCGCCGGTGTAAAGTACATCCAGGAAACCTCCGGCAATAACAGTTCCGACCTGTTCTGGGCCTCTGCCCCGGATGCCTTTGAGGTCCTCAAGGAAGACGGCCTCCTCCAGAAGTACCAGGTCAAGGCGACCGGTATCCCCGATCTCATCGGATCCTATCCCATCAACGATCCTGACGGTTTTTATAAGGGCTTTGCCGGATCCGGATACGGTATGATGTGGAACACCAGGTATCTCAAGGCAAAAAAACTGCCGGCTCCCCAGGAGTGGCAGGATCTGTCCAAGTCAGTATATCACGGCCACACCGGCATGTCGGCCCCTTCACGCTCAGGCACCACCCATCTCACCGTTGAGACCATCATTCAGGGTGAAGGCTGGGAGAAAGGCTGGCAGCTGATGAAGGAGATTGCAGGAAACTTCCACACCGTCACCGAGCGCAGCTTCGGCGTACCCGACGGCGTTAACTCCGGTCAGTTCGGTGTCGGCATCGTCATCGATTTCTTCGGACTCTCCTCCAAGGCCTCAGGCTTTCCCGTTGACTTTGTCTACCCCACGGTAACCACCCTGGTTCCCGCCAATATCGCCATTGTCAACAAGGCGCCCCATCCGCAAGCCGCTGCCGCGTTTATCGAGTTCCTGCTCTCGGATGGTGGTCAGGAGATGCTCCTTGATCCCAAAATTCGCCGTCTGCCGGTACGACCGGAGATCTATGCCAAGGCCCCGAAAGGTTTCCCCAATCCATTTGTCGACAAATCCATCGGCGCCAAGGTTAAATTCGACGTGGTCAAATCCAAGAGCCGCTATAACCTGGTCAACTCCATGTTCGATGTCATGATCACCTATCGTCTCGATGACCTGCGCAAGGCCACCAAGGCGGTCCAGGAAGCTGAAGTGGCTAACAGTTCCAAGAACAACGCTGAGGCAGCCAAGCTTATCGCCGAAGCCAAGGACCTGATTGCCACAATTCCCATCGATGAGGCAAAGTCACTTGACAAGGATTTTGCCGGTATCTTCAAGAAGAAGCGTAAAAAAGCCACTGACAAAGTGACCGGCCGCCAGGCAGAGGTTGAACAGCAGTGGGACGATATGGTCAAGGCCAATTATTCCAAGGCCACTGAGCTTGCCAATAAGGCTAAATCACTTCTGTAAACATCGTTGGCCCCTGTCCAAAATAACTGGACAGGGGCCGCTTTTCACTTCAACAGGGGAGTCTTGAAATAATTTCTGTTTCAAGACCCCCTTAACCGGGTGCATCAAATTATGCCGCGTGTCCGCACATCGTATCTTGTTGCCTCTTCACTGGCCCTGTTTCTCATTGTTTTCCTGGTGGTACCCGTCGGCAAGGTCATATATGTGGCTTTCCAGGACAGCTCCACAGGGGCACTGACCCTGGTCAATTTTGTCGATTTCTTTAAGACATCGCTGTTCAGGGAATCTTTTTTCAACTCGCTCTATGTGGCCGGCATGTCGGTGCTGATAGCCAGTCTGATCGCCATGCCGCTGGCCTATTTTACCACCCGCTTCAATTTCGGCGGATCCATCCTCATCCAGACCCTGGGGATCGTCCCGCTTATCATGCCGCCATTTGTCGGGGCGGTGGCCATGCAGCTTCTCTTTGGCACCAATGGCTCAATCAATCTTCTCCTGAACGACTGGTTCGGGATTACTATCCCCTTTATGAAGGGGCTCAACGGCGTCATTCTTGTTGAATCGATCCACTATTTTCCCTTTATTCTGATCAACCTCTCAGCGGCGTTGAACAATATCGATCGCTCCATGGAAGAGGCTGCGCAAAACCTTGGTTCAAGCGGAATGCGGCTCTTCCGGCGGATTGTTTTTCCCCTGGCCATGCCCGGCTACCTGGCCGGAGCATCCCTTGTCTTTCTCAAGGCCTTTGACGATCTCGGGACACCGCTGCTCCTCAATGTCAACAATATGCTGGCCCCCCAGGCCTACCTGCGGATTTCATCCATCGGTATTTCTGACCCCATGGGCTATGTTATTTCTGTAATTCTGGTTGTTTTTTCCCTGTTTGCCCTGTGGGGGTCGATGCTTGCCTCAAAGGGCAAGGACTACAGCGGCGGCGGAAAAGGAACTGCGGGGCTGCTCAAGCGTGATATGCGCGGCTGGGAAAAGACTGGAGCCTATGTTCTGATTATCTTTCTTCTGCTCCTGGTCCTTTCACCCCATATCGCCTTGATTTTACTCTCGTTTGGCACCATCTGGTCCTTTGCGGTGCTGCCCGATGGATTCACCATTGCCCATTATGCGGAGGTGTTCTCCACCACCCGCGAATACATCACCAATACCCTTCTCTATGCCGGTATTGCCGCCACCTTTGATGTAGCGTTTTCCGTGGCCATTGCCTACGTGGTTCTGCGAACAAAGGTTATCGGTCGGCAGTGGCTCGACTACATGGCCACCGGCGCCCTTGCCATCCCAGGTGTTGTGCTTGGTATCGGTTACCTGCGGACCTTTAATGACATCAACGTCCCCTTTGTCGATAAACCACTGGCCAGCTGGTGGGTGATTATCGTTGTGGCCCTTGCCATCAGGCGGCTGCCGTATGCCCTGCGGGCCTGTACCGCGGCACTGCACCAGGTCTCCATTACTCTTGAAGAGGCGGCGGAGAACCTTGGTGCGCACAAAACGACAACGGTACGAAAGATCGTTGTGCCGCTCATGGCCGGTGGTATTGTCGCCGGTTTTGTGACTAGCTTTGCCACCGCCGCAGTTGAACTTTCCGCAACGCTCATGCTCGTCACCTCTGAATCCGATGCTCCGCTTGCTTACGGCATATACGTCTTTATGCAGAGTGCAGCCGGACGCGGGCCCGGTGCGGCGCTTGGTATGATTGCCGTTGTAGTGGTTGCCCTCGGCAGCTATCTGGCCCATCATTTTATTGAACGAAACAAACGCCTCCAGGCGAATTCCACAGGACAGTAACCATGAGTTTAGCTACCCAGGTCCAGCCGGTGCAGTTGAAAATTGAAGATGTTCACGTTTCCTTTGGTGAAACCAAGGTTCTCCAGGGGATCAATCTTGACATTGAACCGGGTGAGTTTTTTGCTTTTCTCGGACCCTCAGGATCCGGAAAATCGACGCTGCTCCGGGCCATTGCCGGTTTCGGTCCCATGCCCCAGGGCAGGATCCTCATCAACGGTGAAGATATTGCCGCGCTGCCACCGTGGAAAAGGGACGTGGGCATGGTTTTTCAAAATTATGCTCTATGGCCACACCTCACGGTCCAGAAAAATGTCGCCTTCGGTCTGGAGGAGCGCAAGGTACCGAAAGGGGAGATCAATGACCGGGTTGAAGAGGCCCTTGACATGGTCGGCCTGGCAGACCTGGCAGGCCGGCATCCGTCCCAGTTGTCCGGAGGCCAGCAGCAGCGTATTGCCCTGGCCCGCACCATAGTCACCCGGCCCCGGCTTCTGCTGCTTGATGAACCGTTGTCAAACCTGGACGCCAACCTGCGGGTGCAGATGCGTACCGACATCCGTAAACTCCAGCGCAAGCTCGGTCTGACCACCATTTTTGTCACCCATGACCAGGAGGAGGCCAACACCATCTCCGACCGGATGGCGGTCCTCGACATGGGGATCATCCAGCAGGTCGGTTCTCCGGTGGAACTTTACGACTTCCCGGTGAATACCTTTGTCGCCCACTTCCTCGGCACCACCAACATGATCGAGTGTGAGGCCAGCGACAGAGACGGCACAACCGTGCTCCAGGCAGGCGGCGGTCTTGAGCTGCCCCTTGCCGTGAAAGTTGATGGCGGTCAGGGCGCGGTGGTTTTTCGTCCCCAGAGCGTCTCAATCAACGCGGAGGCTGAAGTGAAGGAGTCAGTTCAGCTGGATGGAGTTGTCGATTCCCTGGAATTCCTGGGTTCCACAGTTCGCTACGGGGTCAGGGTGGGGGAGGAGACCATCATTTTAGTCGAGCAGGATCATCAGCGGGGCAAAAAAGTCTTTGAGGAGACTGAACAGGTGAAGCTGGCCATCCCCCAGCGGCAGCTGTTGTTTGTTAGACAATAGGCCTGTTGTTCCGTGTCCGGTGATTGCGGTGACTTGATACCGTCACCGCCCCTGATTGCCTGACAATCAGGGGTACCTCTACCTGTCACTCTTCTGAAAATTTCTTAACCCCTTTAAAAAATACTGGTTCGAATCCGATCTAGGACTTCAGTAAAAAGAGTCTCCAGCTGGGCCATCTGTTCCGGCTGGAGTTTTTCTGCCAGGCGGGACCGGAACCGTTCCGTAACGGTTTCGTAGACTACCTGGAAATCCTCAAAGGAGCGCTCGGGATTGGAACTGAACTCCTCCAGCCGGCCACTGAGCTCGACCAGCAGATTCTCAATGTCGGGCCGGACCTGACGGAGTTGTTCAGCCGTTATTGCCAGACGTTTGGTCAGTTGAGTCGCAACAGCTGAGCGGGCAAGCTCAACACCCTTTTCCCTGACGGTTTCGATCAGGTTCTCCACCTCCCGGTACTGGGCTTCATCCAGCACGGTTTGCAGCTGTGTGCGGAGATTGGTCATGGAACGATCCAGCTGGGCCACAAGCTCGCCGGGTTCGACAAAACCCTGTTTCACCTGAGTCTGGATAGTTTCAAGCAGTTCCCGGCTGAAGTTTCTCACAATGGGCCGGATCTCCGTGAGCTGATCCCTGCTCAGTGTCAACCTGATCTCCTGCAGCTGTTGGGCACTGATCCCAAGACGTTCTGATATCTGTGTTACCAGCAGGGTCCGAATATGATCAGCGACCTTTTCCTTCAGGGTGTCAACCAACTCTTCCAGATCCAAATACTGCTCTTCAGCAAGCACATTTTTAAGCTGTCTGCGCAGATCTGTTATGGGCTGGTCCAGCTGGGTCTCAAGCTCGGCACCATCGATATAGCCCTGTTTCACCCAACTGCGGACAGTGACGAAGAGTCCCCGGATAAACTCTGCCATAATTGGCCGGATCTCTTCAAGCTGATCCGCGCTCAGGGTAGAGCGGATCTGGCGGATCTGCTCCGGACTGATCTCCAGGCGGGTGGATACCTGCTCCACAACCGTTGACTGGATGAACTCGACGATCTTTTCCTTCAGGCTGTCGACCAGGTTTGCCAAATCCCGGTACTGGTCTTCAGTGAGCACACCCTGGAGCTGTTTGCGAAGATCCGTAATTAGACTGTGCAGCTGGTCTTCAAGCTCTTCAGGATCGATATAGCCCTGTTTTACCCCACCCCGGGCTGTGACCATCAACTCGCTTACGAAGCCGGCGACAATTGGCCGGATCTCTTCAAGCTGATCCGTGCTCAGGCTCGAGCGGATTTGACGGATCTGTTCGGGGCTGATCTCCAGCAGGACGGATACCTGCCTCACAACCGTAGAACGGACAAGATCAACGACCAGTTTTTTCATGGACTCGATGAGCGTATCCACATCGTGGAGCTGCTCTTTGCCAAGAACTGATTTGAGTTGAGCCCTGAGATCCTCGATCAGGGGGGCAAGTTGTTCTTCGAGTTCATCGAGATCCACATAGCCCTGGTCCACCCAGGAGCGGATGGTTATGAGCAGCGTTGTACTGAAGTTTTCGACGATGGGGCGGATTTGTTTCAATTCATCGGAGGTCAGTATCAGCTTGAGCTGCTGCAGCTGTTCAGCTGTGATGCCAAGCTTTGTGGAGATCTGCTTCACCACCTCGGCCCGGATGATTTCAATACCGTTTTCGTGGAAATCACTCATCAACCCATCAAGATCACCCCTTTGCACCTTGTCCAGGTGGAGTTCGAGCTGTTGTTTGAGATCATTGGTGAGTGGTGTCAGTTGTTTGGCAAGGAGGTCAAGATCGATAAAGCCCTGGCTGATCCAGGTTTCGATGGTGGAGAAGAGACCAGTACGGAAAGTCTCAATGAGTGGACGAATTTTTTCCTGCTGATCAACGGTGAGGTCTAATCTTTCGCTGATCATGGCGAGCATCTTCTCACCGGTCAATGATTGGCGAAGGTATTCCCCCTGTCCCATCAGCTCCCGGACAGCGGCCTGTTTGATGACTTCCCCGCTGATGGCGCTCAGGACATACACACCCAGTTCAGCCGGCGTCTTGCCAATAGTCCCGCCCACATTTTGCCGCTTGATGGTCGGCAGGATAAATGAGTGAGTGTCACCGTTTTTTCGTCGAATTGATATGGTGACCCCTTCGATAAGCAGTTCCTCGATAACGATACGAATCGGCTCACCGGACTCCTCTTCTTCAGCTTTTTCATCGGCCGACGATTGATTATTGACGGCGTGCTCGACAATATCACGGATATTTGAGCCGCCCGGTCGTTTCTCAAAGTTGACCAGCGGTTTTGAGATGATAAGCCTGTCGAGAACCAGGGGGGCTTCGGCAACAGTAGCGATGATGCCCAGATTCAGCTCAAGGAGCTTCCAGTCCATGGCGTAATCGGCGACATACCCCTCCGGGTTGGCGAGCCTGACCCCCTCGATGGTCCCCAGCCCCCTGCCAATACGGAGGTTCACATCATCAACCGTCACCGGCTCCCCGGTCAGTTCAGTACCGACAGATTCCAGCAGGGTTTCTACCCGGTTGCTCAAGAGACCACAGCCGGGAAGAAGGGAGATACAGAGCAATGCGATGACGAGACTGGCTCTATTTTTTTTCATGCCATTTCCTTTTGAGTTCAATATGGCCGTTTGATGAACAGTCCCTGAATAAGTAGACGATCATGTAGAAAATCACAGGGAATAGTAACCCGAATTGACGGGGTGCTGCAAGCCAACTGTACAACGTCTGTTCAGTTGGCAGGGCCGCCTGAGAGTGTCTGGTGCCTGCACACCGAATTATGTTTGCATTCACCTCATAACGCATTATTCTCTCTGGCGTGCTGGCGCTTTCATGTCCTCATCCGCGCCATACATTGCTGAATATGAAACTGACCAGACAAAAAATATCATTTTCCAATCTATGGCTCTACGGATTGGTCGGCCTTGGGGCACTGTTTATTCTACTCTACTCTGTGTCATCCGGGTTCTATCACCAGAGGCTTGCCTACCAGGCCTGGGTCATGGCCTGCCAGGAGGAGGAGTTTCAAAACAGGGTATGGGCCCACCGGGTCAACAGTATCGGAAAGGCAAAAGAGGCTGCCGGGATTTACCGGGGAATCGAGATTGATGTCTGGCTTACCGCTTCGTACCACTTTGACGTCAACCACTCACGGGGTGAGTCCGTAGGGTTGTCTCTGGCGGCTCTTCTGACCGAACTCGATGAGCCGCATCGCCTTTCCTATTGGCTGGATTTCAAAAACCTGACAAGAACAAACCTGCCGGCCTCCATTACCCGGCTGCAAATACTTTGTAAGCGGTTTGGCATTGCGAAACAATCGGTTATTGTCGAATCAAAGAGTCACGAACTGCTCAGGTACTTTTCAAAGAGAGGCTTCAGGACCAGCTATTATCTGCCGACATCTCTGCTGTCCGTGGTCCGGCAAAAAGGGATTGGCGATCTTTCCGCCATGGAGGAAAACCGGTTGAAGCAGCTTGAAAACACCATCCGAACCGGCCGCTTTGACTATGTCTCCACCGGTTCCGGGTACCAGCCTGCCCTTGAGGAGGTTATTGATGTGAAAAAAGAGATCCTTCTCTGGACAACAGAGCTCAAGCAGCATAGTTTTTTTGATCGGAGAAAGATCCGATCGATTCTTTCCCAAGACAGCAGAGTCAAGGTTTTGTTGACAAAATTCTCCTCAAAATTTGACAGGTAGGGTGATGACAGGCAGATCTCTGCAGGGGAAACAATCATCCGGGGTCATGCGGTGGGGGCTGTTTATCCTGCTCACCTTTGCCCTGCACTGGGCCTATGTCACCCTGTCCCAATTCTGGGCCCTGCACGGGGGGGGCTCATCCGGATTGTTTTATTTTGAATATCCGCTGGTGATCATTTTTTGCTGGATCCTCAATTTCAACGGGGCGAAACGGACCCTGCTCTCCATTCACATGGTTACGCCCATCCTGACAGTCTTTGGCGTCTATCTCTGTTATGACTTTGTCTACACCTACTTTGCGAGAAGTCCAAGGTTGTCAGATTTTCAGAATGTGTGGTCACTCTTTTCAGTGAGCCCGCTTCTGTTCTTCGGTTTTCTCGGCTGGGTTGCCCTGACGCTTGCTCCACTGGGCTACTCATTTAGCGCCTGGCGCAAAAACACTCCTCCGGCAGCAAGATTCACCCTGCTCACAGTGAAAACCATCTCACTGGTTCTTCTCATTATGTTCATTGGCTCCCAACGGATATACAGCTATCAGAAACCGCGTTTTCAACTCAGCACATGGTCCGAGACCGAAGCGGTGCGTAAAAACGGCAGGCTGTCAGCACTTTTTTACTATTACCACAAGCGCCAGGAGACACTCACAAAGCTCAAGAGGCAGGGGCGGTTGGAGATCTTCAACCATTTTTATAAGGGCCGGGTACAGAAAAAAAGCAATATCCACATCGTTGTTCTGGAGAGTTTTGTCGATCCGCGAAAAATAAAAGGGCTCAGTTTCAACCGCTCACCCCTCAACGAGGCCCTGCATCCGTTTCTTATCGGTCAGAATCAGAATCGCTTTTCAATGATCGAATCACCAGTGTACGGCGGCGGCACAGCGCAGGCCGAGTTTGAACTGCTGACAGGCATTCCCGCCCTTTCCCTGGCAGACAGTATTGAGTTCAACCTGTTCAGCGGAGGGACAACCGACTCCTTTGTCTCCAGGCTGAAGTCCATCGGCTACTACACCATTGCCTCAGTAGCGACAGAACCGGTCTTCTATAACTCCCAGAATGCCTATCAAGGGATTGGTTTTGACGAGGTTCATTTTCTTGGCACCGACGCCTATTTTATTGCTAAAACGGACAGCGAGCATCTCTTTGACGGGGATCTGCTTCGGGCAAATGGAAACTATATCCTCCAGTTGCAGGGGAAAAAAGGGCATGGGAGGCCGGTTCTGAACTATGTCGTCGGCATGTATGGTCACATTCCGTTTACCCGGGACCGTACCTTGCGTCCGGACGTCATCGCAACCATACCGGAAGGGTCTCCTTTTACGGAGATCGCCAACCAGTTCTATTACAGGACAGGGGCGGTGGCTGAGTTTATCAGGGAGACTCTTAAGAACGACCCGGAGGCAATAATCCTGGTGACAAGTGATCATCTTCCTCCGATTTTCAACCACAAGATCCGCTATCAAGGGAACAGCAAGGCTAATATTGCACTGTTGATTGTTGGTGGAAAAGCAGTTGATCTGTCGGGAAAGAAATATTTTGAACTCAGCCATCTCATCTGGAACCTTCTGGCGGGCTCATCCGAGCCGACCGACACCGCTTCCATCTTCTCAGGAATCGATCCTGAGTCCATCTATCTCTCCTATCTGGCAGAGGCCGCTGGCGTTACCCCGGATAGCCGGTGAATACTTGCTCTTGGTCTCAGAGCAGCTGGATTTATAAAAAAACTATTCAGTGAACGAACTCGGTCGAGCGGTTGAGGAACCATTAATCTGCTGACCTGCGGCCATTCTTCGGTTTCAGTTTCATCCTGTCAATTATTGACAACCCCTTATTGTATCAGTGCGTACAAGGCGTTTCTTCACGTGTTGACAAACAGTTATTACTTTATATACAGTTTAAGGATAATAATACTCAATGGAACGTTTTAAGCTGGATTGCTTGAAGACGGATCACAATTTTCAGCTTGTTTTATACAAACCTGTTGGTCGTGTAAGACAAAGGCTGCCCGGTTGTATAGGTGGCATGGAAGTATAAGATGAAAGCCATCTGGAAAGTTAAGAGAAAAAAACCTAACCTATTAATTGGCCAATGGTGTTTCTGGCTGATCAGGGGGCGTTTGTTATGAGGGCATATTGCTTCTATGGTGTTTTGGCGTTGCTGGCTCTGGTCGTCTCATGTACCGAGGTGGAAGAAACAGAGAAAGCTCCAAAAGAGATAAATGTAATCCAGATCGCAAGCCTTAAAGGAAAAATTTTCCCTAAAGATAAACAGGGCGTCAAAACCGGAGGATTGAGCTTAATATCTCAAAAAATTAAAGATATAAAACAGCAATCCAATATTTCGGACCTGGTATTAATCGGCAACTCAAATTTTATTCATGGCACTCCTGAGGTCTATTTTACCGAGGGAGATGCTGTGATTGAGTTGATGAATACATTAGACTTCAGCCTATTGGTCATTGGTCACAGAGAGTTGTATTTTGGAAAAAATGTACTCATTAATCTATCAAAGAAAGCAAAGTTTCCCTTTGTTTCAGCAAATGTTGTTGAGTCTGATGGGTCGATCCCGAATTTTATTAAACCTTATGTTGTTTTTCCAGAGATGGATCTGGCCATCATCGGCATTACGACACACATGTTTGCAGACACAAATATTGCTGAAGATTTGCAGGGGTTAAAGCTATTGCCTATGGATGTGGCTCTAAAGAAATATGTGAAAGAGCTAAAGGAAAAAAACATTAAAAATATTGTTTTGGCCGGGGACCTGATATTTGGGGGGTCAAAAGAGGTTGAAAGGAATAAAAACCTGTTTAAGGTATTAGATATTGAAGGGATTAAGTCATATTTTGTCAGAACAAGAGAGGTCAAGAATACTGATGTTGGCGTTATAGATTACAAAAGAGAAGGAAAAGAAGATAAGGAAATTCTCGTTTGTGAAGGAAGTGGAACAATGATTGGACATTATACCGCCAGTAAAGGTACTGCTGGTTATAAGTTATATAGAATAAATTCTAATACATCCAAGCCTGATCATACACTTACCGACACTTTTGTAACTTTAAAAAAAGTAATAAATGATACGGCGGGCGGAATAATCGGGACCTCAGAGGTAAATATTCCCCATGAGTTCCAAAAAGAATCCGCATTGGGAAATTTTGTTACAGATATCTCTCGTCTCCACATAAAAGCTGATATTTGTCTTTTAAACAGTGGCAACCAGAGAAATGGGTTTAAAAAAGGACCTGTTTCAAGGCTCGATATATATAATATTCTACCCTGGGGGGGGACTTTAGTTGAAACAGAAGTTACTGGTGCTCAATTGGTAAAATTGCTGGAAGCCAGTTGTTCATTCCGACTGGAAAAAAGTTTTGTCAATGTGTCAGGAATGATTTTTAAATATGACTCTTCCAGAGAAAAAGGAAATAGAGTCATTCAGGAGTCCATTAAAATAAATGGAGAGGATTTAGACCCTGGTAGAATATATTCACTTGGAACCGGTCGATACATTTTCGATGGTGGTGATAGATATTCAGAGTTTAAAGAGCTGAAATTACCCTTAAAAAAAATCAGCCCTATGTCCATACGTGAACTTGTAGTCGAATATATTCTCAAACATAAGACCATCTCCAGCAAAGTGGAAAATAGAATTATAGATGTGAATAAATGATAGGCACCCGAAAGATAGCAGCTATTCCGTCAATATATATCAAGTATGAAGTATCCTCCGTTTACAAAATTTTGCAGTACTTGAATAAATCCTGGCCAGGGATATAGCTTGGTAGATAGATGAAATTCAATATTCTAAGCAAGATAACGTTGACATCTGTTCTTGTCATGATCATCCCAATTATATTTGCGGGTGTGTACCTGAACAAATTGATTGAACAAAATAACAATGAGAGAATCAATGAAAGTCTGATTTATGGTAAAAATTATATACTGAATACTCTCAAAGTCAGTAAGACTACCAATAAAGCCAAATCGATCAAAATTGCAGGAGATAGAAGACTGTGGAATTATCTTTCTAACCTGTCTGATAAAGATCAAAATCTTCAGGACAGTCAGCAATTCCAGAAAGATGAACTGCTCCAGATGATGGCCGCAAATGATGTTTCTATATTAAAAATATATGATACAAAATTTAATGAACTGTTTGATGGTTCTTATCAGTATATTGACGAAAAATTTCGACAGACAGATTCAGGTGTCATTCAACAGGGTTTTTCAGGGATAACCACCAAAGAAGTCCTGATGCATCAGGGAATTCTTATCTATTCAGCATCTCCTGTCAGAGAGTACTATAAAGGGACTGTTGCCACGGGTAAAATTACCAACATTCTTGTTCAGGGCAAACTCATAAAAAGAACAACTTTTGAAAAACTTAAGGAACTGAGTGGTCAGGAAATTTGCTTAATCGAAACAGGGCAGAATGGAGAATTAATTAATGTAATTACAACACTTCATGATGCTTACGGCACAAATTTGAGTGGGCAGGAAATTGTAGGCAGTGATTTTGCTGAATCCATTGATGGTGTCATCTCAAACCCGGAAGAATCCATTTTCAGGACTATCAGTATTGGCGACAAGAGTTACAGGTCAATCATATTTCCGATAAAAACCAGTGATTCAAAACTTTATGTCGGAGCTGTATTCCAGGAAGCTGATACCCTTAGCAAAGGTGTAGAACAGTATTATATCGGAATCCTGATCATTATTGTTTTAAGTTCAATACTGTTTGCCAGCGTTCTAATTTCACGAAGTATTCTCAAGCCTTTGAATATGCTTGTACACGGTATTGACGAACTTTCGGGCAATATTAATAATGACGAGAAAATAGCAGCAATTGATGTCAATACCAGGGATGAGTTCTACACCTTATCAAAAACCTTTAATAATATGGCTGAAAAACTGCAGTGCAGTTTCAGTGAGGTTGAATTGTTAAAGGACTATCTGAAAAATATTTTCGACTCTATCTCTTCGATTCTCATTGCCATTGATGAAAAGGGAGTCATTACTCACTGGAATTCAGATGCCGAGAAGTTTTTCTCTATTCAGTCGGAAAAAGCAGTGGGGTGTTCAATCTGGGGTGTGACCGATATATTTTCTGAAATGCGTCAAACCATTGAGGGTGTCATTCATTCAGGCGTTGAGGATGAATATGACAGAAAATATCTCGATAATGGCGCACAGAGATTTCAGCATGTTTCCCTGTTTCCATTGATTTCAAATAAAATAGTGGGCCTGGTTGTCAGAGTAGATGACACAACAGAATTTGAGAAAAAGAGTCTTCAACTTCAACAGGCCCAGAAGATGGAGGCCATTGGCACCCTGGCCGGTGGCATCGCCCATGATTTTAATAATATGCTTGGAGTTATTTTAGGCTACTCTGAAATGGCAAGAGATCAGGCAGCCGAAGAGTCTCAACTCTATGCTAATCTGGACCAGGTAATGATCGCGGGGCAAAGAGCCCAGAAGCTTGTTGAACATATTTTGACATTCAGCCGTCAATCCGAATCTGAACAAATTAACCTGCAGTTGCAGCCGTTAATCAATGAAATTACGAAACTGCTCCGGTCATCAATACCTGCAACGGTGACAATCAAACAGAATATCGATGAAAAATGTGGAGCCATTAAGGCCGATCCCGTTCAGTTGCACCAGATTATAATGAATCTTTGTACCAATGGCTATCATGCCATGGAAGAGCGTGGCGGAACACTGACCATTGGCCTCAAAAAAACAGAATTGACAGCAGATGATCTCCGGGATGAACCTTTTCTGCTGCCGGGTTCCTATCTGTGTTTAACTGTACGTGATACAGGTCTTGGAATAGATCCTGATGTTCTCAAACGTATTTTTGATCCATTTTTCACCACAAAGGAAGTGGGAAAAGGTACGGGAATGGGGCTTGCCATGGTCCATGGTATTGTGGAAAACCATGGCGGTATGATTCTCTGTGAAAGCGAGATTAACAGAGGCACAACGTTTAAGGTTTTTTTCCCGGAGATAACAGAAGCAGCTGAAGAAATAATCGATATTGGCGATACTGTTCCAATGGGATCTGAGCGGATATTGTTTGTTGATGATGAACAACTTCTGGTGGATATGGGTACGCAGCTTCTCGAGTACTTAGGGTATTCCGTTACTGCATTGACAAGCAGCCTGGAGGCACTTGAGATGTTCAGGGCGCAGCCTGATTATTTTGATCTGGTAATCACCGATCAGACGATGCCGCAAATGACCGGGGCCGATTTAGCCAGAGAAATATTTAGTATCAGGCCCCGCATGCCTGTCATTCTCTGTACCGGTTACAGCAGTATTATGTCAAAAGAAAAAGCAATTGATATTGGACTCAGTGAGTTTGTCATGAAACCTCTGACCCAAAAAGATATTGCACCGCTTATCAGGGAAATTCTGGATGGGCCAAAGGTTGAATAATTGCCATAGGCTACCTTGAAAAATTAGATTTTCCCTTTCACTCCATTAATGGGTTTGTCTGGCCAGCCCTGAAACTCCTGTTTTTTCCCGAGACCACAGCTGCTTAGTTCAAGCCCGGTGCAGCTTAGCCCGGATATTTCATGAACACTTCTTTTTGAATGGGTTATCTTTATGATTTAATATAGAAAATTATAATAAACAGCCAACCTGTGTAAAGTACAGTTTGTAACGTTACTTTTTGTCAAAACCACAATGAAATATTCACCGCTGGCGAGTCGATACGGCCCGCTATCCATCGTCGCTTTTGTGATTGGCATATTTAAATATAGCCCATCACAAGACTCCTTGACTAG
>JBDLID010000076.1:0-14818 GCA_039715055.1 Thermodesulfobacteriota bacterium | reverse complement strand
TCTGTATCTATCTCTGCCCTCCTGGAGAAGCAGATAAAATCTGGAGCGATCAGCATCAGAAAAAAAGATATCCTGCCCACCGTTGCCACGAAGCATAACGTGGTAGAAAGCGCCGGGAAAGTGTATGCGAGGTTTTCGTGCCATGGAAAAATGGTATGTTACGAATGTCAAAATGTCAAGCCTGACCCCACATTCCCCACATTGACCCAATGTGTACATTGTGATATGAATAATAGGAAATACGATTACCTACGTCTCTTTTTTCTTTAATTGCTTCCCCGGGAGCCAAGCCATGTCTGCAACCGCTATTAATCGAACCACCCTGCTCTGCTGCGTCGCCCTGATTTCGTTTGTTTTTCTTGCCATGATCAAGCAGTTCCTGATGGCGGTCTTTCTGGCCGGGCTCTTCTCTGCCCTTGCCACCCCCTTTTATCGGTACATGCTGACCAAAGTCGGCGGCAAGGAAAACATCGCCTCGATGCTCACCGTGGTCTCCATCATTTTCCTGGTGCTCATCCCTCTATCCGGATTGCTCACCGTGGTCGTCACCCAGGCGATCAGTGTCGGCCAGTCGGTTACCCCCTGGGTGCAGACCTTTACCAAGGAACCGACCATCCTCACCGACTATCTGACCAAAATCCCCTACTACGAAGAAATTCTCCCTTACCGGGATACGATCATTGAAAAACTCGGCCTTCTGGTTGCCGCAGTCTCCGCCTTTCTCATCGACTCGCTCACCTCGATGACAAAAATGACCGTCAATGCCGGGTTCACAGCCATCATCATGCTCTACACCATGTTCTATTTCCTTGTCGATGGCCAGAAACTGCTCCACAAGATCCTCTACTACCTGCCCCTGGAGGACCAGATTGAACGCCAGCTGCTCGACCGGTTCACCTCGGTGGCCAAGGCGACCATCAAGGGCACGGTGATCATCGGCATTATCCAGGGTGGACTTTGCGGCACCGGCTTTGCCCTGGCCGGCATCCCCAGTCCTGTATTCTGGGGAACGCTGATGGCAGTGTTGTCCATTGTGCCCGCCATGGGTACAGCCATTATCTGGGGCCCGGCGCTTATTATCTTACTGCTGGGTCAGCATTGGATGGACGCCATCATTTTAGGGGTGGTCTGCGGCCTGATCGCCGGAAACATCGACAACCTCATTCGTCCTCGCCTTGTCGGCCGCGATACCGAGATGCACGATCTGTTCATCCTCTTTTCTACCCTTGGCGGTATTGGTATGTTCGGCATCATCGGCATCACCCTCGGTCCCATATTGGCCGCGCTGTTTGTCTCCATCTGGGAGATCTATGGTGAGTGCTTTAAGGATTACCTGCCAGCGGTTCATATCGATAAGGAGCCGCTTGAGGTGAAGGATGATAAAGAAGGGTAGAGGGTTTAGGGTTTAGGGAAAGGGATAAGGAAGGGTTTAGGGTTTAAGGTTTGGGGTATAGGGAAAGACAAAAAGAAAGGCTTGTGGGTGCTCAGGGTTAGCGGCTATTTTTCAACTTGAGGGTATAGGGTGTAAGGAAGGGTGTAAGGTAAAAGGTGTAAGGTAGAAGGAAAAGGTTTTGGGTATAGGGAAAGACAAAAAGAACGGCTTGAGGGTGGTCAGTGGTTAGGGGCCATTTTTTTACAACCAAAGGATACACTACTGTGATGGACATCATTCTTCCACTTAGCGGCGGCGGTGAATATACTGTTGCTCCGACCAAAATTGTTGCCCTTGGGCTCAATTATCTTGAGCACATCAAGGAAAGCGAATCGGTTAATGTTCAGAATTTTACTGACGAAATTCCCGAGGAACCGGTGCTCTTTCCCAAGACTCCAAATGTCCTTATTGGCCCAGACGAAGAGATTGTTATCCCGGCATTTCTTAAAAAGTATGGGTTTGACAACCTCAGGACCGATCATGAGGCGGAGCTTGCAATCATCATCAAGGATCGGATCAAAAACATTGCAGCGGACGAGGTGATGGATCATATCCTCGGGTTCACCTGCTTTAATGATGTGAGCCAACGGAACCTTCAGCGCAGTGACAAGTCGGGCTGGTACCGGGGAAAATCACTGGACACATTCGGCCCCATCGGGCCAATCATCGTCGAGCCGGGTGACATCGGCGACCCGCAGAACCTTGACATTGTCTGCCGCCTTAACGGGAAAGTGGAGCAGAGTTCAAACACTCGCCAGATGATCTTCAAAATCAATGAACTGGTCGCTTTTGTCTCCACCAACTTCACCCTGGAACCAGGTGACATCATCATAACCGGCACCCCATCAGGTGTAGGCCCGCTTTGCCACGGCGACGTGGTGGAGGTGGAGATTGAAAAGATAGGCACCCTGAAAAATCGGGTGGTTGAGGAAGAAAGAAAATAAAATTGACGCCGGTCACCCTCTGTTTAACCCAACATGCAGAATTCCCGGCACCCTAAACCCTGCACCCCGTTCTTACGCCTTTCTGAGTCCTTAAACCCTACACTCTACACCTTAAACCCTTCACCCTGTTCTTATGCCCTTCCTTAGTCCTTAAACCCTAAACCTTATACCCTAAACCCTTCACCCTTCTTTCACGCATTACCGACCATGTCGCCAAAGGTGGAGATATCCACTCCGCAGAGCAGCGCCGCCTCCTTCCACTTTTTGTCATCGGCTATGTCAAAGATGATTCGGTCATCACCGGGGACTGTCAACCAGCCCTCGTTCATCAGCTCCGCCTCAAGCTGTCCCGGCCCCCACCCGGCATAACCGAGTAGAAAGATATATTTTTCAGGCCCCTGCCCCCTGGCAATATCCTCCAGCACCTTGGACTCCCGCGACAGGGAAATGGTCGCGGTCACTTCAAGCTGATAATTTGCCTGGTAACCCGAACTGTAAAGGATGAAGGCGGATTCAAGTTCCACCGGGCCTCCAATATAAACCGGCGGCAGCATGGTGGCCGGGACCGGCAGGCTGGCACTGCTGAGCACTTCGTTGAGGGTTATGGCAGGGTTAGGCATATTGATGGCCAGCCCCATTGCTCCATCTTCATTGTGAGCACAGATATAGATCACCTGCTCGGCAAAACGCGGATCGGGCATCTTCGGTGTGGAGATGAGAAAAGAACCGGTGAGGTTATCTATTATTGCCGTCATAAAAGCGGGTTGCCCTGATTGTTGTGAAATATACTGCCTGCTCATTTACTTAAGGCCACCTTAATTTTATCAGAGATTTTCTTAAGCAGTCAAGATTCAATGACGCCTCGCGCCTCTCTTCCTAATAAAACCTCGCCGAAAAAGTTGTCATGTGACATATGATCTTGACAAAACAGCTATATTTCCCATTATGATTCTGTTAAGATTTTTAATAAGTATTCAGATGCACTTTACCTGCGTACGATCATATGGTCGTACATAACACCGGTATGCTGCGACCTTATGCCAGTACGTATCTAAAGTACATCCGGAGTCTACGCTTACCTGAACAGTTACATTGCGTTGATTTTAGTAGTTTTACCTTTTTGGCTGAATAGTTACGCTTTTTACAAGGTTGGACAACTCAGATCTTTTGTCCGACAGATTGCTTTCCCAAGGTGAACTCATGACAGAGCAAATCGAACGTATCCTCAATGCCAATCATCACGACCCTTTCATGGTCCTGGGTGTCCACTTTACAGGGCCTGATGAAAAAAAAGTCCTCATTCGCACCTTTCAGCCCCACGCCAAATCCATCGACCTGGTTACAGAGGCCATTGAAAAACCCATGGCCAAAGTTCACGACCACGGCCTTTTTGAGCTTGAGCTTGATCGCTCGCAATGTGCCGACCAGAACCTGGACCCATACAACTATCAGTTTCGAATCACCTATACCGACGGGGTCAGCAACCTGATCAACGACCCTTACCGTTTTCTGCCCGCCCTCCAGGAACAGGACAAGTATCTCTTCAACTTCGGCACCAACTACGAGCTTTACAGACAGATGGGCGCCCACCAGATGATGCTGTCCAAAATTAATGGCACCATGTTTCGTGTCTGGGCTCCGGCTGCCGCCAGGGTATCGGTGCTTGGCAACTTCAACGGCTGGGACGGCCGTGTTCACCCCATGCGTTCCCTTGGCTCGTCAGGAATATGGGAGCTCTTTCTTCCCGGTATAGGTGAGGACGAACCCTACAAATTTGAGATCAGAAGTCAGTCCGGTGAGGTCTTTGTCAAAACCGACCCGTTCCAGTTCTACGGCGAAATCCGTCCCAAGACGGCATCAGTCACCAGAGATATTTTTTCCTATCAGTGGAACGATGATGATTGGCAGCAGGCCAAGAAGGAAAGTTCCCCTTACGACGGCCCCATGTCCATCTACGAGGTTCATCCCGGTTCATGGCAGAGGGACCCAAACAACCCCGAACGTTTTTTCACCTTCCGTGAACTGGCCGACAAGCTGCTCCCCTACGTCAAAGAGCTCGGTTTCACCCATATCGAACTGATGCCGGTCATGGAACATCCCCTGGATGAATCGTGGGGCTATCAGATCACCGGTCCCTTCAGCGTCACCAGCCGGCACGGCACACCTGACGATTTCATGTACTTTGTGGATCGCTGCCACCAGGAATCCATCGGTGTTCTGCTGGACTGGGTACCGGCCCACTTTCCCAAGGACTCCCACAGCCTGATCCGTTTTGACGGCACCGCTCTTTTTGAACACGAAGATCCGCGCCAGGGATCACACCCCGAATGGGGCACCCTGATCTATAACTACGGGCGCAAGGAGGTCTCAAACTTTCTCATTGCCAATGCCCTCTTCTGGCTCGACATCTATCATATCGACGGACTGCGGGTCGATGCAGTGGCCTCCATGCTTTATCTCGACTACTCCAGGGAGGAAGGTGAGTGGGTGCCAAACCGTTACGGCGGTAAGGAAAACCTTGACGCCATCGAGTTTCTGAAGCACCTCAACTCCATCGTCTACCAGCGTCACCCGGGAACGCTGATGATCGCCGAGGAGTCCACCTCCTTTTACGGTGTCTCAAAACCTGCCGATGAAGGCGGCCTCGGCTTCGGCTTCAAGTGGAACATGGGCTGGATGAATGACATCCTCAGTTATTTCAGCACCGATCCACTCTATCGCCGCTATGATCATAACAGTCTTACTTTTTCCATCATGTATGCATTTTCGGAAAACTTTATCCTGCCGCTTTCCCACGACGAGGTGGTGCACGGTAAGAAATCGCTGCTCGACCGAATGCCCGGCGACCTCTGGCAGAAATTTGCCAACTTGAGGCTGCTGCTTCTCGGGATGTGGCTCCACCCCGGCAAAAAGCTGCTGTTCATGGGAGGAGAGTACGGCCAGTGGATTGAGTGGAATTGCAAGCAGAGTCTCGACTTTCACCTGCTCAAGGAAAATGAACTTCATCAGCAGGCCCTGTTTTTCACAGGTGAGCTGAACAGCTTCTACCGGGAAAACCCCAGCCTATGGGAACAGGATTTCAACATCGAGGGGTTCCGCTGGCTTGACCTGGAAGATCGCGACAACTCCATCATCTCCTTTGTCCGCTACGCCAAAAACAGCGACGACCACCTGGTCTGCCTTCTCAACCATACCCCGCAGACCCTGCACCACTACAAAACCGGCCTGCCCACCGACAGGACCTACCGGGTGGTCTTCTGTTCCGACGACACGGAGTACGGCGGTTCCGGTGCCAATCAGCACCCCGAGTATGTCCCTACGAACATTCCCTATGCCCAGGCACCCTTTCAGTGCACTATCACGGTACCGCCCCTTGCCGGGATTGTCCTCAAACCGGTTGATTAGCCCTGATATTGCACAGATATTTTCAGCACAGGCTTAATTCACTGAAATATTGAGGTTAATCGATCACCCATTGTCAAACGAGGAAACCATGCCTACAGTATTGCCGACGGAGAAATTGAAAAAAGCGCTGACCAGCTTCTGCGAGCTTCTTGAAAAGCACCCGCAAAAAAGCCGGTTGGAATTACTCCACGAGGTTGAACGGCTGCACGATTTATCTCCTCTGGAGTGTGACTTTCTCGACAAGCACTTTGATGAAAAAAAGAACAGCTGAGACCGATGGCGGGATACTCCCGGAGCAGGTTCTCAGATAACATAAGAGGAAAACAACAATGGATGCCTACCAGCAACTGATTACAACGATCTCTCTGACAATGGGGACAGCCTGGGCCGCCGGGATTAACCTGTACGCCACCATCGGTGTTCTCGGAATCCTTGGCGCAACCGGTAACATTGTCCTTCCCGAACAGCTCCAGGTACTCCAGCAGCCGATGGTTATCAGCGCCGCCTGCCTCATGTACCTTGTTGAATTTTTTGCCGACAAGACGCCTGGCGTCGATACCGGCTGGGACACCATCCACTCCTTTATCCGGATTCCGGCAGGCGTCCTGCTGGCCGCCGGAGCCGTCGGTGAGGTGAATCCGGCAATGGTTATTGTCGCTGGTATCCTCGGCGGCGGAGTTTCAGCTACCACCCATGCCATCAAGGCCGGCTCAAGGGTTCTCATCAACACTTCACCGGAACCGATTACCAACTGGACGGCCTCACTCAGTGAAGACGTATTGGTTATCGGCGGCCTCTGGGCCGCGCTCCATTACCCCCTCGCTTTCCTGGCATTTTTTGTTCTCTTTATCCTTTTCGCCATCTGGGCACTGCCCAAAATCTGGCGCGGGATCAAGGTACTGATTGCCAAAATCGCTCAACTGTTCAGCAGGGAGCCGGTCGCTGCCACTCCCGCAGCCGGTGGCGTGACACCGCCAGCCCCGGAACTGCCGGAAAAAGGCGGTTCTTCCAACGAACTAGCTTAAGATCACGGTGACAGTGGTCCCTTTGCCCGGATCCGATGCCATGGTGATGGTGCCGCCGTGTTCCTCCACGATCTTGGCTGACATTGCAAGCCCCAGGCCTGTGCCCTGGGGCTTTGTTGTGAAGTAGGGATCAAAAACCTTTGCCAGACTCACGGCATCCAGTCCACAGCCGGTATCGCTCACTCTGCAGCGGAGCCTGCCCGCCCTTTCATCGAGCACCACCCGCAATTCCCCTCCTGACTCCATTGCCTGGATAGAATTGAGGAAGAGATTAAGAAAAACCTGCTTGATCTTGTCCTGGTCAACCGCCACCTCCGGATACCCTGCGTCAAACTCAGCACCGATCTCAACACCGGCCGCCTCCGCATCGACACGGATCAGGGTCAATGCCTCACTGATCACCTCACCAAGATCACAAGATTTTTTCTGCAGTTCGTGGGGACGTGAATAATCGAGCAGTTCACTGATGGAGCGATTGAGACGGTCCACCTCTTCGGTGAGGATATGGGCGGTCTGGTAGTCACTGCTCTCTTTCTTAAATCTCGAACCAAGCAGTACCGCCAGCCCCTTGATCGAACTCAACGGGTTTCGGAGCTCATGGGCAACCCCTGCAGCCATCTTGCCAAGAGCAGCCATCCGCTCATTGCGCCTTACTTCGGCCTGGAGCCGTTTAACCTGGCTGAGATCCTGAATCAGGAGCAGACGCCCGGCAAAATCCCCTTTACTGTCAACCACGGAAAGGGCTGTGAGCTGCAGGATTAACGGTTTCCCCCTGCCATCAAACAGTTCAACCTCTTTTAAATAGACATTGTCACCATCATCTTTCTGCCCTCTGGTGGACAGCGGTTCACTGATGACCCGGGGCAGCACCTTGGGCGGTAACTGGCCAAGTACTTCTGCTTCGCTGACTGAACAGATCTGCTCGGTAAATTGATTGAACAACCGGATCTTGCCGCTGTTGTCGGTGGCAACCAATCCCACCGGCAGAAAAGTGATGAGGCTGTCACGAAAGGCCCGCACCTGGCTCAAACGGCTTTGCGACCCCTTCAGCCGCTCAAGAGTCAGGATAGAAAGCCAGCCGCCGATGCCTACCAGCAGCAGGACCACGGACAGGACAACAATCTGAAGACGCTGCCGTTTCACCGCCTTGTTAAACTGGGCCAGATCCAACTCCACCAGGATAAAATACTGCAGCTGCAACACCTGGTCAATCTCGGGCAGCCCCCGCATCATCATTGGATGGTTTGGAAAGCGCTGAACAAACCTTCTCCGGTCAATGGGACGAAAGAATGCCGCCACCTGGAACGACGGAGTCTTGTCCTTGTCATTCATCCGATAGTGAAACTTGCCCGGTTCGTCCTTTCCGAGCTCAAGGGTCTTGATAAACAAGAGCGTTTCCTCATCGAGCACCTTACCGATGGACTCTTCATCTGAACTCACAAGGATTCGGCCTGCCGTGTCCATCAGGGTGATATGATGAACTCCGGGATGTTCAGAGCCGTGCTCGAGAATGGAATGGACATGATCGGCCAGCCGGTGCCCGGAGATACGGTTTTCCCGCAGGGCGGTCATCAGAGACGCACGGGCTCCGGAGGTGACAAAACGAATCAGAGTGGCGCCGCGCTCCAGCAGGACATCGGTCATCAACGCCTTTTCCCGGCGATAATTGTTGACCGCAAATACCGTTATAATAATGGTGAGCAGGCCGCAGGCCGCTGCAAGGACCCAGGGTGAGACCGAGGCAAGCCCCTGTTTTTCCGAAGAACGCATTGGGATTAATCAGGATTATTGAGGATTATTGAGGATTTTTTCGAGAAGAACTCTGGTGATCATATAGGTTGGCTTGACCCCGTTATCTCCCATGGGGCCGGAGGCCAGGGTCTGTCCACTTCGCAGAGGGTTATCAGAGGCGTAGTAGGCGTAGCGGATTTTGACAAAATCAGGGATATGGCCCTGGATAATGGCGGCATTGATGGCCCGCTGATAATGGCCGCCCTCCATCTCGATCCCCACCGCTTTCCAGCTGGAGCTGTGAAAACGTTCCAGAACGTCGCGATTCTGCAGTGAGGTGCCGAGCACAGTGACAATCGGCCCACGATAGACCTCCACGCCGGGAAAGTCATCCACGTGCAGATCATTGTCAACAATATAGTTGTTTGGCGTCCCCTCCATGACATGGGCGGTGGCAAGCATGATATCGCCCTTGTTGCCGGGAAGGATTCCGGCCTTTCCCATCACCGCGATGGACTCAAAGCGAAGGGTAATGATTTTCTCGTCTAGCTGGTAGGGGCTGAGGAGTTCATCCATTACGGCAAAGGCCTGGGTGCCGAAGGCATAATCCATAACAACGATGACCGGCTGCTCTTTTTCGATGTATTCCCGATCAAGCCCGACAGCCGGGTGGATATCAGCGGGATCCAGGCCGGTGGTGTCAATCAGCATCACATCAATATTGGAACCCGAGTCATCCCTGACATAACAGAGACCGTGCTGCTCTCCATAGGATCTGACGTCAACATCAAGCTCCCGCAACTTGAAAATCATCTCATAAAGGTTATCAGGCACGTTCTCGCCCGACTCCCTGAGGCTGCCGCTGCCAAACAGGAGGTTGGCTACTGAGTGCATGTTGGCGCTGATGACATGCAGCGGTCGTTTCTGGAGATTGCGTTCATGAAGGTGTTTTTTGACATAAAATGCCCAGTCAGAGGCATACTTATGATGACCGATCATCTCCTGCAGGGCCGGTGTAAAAAAAACGGTAAGCCGGTCATCGGGCGACTTCTGTTCATTGCAGATCCGCTCTCCCATAGCATAAATTATGGAGAACAGTCCATTATTGTGATTGCCGTTGAGGTGATTTTCCTCCAGTGAGAGGTAACTCTGCCTGGTTTCTTCATAGGTCCTGCCAAGAATAATGGACAGGTTCCAGAGGGCCTGGTCCAGCTCGGTGCCCTTGAGCCCGGTTGGCTGGGTAACGGCCTTTGCCAGATCATGCCACTCCTGGATAGAGCCGCCGTCTGAGCTGCAGATGTGATTATGCAGTTTCTGTGATTCGATGTTGAGGAAAGTGATATGGGTCAGGACATCGTAGATTTCAGACAGCCCCCGGCTGATGACAAAACAGATCTCATTTTCCGACACCACCCAGGAAACCCGACGTCTTTTAAGGGGAACGACCCTGGTAAACGATGTGTGGCTGAAATCCTCATTGGCAGTGAGGATGACCCGGGTACATTTTTCAATACCACGCGGCATTCGGTCAATGACGTATTCGAGGCCTTTGAGCTCTACGATCCTGGGATCGGCCATGGTGCCGTAAATCTCAGGCTCAAAGAGCTTTAGCGACTCCTCCAGCTTGGCACCGGATCGGCCGGAAGGCTTATAGTAACCGCGCAGAGTCAGGGCATCAGCAATAATCTTGAATGTCCGAATGGCCAGACGCGCCCGGTGCGATTTTGAAAGTTCTTCCATGCACTGCTCCTGTCAATTCCCACGGGAAACGCTTTTCTCAACCACTACACTACCCCGTTTCAGCTGCTTTTACTATTTTAACACGTCAGCCTTCTGTCTTCGAAATAATAATTATCTTTGCCACTGCCATTATCCAGGAGTGTTTCAGAGAACCCTCTTTTTCCCAGACTCACCATCACAAGCAAAATAAAAAATTCCGAAATATTAACCACATGCTGCTCTTTTTCATTTTATCTGCTCCTTGATTTTGAAAAAACAGCAATTCTTCGACACGCTCCAGGCCAAAAAAAAAGGGAGGTTGGGCCAAATGGCCACAACCTCCCTTGGATGACTGCTTTCTTTTATATTACACTTTGGTCACATTGGCTGCTGCCGGACCTTTCGGGCCTTCTGTAATTTCGAACTGGACCCTTTGTCCCTCGCTTAAGGTCTTAAAGCCCTCCTCCAGGATAGCGGAGTAATGTACAAATACATCTTTTCCATCCTCTTGTTCCAGAAAACCATATCCTTTGGACTCATTAAACCACTTCACGGTGCCTTGTAACATAATACCCTTTAACTCCCTTTTGTTTGTTTCAAACTGGTATCCATCTGCAATCGATTCCTGACCGAATTGACATCATGGACACTAAACATTTACTGGTGTGGCAATACTTCCTGAATGAATGGTCTGTACAAAACAGCCTTTTTCCATCTCAACATTCAACAAGCCTTACTCAACACATTGGCTACATTTTTTGGTATATATCAAAAAAAAAAATAAGTCATCAGTTTATTGGGAAAAATGACATTTTTTCATTAACCCACTGCCAGTGCGATCATTTTTCGTAAAATTTCTATCTCAACAAGCCTGTATTTACAGGTGGCTCAGCAATTATTGTGGTTCATTTCTGCGGCACCAGACAAACAGAAACAAGCCCGGAAAATCTGCCATTCCCCCCTTCTTGCAGCACCCTGATCAGGTACACATCGAGCTATCCGCTGAATAGAACCATATGAGTATTGTACGACACATACAGTTGACTCATGAGATTTCTTGAATTAAATCGCACTGAACAGTAACAAGAATCTTTGAAAACCGGAAAGTTTCGTTTAGAATCGAAAGATCTTGTTTCTCTTTCTTGAATGTAATATTCAATACCAAACAAAAATGTAACTCTATGGAGCACTCTCAATGAAACGGACTTTTCTTTTCAAAACCCTGTCTATCCTGACAATCTGGCTTTACAGCGTCAGCATGGTTTACGGCGGTCAGGTCATGACTCAAAATGAGAGGACCTGGGCCAGGCAGGTAATTGAGAAAACTGACCTTAATCAGGATATTTCAAAAATTGCCTCTCCCAATACCCTTGCAGTACTCTATTACACCAACAAAACGGGCAAACCTGAACTTAACCCCCTGGAAAAAGGTCTTGCCGTAATGCTGAGCTATGATCTTTCAAAAATTGATACCATCCAGGTGATTGAACGAATCAAACTCCAGGCCCTTCTTGATGAAATGAAGCTGGACGCTTCCGCACCAATCACCTCAAAAAATGCTCCTAAAATCGGTCGGCTGCTCGGTGCATACAATCTCACTTCAGGCGCTATACTGACCGGGATGAAAGCACCGCTGGAACTGCAGCCGTATGTCATTGATGTCTCATTCAACAATAAGGCCAAGCTCCCGACAACCAGTGGAAAAACTGATAACCTGGTCCGGATGGAAAAAAAGATCCTCTTTTCAATCACCGACCAGCTCTCAATCTATCTTACTGATGAAGAAAAGGCAGATCTCAAGGTCCCCATGTCCAAGAGTTCTGCAGCCCTGACCGCACTTTTTATCGGCATCGATCATTCCGACAGGGGTGAGTATGAACAGGCTGCGGCCATGTACAGACAGGCAATCAGCAAGGACCCGAAACTGCAACTGGCCCACGACGCACTCAACGAACTGAAAAGCATGGGCATGGCAGCGGGCGGCAATGGCCAGCCCAACGGAGATGACGGTCAATTTGAAGACGATTCAATCAACACCTGGCTGTGGGTTGCCGGCGGCGTAGCTATCGCCGGCGTGGCTGCTCTCGCCCTTGGCGGCTCAAGTTCCGGCGGTGACTCAGGTGGAAGTGACACCGACACCGGTGGAGATGGTGGTGGAGGAGGTGACACGGGGTTACCGGTCGTCAAACCGCAAATCACCTCCACAGTTCCTGCACAGGGATCCGCCCAGACCGTCCCCTGTGACGGTGGCCAGCTCCAGTTTTCTTTTAACAAGGCAATGGATCCAGCCAGCTCAGTTGGAATCGTTTTTTCGACACCGCACACCAACGCCGATGACCCCAAATGGAGTGGCTCCACCCCCAGTTGGACCTCTGCCGGAAAAATTCTGGTCGTCAACTACAGTTCAGAACTCCTCTGTACGTCAGGATCACCTGACACGATGAATGTCACGATTTCAGGAGCGGCGGATAGCGACGGTGCATTCATGGATTCGCAGACGTTTAGCTTCAACGTGGAACTGCCGTAAATTTGAAAAGTACGCTTTAGATGGTGACTGTCCCGATATGGAAGTATTAGTTTAATTGGGGTCAGAGTAAAATCAAAATTTTTATTTTTACTCTAACCCCAATGAACTCATGAACCTGACAACGGTGTCTGCAGGAATCAGGAGACCAACATTTTTGGTCCCCAGGTACGATCCCTTGACAACCCCCAAAAAATAACCTTCACTGTCAAAAACAGGAGCCCCGCTGCTGCCCGGCACAAGTTCCATACTCATCTGCCAGAAAGGAAATTTTCCCACCCGTCGGACAGGGCCATTAATTGTCCCCCTAAGTGGAGTCGCACCCTGATCCTCCCGACAACCAAAACCGAAAACGGGCCCTCCGATATGGACCTTGCTCCGGTCATCTTCAAGGCTGATACTCGCGCCTTGATACCCTTGGACCTTGATGACGGCCAGATCATTTTCCAAATCAAGTTTGAGGATCCTCCCCTCGGCAGCAACACCTTTTGCAGACAGAACCCGGACCACCTCATGACCACTCACCTCCCGGGCAACGGTGAGAAGCAGCCCTTGCCTGCCGGTGAAAAAGCCTGTGAAACTGTACGCCGGCTCCCCTGAACCGACACGCAGACATACCACGGCCCCAATCTTTTTGAGGACTGCGACCGGTATCTGGTTGTCATCCAATCTTTTTTCTCCAAATGGTTTTAATTGGGGTCAGAGTAAAATTAAAAGATTTTACTCTGACCCCAATTAAAACACAGATTAGCACGTTCAATCAGAAAAAAAATGCTTGTCACGCACCACTTCCCTGACTGCTGCCCCACTGTTGTCTCATTCTGTTGAAACATTCCGGGCAGATATGATGCATAATTTTTGCTGATGCCGACTGCGCGCCAATAAAATTTTTTGAAATCCACCTTCCTGAAGCATCCTTAACCCGATCACAGTATGGACAGACCTTGATGGCGGGGCCGGATTCCGAAGAATCCTTATCTGCAGGGGTTCGATAATTCGTTAACTCCGGTGCACAACCGCCCGCTCCTCTGCTGTTTTCAGTTTCATGCATCGACTGATCTCCTCAACTTCATTTGTCATGTGATCCACGCTCTATTCGGTCATATTTTTCAAGACCGTCACCAGGCTATCCATTTCCCGGGTGGATGTAATAAATCTAGGATTTAACTTATAATATTTCTCAGGGTAATTCTCCCTGCACTCCTCACCGGTTACAATGACAATTCGAAAATCCTCAATTTTCTCTTTGAGATTAATAAGTTCCTCAATGTCATTAAAATCAGAGGCAAAGAGGATCATGATATCGCCGCTCCGCAGGCTGAGACATTGTGAAGAGTTAAGGCGACAACCTCCCGGCAGATAGATCATGGAAGGTAAATTTGTACTGGATTGCAACGTCTGGAAGCAACGTTTTGCCTCTTTAGAACAAATTGCCGGGTAAAAAAAGACGTTCATGCTGATGCTCCGATCAGAAGTTTCCAGTCATGAAGATAAAATGGTTTCATAAAAGTATTTTGCACCAACCGTGCCAGAGCTGTAAAATCGCCCTGTGGAGTATAAAAACCTATCATCCCAGTCTGTTGATGAAGAGGAACTGCATCCTGGGATGGCACAAGACTCAAAAAATCTGTCTGCAAAAGTAGAACTGTCCACTTTTGTGGACCAGGCGATAGATGAAAAGTACCCTGAAAAGTGGGGAGATGGAAAAAGCTCAGAAATTGACACTGAGCCTGTTGGCAGTCAGTAAAAAGAGTTCCAGCTACCAAAAGAGGGGAAGAAAACAGGTTCTGGTGCCCATCAACTCTTCAGGCCACCTTTAATGTGTTTAAAGCTTGAATCACATAGCGCTGCTATGCTCATCAAACTGCTCCTTGCCAGCGCAAAGAGATTCTGCGCAACATATGACATTTCATCATTGACGTGATACTAGGCTCGACCGGAAAGGTGGTACTTGTTGATCAACTGGTACAGTCTGGCCCGTGACAGTCCGGAGAGTCTGCAGCAGCGTCGCATGTCACCTCCTGCCTCAGACAGCAGT
>JBDLID010000075.1:0-14910 GCA_039715055.1 Thermodesulfobacteriota bacterium | reverse complement strand
TGAAAAGACGGCCGGACTCCCTGACCACACCGACCAGCCGGACCACTGACAGGCCAAGCCGATTGGGGCGGTGGGGGCTTCTCGTACCAAAAATACCGACTCTCGTTTTCCCTCCCAGGCGGGGCGGCCTGACTGTTGGCTGCCACTTCCCCCCATGGAGCTGGTGAAAGAGGAAATGAACCCAGATATGGGAAAATGACTCCAGCCCCTTGAACATCTCATCACGATCAAAGGGCGCCATCATTTCAATCCGTCCCCTGGAGGCTGGAACCCTGCCGGGCTGCCTGGGAATACCGAATTTTTCCGTGAAACAGGAGTGCACCCTGCCAATCACTTCGAGCTGAACCGCGGTCTCATTCATGACACCGGATCATAGCAGGGTACCCCTGTCTTTTCAAGATGAGCGGTGGTTGCCGACACCGGTTGAAAGGACCAGAAAGGCCTTGACCGCTCAGCGGTGTAACAGTACCTTGAACCAGACAGTTTCGACTAACCACCATGTTTTCTTCACTGCCTCCGGGCCGACCGTTAAATG
Source organism: Thermodesulfobacteriota bacterium (assembly GCA_039715055.1). Taxonomy (GTDB): domain Bacteria; phylum Desulfobacterota; class Desulfobulbia; order Desulfobulbales; family Desulfocapsaceae; genus JBDLID01. The sequence goes on along the minus strand of JBDLID010000075.1, from coordinate 14,375 downwards.
ACCATACCGCCGCTCATTGAACTGAAAAACATCTGTTTTTCCTATCCCGGGTCAACCTCCCCCCTTTTCAAGGAGTTGAATCTGACCATCGATGAGGAACGAATAGGCCTGATTGGACCAAACGGCTGCGGCAAGACCAGCCTGCTGCACCTCATTGTCGGCCTCATTCGCCCCGCTCATGGCACACTTTTTTTCCGGGGAAAAAAAGTGTGCCATGAGCGAGATTTTCGTCCCCTGCGCTCAGAGGTCGGTTTTCTCTTCCAAAACTCCGATGACCAGCTCTTTTCACCAACGGTTCTTGAAGATATCTGTTTTGGTCCGCTGAACCAGGGCCTCTCCGGTGCAGATGCCCGGACAGTTGCTGAAAGGACCATGACCCGGCTCGGTATTGGTGATTTTAAGGACCAACTGACCCACAACCTCTCAGGAGGTGAAAAAAAACTCGTGGCACTGGCCACTATCCTGGCCATGGAACCCAAACTGCTGCTCCTTGATGAACCAACCAACAACCTTGACCCGCAGACCAGAATCCAGCTGACCGGAATCATCAAAGGGCTTGAGCTGCCTCACATCATCATCTCCCACGACTGGGATTTTCTCGAAGAGACCTCTTCTGTGCTCTACACCATTGACCATGGTCTCGTCCGTCACTGCGGCCATGAACAGATCCACAGTCATCACCATATCCACCCCTACGGCAACCAGCCCCATCGCCATGATGACTGAAAACGAGTGGGAAGCAATACCGGAAACAATCTCTTTACCTAAAATAAACCCCAAAGCCCCCTGCCATGAATCCAGGACGCCTTTCAATCAAGAAGCGCTTGCAAGAACGGAGCGCCGTTGATAGAATTTTCAAGAGTTTCTCTCTAAAGAAGGATCGTTAAAAGGAGTTTGTCATGTGGAAGATCACCTTGGATGAAGAAAAATGCAACGGCTGCGGTGAATGTGTCGACGGCTGCCCAGGTGAAGTTTACGAGTTGCAGGATCAGAAGGCAGTGATCGTCAATATCGAAGAGTGTCATGGCTGCCGCACCTGCGAGGAGCTCTGCGAAGAAGAGGCCATTGCAGTTGATGAGGCGTAACCGGGGCTGGACTGCCAAATGGTCCTGGTTTCTGGTCCTGTTCCTTGTCTTCACTGTTATTGGTCAAGTTTACTCATCCAAACGCTTTACCCTGGATCAGGATATTCTCCAAAAGGTTGAACAGAAATACGGCAGAGGCGCGGTCCGCCGCCTCCATAACTGGGAACAGCTTATCGCCGGAGACAGCTCCGGCGGCGACATGGAGAAGCTGAAAAAGGTCAACGACTTTTTTAACAAAAACCAATTCGTTCGTGACAGCCTTCTCTGGAAGCAGGAGGACTACTGGGCCACCCCCATTGAATTCCTGGCCATCGATGCCGGGGACTGCGAAGATTTTTCCATTGCCAAGTATTTTACCCTGCGTGCCATCGGCGTTGCCGAAAAAAAACTGTTTCTCACCTACGTCAAGGCCCTTGAGCTCAACGAGGCCCATATGGTGCTTGCCTATTACGAGCAACCAAACAGCGTGCCTCTCATCCTTGACAATATCAACCCCGTAATCAAACCCGCCACAAAACGTAAAGATCTCCTCCCCGTCTACCGGTTCAACGGCTCCAGCCTCTGGCTGGCCAAACAGCGCGGCGGCGGAAAATATGTCGGCGACTCACAGAGCCGCCTCAAGCGCTGGCGCAATGTGCTGAGCCGCATGCCGGACAGTCTGAAGTAGTGCAGTTATAAATGAATAGAAAACTTTAAGGCAAACCTGAAAAAAGGGAGCTCGTTCAACACATGACACTCTATCGTCAACTTCTCATCTTTGCCTGCGGCCTGTTTATTCTCCTTTTTGCCGGCACCTGGTTCGGCAAACTCAAGGATACCCAGATTTTTCTCAACAACCAGCTGGAATCCCATGCCCAGGATACCGCCACATCCCTTGGCCTCTCTATCCAGCCATATCTCAACGAGGGTGACTTCCCGGTTGTGGAAACCATGGTCAATGCCATTGCTGATCCCGGCTACTACAGGGCAGTAAAAATTTATGATGTTGATGACAAGCTGCTTCTGGAACGACTCCTCGAGGTTGAAATCGAAGGGGTTCCGTCCTGGTTTATTGAGCTCATTCCCCTCCAGACACCTGAGGCAGCTACTCTGCTCAGTTCAGGCTGGAACCAGGCCGGACGCCTGACCGTTGAAAGCCATCCCGGATATGCCTATAAAACCCTGTGGGACGAGACCATCCACATGACCATCTGGTTTGCAGTCATCTTCTGCGTCGTCCTTGCCATAGGCGGTTTAGGTCTTCGCATTCTCTTAAAACCCCTTTCCCGGGTGGAGGAACAGGCCAACGGTCTCTGCCGGAAGCACTTCGAGGTCCAGAAAGTCATTCCCCGGACCAGAGAACTAAAACAGATGGTTGAGGCCATGAACCGGATGACCACCATGGTCAAAGCCATGTTCATTGAACAGGTCCAGATTGCCGAGAGGATGCGTCAACAGGCCTTCCGTGACTCCCTCACCGGACTTGGCAACCGGAGATACTTTGAAGGACAGGTCAAGACACGGATGGACCGGGGCGGGGTTGCTGTCAAGGGAGCACTCCTCATGCTCGAGATCCACCACCTGACAGAGCTCAACCAGGAGAAAGGTTTCGAAGCCGGCGACAAGCTCCTGACTCATGTCACCAGGCTGCTGCAGAGTGAAACTGCAGATGTAGCCAACTGCGCCCTGGCCCGAATGACCGGTGGCGATTTTGCCATCTTTCTGCCCGATGTTACCCCCGAAGGCGCAGAGCAAATTGGTCATTCACTGCTGAAAAAACTTGCCGCCCTGGCCAGTCAGGAAATCACCTTGAATGACAACGTCGCCCATATCGGGATTGTCATCTATGACCGAAAGACCCCCATAGACCATATGCTTTCAGGTGCCGACCATGCCCTGCGCAGTGCCCAGCAGGATGGCCCCAATACGTTGCGCCTGGAAAAAATCGGCGACGAGGAGGAACGTGTCCTTGGCCAGCATCAGTGGAAGGAAAAACTCCTCGAACTCATCTCCGAAAAGGCCATTTTGCTCTTTGGCCAGCCCGCGGTGCGGTGCTCCAATCGAGACCGGGTCATGCACCAGGAGATCTTTTCCAGGATGAGAGGTGAGAATGATGAAATTATCAGCGCAGGAATGTTCATGCCGCTGGCTGAACGTCTTGGCCTGGTCTCAGCGTTGGATAAAATAGTTATTTCCAAAGTGATCGACCTGGACAGATACAAGACTCCGATCGTAGCGGTCAATATCGCCGCCTCGTCTCTTGGTGATGATGATTTTCGTGGATGGCTGCTCCATACGCTGAACAACACACCTCCCTCCGCTCCCCGCCTGGTCCTCGAATTTGCGGAATTCGGTGCTGTCCAGCACCTTGAAATCCTGAAACGATTTGCCGACCAGGTCAGAGACTCGGGGCACAACATTGCCCTTGATCACTTTGGCCAGAGCTTTTCAAACTTCGGCTATCTGCAGTCACTCAAACCGGAATATGTAAAAATCGACAGGGCCTACACCTCTGAAATCAAGGCCGAAGAAAATGATTCGTCGTTTTTCATCAGTTCACTGTGCAGTGTTGCCCATAGCCTGGATATCACGGTTATTGCCGAAGCGGTCGAAACTGAAGAGCAGTCTTCCATCTTAAGAGACCTTCACCTCGACGGCATCCAGGGCTACCTCATTGCCCCGCCCCAACAGATCGGGACAAAAAATGGGTCTATAAAAAAATAACATGGCTGATATTACACTTAGATTTGGGTCATATTGGGATGTTGTGATTGAACAACATTCAAATATGACCCGAAGACAAGATGTAAAATTGGCCATGTTGCTTCTTTACAGACCCAAGTAGGTGATGACAGATACATCATCTCCTGCGCCCCAAGGATCTGCCCATGGTGAAGCCTGCCAAGCGAAACGCAGTCCATTAACGGATGACTGGTCCCAGCAATTAAAATGACCTTAATTTTATTTTTTTTACCGGTTATCAGCTGGAGTCTGTGATATTACGTCAGTGTTGCATTTTACTGGCAATTTTTTTTCTAATTTTTAGTTTTATCCAGCTTTTTGGAGCAATTTCAAATTTAAGGAAAATGAAAAATTGTTGATAACTTTTCATGCCTTTTTCCAAGCCCCCTGTTTTCGGGCAAAAAGACCGGTTGATTTAATTACCGGGAAAATAAGGGCTGGACAGGGACTCGACCTTGAAAAGCAGACCTGTAGCGGTTCTTCGCATTGTGGTATAACCACGGGCAGACAAAGAAAAAATCCCCACAAATCGATTTTGACTTCATTATCGATCTGGAGTCTTATAACCGCGTCGATGAGCAGAAAATGATTCTTTCCTGAAAATCGACGCTCCGTTTTTTTCATGGCCGCTTTTACCATGGCCACCCCCTTCACTGCTGGCCCGGATGACCAGCAAAACAGCGAATATCTGGCCGGAACCGGCCAGAACACCTCTAGAACACAATTTATCAGGAAGATATATGTTGTGGCCCACAATTAAAGACCTCCTCAGTGACGACCTGCCAGAGCACATTTTCAACCTCTGGATTGAACCCCTTAAGGAGTGTGCGGCAGACGACAAGACCCTTCAACTTGGCTGCCCGGATCGTTTTTTCATGGCCCATTTTAAACAGCATTATCTGTCGACCATCGAAGAGAAACTTCATCAGGTCTCTGATTCAGACCATTCGGTTGTCCTTTGTGAGCAGAGACAGGCCCGCCTGGATGATGCCACAACCAAGCAGCTCCGCCTCCCCCACATCCCGGCTGTAAAATCGTGTGTTAAATCACTTCATCCCCGCTACACCTTTGATCAATTCATGGTAGGTGACTCAAATCTCCTGGCCCAGTCAGCCTGTCGCTCCATATCCAACGGTGACGATTCGGTCGGCCCCTGTCTCTATATCAACAGTGATACAGGGTTGGGCAAGAGCCACCTCACCCATGCCGTTGCCCACCAGATCCTGGCAGAGTCCCCGATGACGCGGCTCCACTACCTGACCGCCCAACAATTTGCCGCTGAAATGATCCGGGAAATTAAAAACAACACAATGGATCGTTTCAAGCACAAGTATCACAATCAGTGCGACATCCTTCTCGTTGAGGACATCCATACCCTGGCCGGCAAGAAAAAAACCCAGGAAGAGCTTAACGAGCTCCTCGACTCACTGATCAAGTGTGGAAAACGAGTTATTCTCACCGCCAAAAATTCACCCAGGGACCTTAACGGCATCGACTCGGAATTCCGCTCGAGAATGGCCTCCGGGCTGATCACCAAAATCCGCAACCCGGACATCAACACCCGCTGCCGTATTATCAAAAACAAAGCCAGCAACCATGGCCTTGACCTCTGTGAAGAAACAGTCGACTACATTGCCCGGCAGATCAGGGGTGATGTTCGCCAGATCGAATCGGCTATCCTCGCCATCCGTGCCAAATCGGAGATCTACGGTGAAATCGACATGGCACTGATCAAGGAAGCAGTGGAATCCATCGTTGACATCGTCCGCCAGCTCTCTCCCGACCTGATCACCGAGTTTGTCTCAAAACAGTTCCAGATCAGTGTCAAAGACATGCAATCCAAATCACGGAAAAAGATCATCACCTTTCCCCGCCAGGTAGCCATGTTCCTCAGTCGTAAACATACCAGTGAGTCGCTGGCCGATATCGGTAAACTGTTCAACCGGGATCATGCCACAGTCCTTCACTCCATTAAGGTGGTAAACGATCTGAAACGAAGGGACACCTCCATCTCCGCCCAGATTGACCTTCTTGACACAAAAATCAAACAGATCAACTAGAAGTCCAACCATTGTCTGTTGTGAAACTTTTCACGTCACCTCTCTTGCTGGTCTCTTATAAAAGGTTCTTTTTTCCAGGCCTCTGCAAACTCTTTTGATCAACCGTCAACAGTTGCCTGCCTCCCCTTTCTCTTCCCCTCTCTTTTCTGACAGTTATCAACTTTTCAAGCGCTTGCAGGATTTTTTCAAACACAGTAGGGTGCCAATGTAAAAAAATGTAACTATTCAGCAGCTCCCAGATTGGGGACGCATCCAGCTTTACGCTGAATAGTTGCAAAAGAATAGCCAGAGAGATCAGGCTGGTGTAGACCGGGATACTTCGAGTCAATCAGCGGGGAAAGCAGAGAGAGTGAAAAAAAAAGAGGGGCAGGTCGATCATGAGCATCAGCTGATTCTCTATGTTGAGCAGGACGATGAGAGTTACGGCCCTTTACAGACCGGCTCCTATGCGGCCTCCAACTACCTGGACGATTACCTGCAAAAACGTCAGAAATACACCGGACACAGGCTGCAGGAATTATTGGACGGCCAGATCAGCCCCATTGCCTATTATGCCGACCTGGTTGAACTGGCAGAAGGTGACCTGGCCATTCGGGTGGGACTTTCCAGACGAAAGGTGCGCAAACACTATACCCCCGAGGGGTTTTCCGGCCTCAGCGTCAAACTCCTGCAGCGTTATGCCGAGGTCCTGACCATTCCGGTGGCCATGCTGTTTCAGGTCTTTGACTATGAGCAGGAACAGTCCACTGTTAAAAGCGGCTCCACCGCTCAGCAATACCTCTCCCGGACCATCATCCGGACCAAGGACGAGAATGAGTAGTTTCCAGCACCACATGTTCGCCCACTGTGAATCAGGGGCGGTCACCGCCCAACTTAACCACACTGGCCTCGATATCACCGAAGCCATGGTGTTTGGAATCTCCGGAGGTATCTTTTTCGGTTACTTCAATTTTCCAACCATGGATTTCCCCACCTTTGTCCTGCGCAATCAGCCCACAAAAATCAGAAAGGCAGTGGCCAAACGTCTGGGCATCAGGATGGTGAGCAGGAAGTTCAAGACTCCGCAACAGGGGATGGAGGCGCTGGATCAGCTCCTGGAAAAAGGTGTTCCCATTGGTGTTCAGGTGGACTTCTTTTTCATGAACTACATCCCCTCCTATGCCAGGGCTCACTTCAACGCCCACTATATCAACGTGGTTGGACGCGATGACAAGGGCTACCTGGTCAGCGACGCCTACTCTCCAACCATTGCCCGCGTCGACCCCGAGACCCTTGCCCGGGCCCGCTCAGTCAGGGGCCAGTTTGCCCCGAAAAACCTCCTCTTCTATACTGAGTCAATCCCCGCCGAGATCGACTACCGGGCAGCCATCCGCGGCGGAATCAAACAGGCAGTTTTCAATATGCTGCGTATCCCTGCCCCCTTTCTGGGCGTCAGGGGTATCCGCTATCTCGGCAACAAGATCCTCAAATGGCCGGAGCTGGCACGAGACGTCGAACATCTCTCCCACGAAATCATGATGATCCACATCATCCTCGAAGACCGGGGAACCGGCGGCGGCGGTTTCCGCTTTCTCTACGCCACCTTTCTCCAGGAAGCCTCAAAACAGATCGGCAACGATGAGTTGATGGCGCTCTCCGGAGAAATGATGGAAAATGGTAACCGCTGGCGGGAGATTTCCCTGTTTGTTGCCAGGATCGGAAAAAAACGAGATCTTGGCCAACAAAAACTCCTGGAGCTTCGCGAAATGCTCTTTGAGCGTGCCGCCGTTGAAAAAGAGCTGTTCGGCCGATTAAAAAGAATCGCAAAAAAAATCTAGGTCAACCCTGTTAATAAATGGAGTATTTCACCATGTCGCGAGCAAAACTATGCGAGGATATTAAGAATAACATCATCACTACCCTGAAGATTCCCGATGTGGATCCCGCCCAGATCGATGACGATCTGGTTCTTTTTGAAAATGACCTCCTCAATCTAGACTCCCTTGATGCCCTGGAACTGGTCATGGCTATTCAGCAGCAATTTTCAGTGGTGATCAGCGACCAGAACCACGCCTTCAACATTCTCAAGAGCGTCAACACCATCGCCGACTTCATTGAAGAGCAGCGCTGAGCCTGGCTGCAGCAATGAAAAAACGTGTTCTGATCATCAACAGCAACCGGGTCAGTGCCCCTTACCCGGTACCACCGCTGGGTGCGGCCCTTCTTTACCGCAGCCTCGAACCGTATTACCACCTTTCATTTTTCGACGGTTTCTGCAGTAATCTCTCTGAGCTGGCGAATCATATCCGCGGTTTCAATCCCGACTATATTGCTGTTTCCATTCGTAATATCGATGACATGGTCAAGGCAGAGGGACTTTCCTTTGTCCCGGCCCTGGAGGAGAAGTTTTTCAGCCCGATAAGAGAAGCGTTTTCAGGCCCGGTCATTCTCGGCGGGGCCGGCTTTTCCATCTTCCCCGGGGAGCTGATGAAGCTCTCTGGAGCGGATTACGGCATCATCGGTGAGGCTGAGCTGCTTCTCGTCGAACTCCTGGACTGTCTTGATCGGGGCAGGGATCCAGCCCAGCTGACGGGTATCATTACCAAGACAGAGAAATCATCTTCGCCACCCCCCAGAAAATCTGTTGACCTGCAACAGCTTCCCCACGCCGACCTGGACCTCCTGCTTGACTACACGCCCTATATCAAAAGGGGGGCCTACCCGGTGCAGACCAAGCGGGGTTGTGCCCACCGTTGCATCTACTGCTCCTACCCCCACCTGGAGGGTCGAAAATACCGCAGGCGCCCTCCGGAAAATGTCGTTGATGAAATAGAAGAGACCTCACAACGGCTCACCGGTAAAAACATTACCTTCGAGTTTGTCGATTCCACCTTTAATGACCCTGTCGGACACGGTGAGTCCATCTGCCGGGAGATCATCCGTCGCGACCTGAGTGTCAAACTGCGCACCATGGGGATCAATCCGGCCAACGTCACCTCGGAGCTTCTGGATCTGATGCAGGAGGCCGGTTTCAGTCAGATCGACTCCACTCCGGATTCGGCCAGTCCGCAGATGCTTGTCAACCTGAAAAAAAATTTCAGCCGCAAACAGCTGGAGCAGAGTGGAGCCCTGATCAGGCAGCACCAGATGCCCACCATGTGGTTTTTTCTCTTTGGCGGGCCTGGCGAGACAGAAGAAACATTTTATGAAACAGTGGATTTCATCGAACACCACGTCCACCCCGAAGACCTGGTGCACATGACAGAAGGGCTGCGCGTCTACCCCCACACAGCGCTATACGACCATGCCCTTGCTAAAGGAGTCCTCAATGCCGGGGATAATCTTCTGACACCCTACTATTATATCTCGCCTGAGATCGGAGAAAATCGACTGGAAGAGCTGGTTTGTGAGGTGAGCAGGAGTCATGTCAACTGTATCCGGGCGACAGAGTCAACACCGCCGCCGGAGCTGATGGCAGCAGCCATGGAGCAAAGAGCTGCTCAGAATCTGGACGAGCCGATGTTTCGCACTCTCTTGAGGTTGGAAAGGCGCTGGAAGGAAGAGGGGAAAAGGTAAAACACCAATAAAAAAGCCGGGGGTTGACCCCCCGGCTTTTAAATACTGCTCAATCCCAGTCGTTGGGATCCGGGTTGGGGGTGAGGAACCAGATAGCAGCCGGTTTACAGGAGTAGACCTTGCCTCCCTCCTCAAAAACACAGTCCGAAAGCTTCCAGCCGAACTTACTCAAATGTTTGGCCAGCTTATCCTTGGACTGCTCATACACTTCCTGGTCAAAACCTTCCATGTCGGAAACGCAAATGATCTCAATTTCCTTTTTCATACTGACCACCTCCCTGGTAATCCGATTTAGTAACTATTCAGCGTAAAGCTGGATGCGCCCCTAAGCAGGGAACTGTAACTGTTCAGCAGGGCCCGCAGTGTGGTCAAGCAGGCTGACGAAGCGTACTTGTTGTGCTACTCGAGGCGGCCTGATCGGCCACAATGTGGGTGCTGCTGAATAGTTACCCGATTTAAAGGGTTTGCTGCATTTTTTAGGAGAGTAACATATTGTGGACATCACATCCCGAAAAATTTAAAATACCAGCTCATAAATAACTGAAAAATACTGTGAAAATCAAAGTGAAACAACCAGGGAGGTAATAATATGAAGACGGTGGGCCTCATCGGCGGAATGAGCTGGGAATCAACAACGGCTTATTACCAGCTGCTCAACCGGGGAATTCAGCAAAGGCTCGGCGGCCTCCACTCGGCAAAAATCCTCATGGCTTCAGTCGACTTTCATGAATTTGAGACGATGATGAGAGACGACCGGTGGGATGATATCGGCAGACAGCTGGCAGTAATCTCGACAAAGCTGGAGCTTGGTGGAGCCGATCTGGTTCTCCTCTGTACCAACACCATCCACAAGGTGGCCGATGAAATCGAGGCTGTGCTCACGGTTCCCTTTCTCCACCTCATTGATGCAACCGGGCAAGTCATTGTCGCCCGGGGGATCGAGCGGGTCGGTCTGCTGGGGACCTCCTTTACCATGGAGGAGGAGTTCTACCGGGGCCGCCTTGAACAGAAACACGGCCTCTCCGTACTGGTCCCGGCACGGGACGACAGGAAGCTTGTCAACCGGGTGATCTTCGAGGAGCTGTGTTGCGGAAAATTTGGTGACAAATCAGCCGCCGACTATCTTCGCATCATTGACCAACTGGAAAAGGATGGTGCCGAGGGTGTGATCCTCGGCTGTACCGAGATCGGCATGCTGATCCGTCAGGAGCAGACGTCCCTGCCTCTGTTTGACACCACCCGAATCCATGTGGATGCGGCCATCGAGGCGATGCTCGCCTGAACAGTCCACTGTCTTCAGGTTACCTTGAAAAATTAGAATTGCTTGCGCAGCAGGGGGAGCTGGTCGGCCCGGCTTCGATCAGCGGCAAAGCCCTCAACCCGTATGAGGTAGTAGTTTGCCGGATTTTTTTCAATCCTGGCTCGCAGTACAGCTGACAGGGTGTGGGAATCCTCGAGGCAGTTGTAAAAGACCGAGTCAATACCGATAAAGCCGTCGAGCAGGTGGGCAAGGGTGTGGACCGTCTTGCTCAGATAACCCTGTTCCATGTACTCCCAGTCGGAGAGCTCACCGAAACCCTCATCGCTAAGCTCACGTATCAGTTTGTTAACCACTTGCCTGTTTTCTGTAAGACCACTATCGATCCGCTGCCGGAAATCCTCATCTGCGGCTGAAATCGAAGATTTTTCATCAATGACAATATGGTCATAACGAACAAGTTCGCTGCTGTTGAAAAAGGATTCCACCCGACGGCAACAGGACTCATAATCACTTCCGTCAATCAAAATTTCATGATAGCCTAGATAGTGTTGATCCACATTTTCCCCGTCAGTTGATCAGTAAAAAGAGCTATGAAAACTAAGTCACCTTACAATGAGCTTATCCTGATTCGTCACGCAAAATCAAGCTGGGCCGACCCACGCCTTAGCGACTGGGAGCGCCCCTTAAACGGTCGCGGCAAGCGGGATGCACCCTTCATGGGTCAACGGCTGGCCCGCCACCACTGCCTGCCAGACCGGGTGATTGCCAGCCCGGCCAAACGGGCGCGAAAAACAGCGCGTGTCATCTGCAAAAAACTCTCCTTTGCCAAAAAGAAGATACTCTTTGATGACCTCCTCTATACTGCAGACCTCATGGATCTCTACCGGGTTGTCCGCTCCTGTGAGGATACGGTCAATCGGCTTTTTGTGGTGGGCCACAATTTTGTCATCACCGATTTTGCAGTTGACCTGACCGGGGTCCATATCGACAATATCCCCACCTGCGGCATCGCCGGTATCCGTTTCCCCTCCTCTTCCTGGTCCACGGTTGCTCCGAGGTCCGGCAAACTGCTCTTCTTCGACTACCCCAAGAAACACCGTTAAACCTGACCCTCCTTTAAAATGCGGGTCAGATCACATCTGTCCCTTTGCGCAGCAGCCAGAGATCACTGACTTTTTGGTAAAATTCTTCCAGCGGCAGCCGGGTCTTGAGTACGGCATTGAACATGTTGTACCTGGCAAGATCCCGATCAACGATATCGTCTTTTACCTCCTCGTAAAAGGGGGTGCCGGGAAAAGGGGTGAGGATGGTGTAGCCGGCGTAGGCAACACGGTGGCTTGAGGCATAATCGATGAGGAAATCAAAGTCACCACGGTCATAGGAAGGCGGAACGATATAGTTGCCGCGCAGCATGATGTCGTTGTCATGAAAAACTTTGATTGCCTGCTCCACAAGCTCAACCTTGAGCTGCTTCTTATAACGGCTGAGCTCTTCCTGGCGAATGGACTCAAAACCGGTGATCACCACTCTGAGGCCGCCGCGGGCAAGTTTTTCGATGAGGCGTGGATGATTGGCCGCTGTGTCGGCCCGGATATCCATGATAAAGGTCTTTTTAATCCCCTCCTCCTCGATACGGTCGAAAAGACGTTCGGCAAAATCGAGATTGACCAGGGTGTTGGCGTCTGAAAAACGGACCACCTCATACTCATCAAGACCTTTCAGTTCCTCAATGACCGATTCCACATCCCGCTGCAGATAGCGCTGGTTATACTGGGGCCAGATGGAGCAGAATGTACAGGAGTAAGGGCAACCCAGCGAGGTAAAGACGTAGGTCGACGGTCCTTTGGCCTTACCCACCACATAGGTCGACAGATAGGGCCGGACCAGAGAGCGGTCCGGCAGAATAAAATCAGCCCCTGCCGGATCATAGGCAGGAGAAGCAACCGAGCTTGACCGGAGATGGCCATCATGACGATAGAGGATACCGGGAACCTGTGAGGGCTTCTCTTTTTTTTCAAACGAGTTGATCAGCCGGACAAAACTGCGGGCCGACACGCCGGGACAGACAAAATCAACCACACTGGAGTCAAAATCCTCTGGGCAGAGGCTGGTGTGCAGGCCGCCGGCTACTGTTTTTATTACCGGGTCATACGCTTTGACCACCTCAAGAATCTCCATTCCAGCCGGATATTCCGAGGCGATAAACGTGACACCGACCACATCCGGCCGATGTTTTTCAAGAGCACCAAGGGTGAGTGAGGCCGGACCGGGGCCATCGGGGCGCAGATCATACTCCCCCTTCATCTCGAGAAGGCTCACATCATGATCCTTCAGGGCGGCGACCAGAGTAAGCAGCCCCAGGGGAGGTCCGATCAATTTTTTGTGAATATACGGGATGGCCTCGGGTCGGGCATGGGCCAGGATTTCATTATAGGGCGAGCGGGGCGGGTTGATCAGCAGGATCTTCATCAGTTCACCTTGGTGTGACAGAAAACAAGCTCTTTGGCCCGATGAACAAGCTCGTTTTTGGGGACAAGCCGGTCGATAAGACCAAGCTTCAGAGCCTCTTCCCCGAGGAGCCGGTCAGCTCCGAGAATCAGCAGCAGAGCTGCGCTGCGGCCGATCAGCTGAACCAGCCGCAGTGTTCCACCGCAACCGGGCATCAGGCCAAAGCCCGCCTCCGGCAAAGAGTAGATGCTGGTCCGGGTGCCGATCCGGTAGTCGCAACAGAGCGCCAGTTCAAGACCGGAACCGAGGCAGGCCCCCCTGACAGCGGCCACCACCGGGTAATCGAGGTCAGCCAGTTGCTGAAAAATGCGGGTGGAATGGTGGGATATCTCCTTCTCGCCGCTGCTTTTTTCGAAAATTTCCTTCTGCAGCTCATCAAGGTCGGCTCCGGAAGAAAAGTGGTTGCCCGTTGTGGTGACAACAAGGCCCTTTAGCCCGCTTTCCCGGGACAGCTGCTCAAGGGCACGCTCAAAGGCAGAAAAAAATAAAAAATCAGTGACATTTCCAGGCGGCCGGTTGAGAAGAAGAAGCATGACATCCCCATCCCTCCTGAGAAGCAGTGGGGATTCAGTCATCTCCACCACCTTCCCCCCTCTCCCTGACCAGACTGCAGAACAGTGCCGATTCTCTCCTCAATGCCTCATCCTGCGACAGCAGTCTGCCGTTGTTAATGGAAGTGAGAATCGCCCGGATCTGTTTAGAGGAGCGCTCCTGAACCAGGCCGGAGAGAAAATCCTCTGCCGCCCGGGCCAGCTCCTTTTTGGCTGCAATCCGGTCAATCAGTCCAATCTCAAGGGCCTCGTCCGCCCCAATCAACCGGCCTGACAGACAGAGCTCAATACGTTTTGCCCGCCTGAGGCGGTCATCGACAAGAGTGCCACCGAAACCGGGCATCAAACCAAGCTCCGCCTCGGGAAAACCGAACATGGCGTTTGGGCTGCTGAAACGAAAATGACAGCGCAGGGCCAGTTCAAGACCTGCTCCCAGGCAACTGCCGTTGATCATTGCAAGGGTTGGCACCGGTGAAAGGTCAATGAGCTGCAGAAGTTCCTTGCCCCTGGTAAGAGCCTCCTGGAACTGTTGCGGTTCCCGGGCAAGACCCTCCAGGCTGGCAAGGTCGGCGCCTGCAGAAAAATGGCGGCCGCGACCGCGAAAGAGCACCGCCTTGAGCGACGGCTGGTTTAG
>JBDLID010000074.1:0-15120 GCA_039715055.1 Thermodesulfobacteriota bacterium | reverse complement strand
CCGTGTTGAGGCAACGTTCAGGGATAGCCTGAAAAGGGTGGTTGCCAGTAGTATCGAGGGGAAAATTGAAAAATCCACAGCCTTGACTGTGTAGAGGCTGACGATGAGAATGAGCAGGGCAATGGTGATGTTGCTGGACAAAAAAAGATCAAGAAGAAGCGGCGGCAGAGGAATGATCATGATCATCAGGATCGATACCAGACCAACAGCGGCTATGACATCGTTACGCTGCAGCAGGGCTTTGATATGAAGACGATCGAATACGTTTTCTTTACTGATCAGTTCCATCAGGTCTTATTGGGTTATGGTCTGCGCTGTTTTAATGAGTAGACATGCGCAAGTATTTCAGCCACGGCTTTAAACATCTCTTCCGGGACGGTGGCTCCAAGATCTAAATTATGCAATAATCGCGCCACAGGCGGGTTTTCCACCAGCGGGACATCATTGTCGCGGGCGATTTCCCGGATTTTCATGGCAATGTGACCAGAGCCTTTGGCAATCACCTTTGGGGCGTCCATGGTTTTCTTGTCGTACCTGACTGCCACGGAAAGATGTGTCGGGTTAGTGACAACCACATCCGCACCGGGGACCTCGGCCATCATACGCTTGCGGGCCATCTCCTGTTGAATGGCGCGAATCTGGCTTTTAACATGGGGGTCACCTTCGCTTTCCTTGAACTCCTCCTTCAGTTCCTGCTTGGTCATTTTCATCTTTTCCTCCATCTCCCAGCGGACATAAAGAAAATCGAGAAATGCGAGAAAAATGAGAACGCCGCAAATTTTGGCAAGGACAAGTGCTGCAGTTTTTGCCAGAAAGCTGATGGTCACTCCTGCACTGGTGTCAATGAGAACAAGGGCCTCTTCAAAGTGGTTGAGAACAGTGGAGTAGGCGACCCAGCCGACAAGACCGACCTTGAATACCGACTTGATAATTTCAACGACTGATCGTTTTGAAAAAATTCGTCCCATGCCCTTGATTGGATCAAGTTTTTTTATATCCGGGGTCAGGGGGTAAGCTGTCAATAACCAGCCGAACTGGAAGAATGAAGAGAAAAAAGCAACGATAACCACCAGGGCAAGAAGGGGGGCAAGAAGTAAAGCTGACTGCTGGACCACATAATAGCCCAGACCTACAATGGCGGGAATTGAAGCATCAACTGTATGAATATTCTGCCAGATTGATGAGATCAGCTCAGAGAGCCCATGCCAGAATTTCGGCATATAGAACAGCCAGAAAAGCAGTGTGACGGTCATCAACGCGGCGGTGGTTATCTCCTTGCTCTGCGCTACCTGCCCTTTTTTTCTGAAATCCTGTCGTCGTTTTGCCGACGGCGCTTCTGTGCGTTCTCCGCCTGCCGGGGATTCTTCAGCCATGCCTGGTCAGTCTGATAGAAGGAATATGATACTTTTTCTGTGAAATAGTATGCAAGAATAAAGCCGAGGACAGGTGTGAGTGGAAAGGTTGCAACAACGGGAAAGGGAAACCCTGTGCAAGCAAGTAAGAGCCGCCTCAGGGATGAGGACCGGTGAAATTGAGATATTGAAGCATGGTGACGATATTTTCACCAAGAATGCCAAATTCCCGTCTCAGAAGAATGAAAACAAGATTTAATGTCAAACCTATGACAGTAAATGTTATGCCGATATTGAGTGGAAATGAGATCATAAAGACGTTGAGCTGTGGAAAAACCCTGGCAAGCACACCGAGGATCAGGCCTGAAAGAAGAAGGATGACAAGAATCGGTGCTGAAAACTGGATACCGATGGCAAACATCTTTGATGAAAGCTCGATGAGAAAAGGAACCGCCTCGCCCTGCAGATTCAGCATTCCCGGTGGGAGAATTTCAAATGAGTGGGCGGTTACCCTGATAAAGAGATGATGTCCGTCAAGGGCGAGAAAGAGCAGGATGGCAAAAACATTTTGAAACTGGGAGATCAGTGAAAGCTGACTCTCATTCTGAGGGTCGAATATATTGGCTGCGGCAAAACCCATTTGATAGCCTATTACCTGGCCTCCCAACTCAACTGCAACAAAAATCAGTCTTGCGATGAGTCCGATCATGCTGCCAATCAGCACCTCACTGATGACCAGAATTCCAAAATGACCCGGTTCAAAGCTTACTTTTGGGATATGGGGTTCCATTACCGGAAAAAGAACCAGGGCCATTGCAAATACAAGCGCGGATTTTACCCTGGCAGGATTCTGGGCGGATGAAAAAACAGGAATGGCCCCAATCATACCGCCCACCCGAGCAGTACAGACGAGAAAGGACTGGAACTGTTCAATGGGTATGAGTTGAAGTTCCATGGGGTGTTTGACAGGGGACGATGGGAAAATATAATCCCGGTGATTTTTAAATTGTGTTGGCCGTGTGGGAGCAGTTGAGCCTACAGAGTGCCAATGGTTTCAAATATCCCTGTGGAAAACTTGACGATGATCTGGAGCAGCCAGGGAGAGAAAATCAGCAGAGTCACAAAGACAGCGATGATCTTAGGCACAAAGGTCATGGTCTGTTCATTGATCTGGGTCGCTGCCTGAAACACTGAGACGAGCAGTCCGACGACCATGCCGATAATGAGCATGGGGGCGGCACAGAGAAGGACTGTCTGAACCGCTTTTCGACATAGATTGATGGCAAAGTCAGGAGTCATGGATTATCCTCCGAAGCTTTTTATCAGAGAACCGGCAATAAGCCCCCAGCCGTCGACAAGGACAAAGAGCAGGAGCTTGAAAGGCATGGAGATAATGACCGGCGGCAGCATCATCATGCCCATGGAAAGGAGAACGGAGGCAACGATCATGTCAATGACAAGAAAGGGGATGTAGATCATAAATCCCATCTGAAAGGCCAGCTTGATCTCCGAAAGCATAAAGGCCGGGATCAGCGTCATGGTCGGTATATCCTCTTTGTCGACAGGTTCATTATCCAGTGTAATGTCTGCAAGCAGTGACAGTTCCTCCTCTTTCACCTGAGAGAACATGAACTCCCGCATGGGGTCGACAGCCTGCTTGAGAAAATTTTCCTGGTTGATTTCTTCGTTGAGATAGGGCTGCAGTGCCTCATCATTAATGCGGTTGAGAGTGGGTGACATAATGAAAAATGACAAAAAAAGCGACAGGCCGATGATCACCTGGGTCGGCGGCATATTCTGTGTACCCATAGCCATCCTGACAAAGCCGAAAACGATGACGATCCTCGTAAAACAGGTTGTCATCAGGATGATTGCCGGAGCAATGGATAAAATGGTGAGAACAAATAGGACCTGCAGGGCTGTGGAAACCTGTTCCGGACTGTTGACGTCTTCCACGCCAAAGCTGATGGTCGGCAGACCGACTCCAAAACAGATGTCCGGCGCAGCTAGTAAAAAAATCAGCAGACCGGTCCCTGTCAGAAAAGTTATATGAAAAAAACGGTCACTTATCACCTGAGGCCACCGTTTCTTCCATGATTTGAGAGAACTGCTCATTTTTGTCGGGTTTTATTTCAGAGATAAGCTGGAGAGAGTCACCGCCTGATGCGAGGAGGTACTCACGACCCTTGACCTCCACCAAAAACAGAGATTTCTTCGGCATCAGGTGTCGGGTGGAGACCACCTTGATGGTCCCGTCTCCTCCTGTCTGTAGAAGGGAGAGTTTTTTTCTGGCAATAGCGTAGAGAATCAGGATGATTCCAAGGACAATAAAGAGCCCCCACGCCATCTGCATTAGTGATCCGTAAAAGCTGCTTTGGGTAGTGGCCGCATGGGCGGTTGAAAAGGGCACTCCAAGCAGTGCTCCAGTAAGAATCATGTAACGAAAGATCATTTGTCAATTCCTCAGCCGAGGTTTTCCACCCGGTCGGCAGCAGAGACGACATCGGTGAGGCGAATACCAAACTTGTCGCCAACCATAACGGCTTCACCCTTTGCTATGAGGCGGGAATTGACATAGAGATCGAGTGGTTCTCCGGCGGCTTTATCGAGTTCAATGACATATCCCTCTCCCATCTGCAGCAGGTCGCGGAGCAGGATTTTGCTCCTGCCGACCTCAACGGAGATCTGGAGAGGCACATCGTAGAGAAATTCGAGTCCCCGGCCACTTTGTAAAGAGTTCTCCTGCTGCGGCGGACTAACTTCCTGTGAATCTTCCTCCAGGAGTTCCTTGATCTCTTCAGGGTCCGGACGGCTGTTTATTTCTTCATTCATGTCTTCTTCCATTTCTGGTCCTCAATGATTTCGGGTGAGAGAATTCTGATCCTCACTCATAGATTCCTGTCAGGCTGATTGCCTTCTTGCCATTGTGTGTTCCGGGGATGGCAAAAAATTTCACATTTTCCTCGACCAGTACTTTCAGTGGCGAATTCGGGTCATAATTCAATGGCAGGATATCTCCAGCCTTGAGATTGATGAGGTCTTTTACGGAAAGAGTAAGCGTGCCTGACTGGGCAATAACCGTAGTCGACATTTCATTAACCTCGTTTTCAAGGATCGGTACCCAGGGGTTGGCCTGGATAGTCGAAACCTGAAGAAGCTGAACAAATTTTTCTCTAAGCGGTTCGAGGATGGCAAGGGGAAAGACCAGACTCATGGTGCCGGAAAGTTCACCGGATTCAATTAAAAAATGACCGATGATCACTTCTGAGTCCGAGTCGGTGATTGACACCATCCTGGTGTTGGCCTCAATTTTGACCAGCGATGAGTTGATTTCAGTGAGAGCCGAGAATGCCTGGTCTATGTCGCGGCAGCCGCAGTCAAGTGCGGTTTTAAGGATGTTGAGCTCAATGGTGGTCAGTGGTCTTTCAAGCTGCAGGGGGTCAAGCTCGGATGAGGCGCCCAGCATGGTCTCAACCAGGGAGTAAGAAAGTTCCTTGGAGTAGACCATCAGGGCCCCAAGTTTGAGTGGGTTCAGGTTGAGAACTCCAATTGCCCCGGAACTTTTCTGTGCCACCAGCAGATCATGAAAAACCATTGATTCAATACCGGTGCGAGTCACCCTGAAGGTTCGCTGCAGCTGATTGGTCAGCGATATTGAATAGTCTCTGGCAAAATGGTCAAGAACGATATCAAAATTCGGTATCTTGGATTGGCCGCTTTGAGTCTTGGTGATTTCAAAAAGGTTGACCGGAGTAGCATCCTTGAAAACGGCAGGCTGACCACTGCTTTCAAGATCAGTGGAAAGCGAGCCGCTTTTTATAACCTGTAGCAGTTCGGTGATTTCCTCTTGGGATAATATCGGTTCCACGAACAATTTCCTCCGGCTCTACTGAACCACAAAGTCGGTAAAGTAAATGGATTTAACCTGGCCGCTCTGTATGATCGCATTGATCTTGCTCAGCAGTTCGGCTTTGAGCTGTTTTTTTCCCTGGAGATCCAGAAGCTCTTCGTAGGTCTTATTGCCGACAAGAAGCAGAATGGCATCTCGTATCTGGGCCATCCGCTTATTGGTTTCCTCCAGGGTTTCTTCCTTGTCGAGTTCAAGGGTAAGCGAGGCCTTGACGTAGTGACTGCCTTCCTCGGCGATGATATTGACAATGAACTCCTTGATTTCAACCATTGGCCCGATTTCGGCCTGCTGGCTGATCTCAGGTACCGGAACTTCAAGACCCGGATCTTTTTCATTTTCAGGGACCGGCTCGGGTTTGAGGAGGAAAAAGGCTGCGACACTTCCTATGATAAGAAGCAGGAGGACACCGCCAATTGCGATGAAGATAATTTTTTTCTTGCTCCCTCCGCCTTCTTCTGCGGGATCATTTCCGTCTTTTTTTTCTTTGTCGTCTGCCATAATGAAACAGGGCTCGCCCTGAGGTTAAGGTTTCAAATTAAAGCGGTATTTCTCCTGCTTTTGAACCAGATGGTCCATTGGCGAAAGGATTGTTTGAACGGAGAATAAAATCTACTCTACGATTTTTCGTGCGACCCTGTTCTGTGGAATTAGGGAAAGCAGGCCTTTCCAGGCCATAGCCGACGGCCGACATCCGGTCAAGGGGCAGCAGGTTGGCCTTATTAAAGAAGCGAAGCACTGAAATGGCACGATCCACAGACAGGTTCCAGTTGTTTATCTTTCGGTTGCTGATCAGGACATTGTCGGTATGACCTTCGATGCGAAGACGCATGGGTAACGGCCTGAGAATGTCGGCGATTCTGCGCAGTACAGGGTACGATTCAGGGTTGAGCCTGGATTCTCCCTGCCTGAAAAGTATTGATTCATTGATCCGTAAAATAATGGTGTCATCGTCCCTTTTTATCAATTCCACGTCTTCGGGAATTTTCGAGGCCTTGATCTGTGATTTGATCCGCTTATAAATCCTGGTGGCCATCTCGTTTTTAATGGGTGCAAATTTGGAGATGGGCGGTGAGGGAATAATAGGGATCGAAAACTGGCTAGATGCCGGTTTTGAATAATGGCCAAAAGCATCACGGACTGAGCTGGATGCCTGGATGAATTTATCCTCATCCATGTTTGCCATGGACAGGAGAAGAACGAAAAATGTGAGCAGCAGGGTTACCAGATCGGAATAGGTGACCATCCAGGCCGGTGCACCGCCGGAGCAGTCGCATTTCGGGCATTTTTTTTCTTCAACGGGAGCTTGAGTTTCTTCTGCCATCTTGCACTCCTGTTACTTGTTGAAGGTGGATTCTCTAAGCTTGGGTGCAATGAATGCGTGCAGCTTCTGTTCCATGATCCTCGGATTCTGACCGGAGAGAATGGATTCCATACCTTCAATAATCAGTGTTTTGAGCAACACCTCGGTCTCAGACCGGTTCTTCAGTTTTCCGGCCATTGGTGCAAACATAACGTTTGCGAGAACCGCCCCGTAAAAGGTAGTGAGCAGGGCAACGGCCATGGCCGGTCCGATTGAGTTGGGGTCACTCATGTTCATCAACATCTGGACAAGGCCGATAAGCGTTCCGACCATGCCCATGGCAGGGGCATAGGCTGCGAGACTAATAAAAATGGAAGCACCTTTTTCATGACGAGCCTCAATGTATTCTATCTCCGTATTGAGCATGGCCTTCAGTGTTTCGGGTTCCTGGCCGTCGACTGCCATCTGCATGGCCTTGAGGAGAAACTCATCCTCCACGGTATCCATCATGCCCTGCAGAGCGAGTATCCCTTCCTTTCTCGCCTTGTTGGCGAATTCCATCAATTGAACTATCAGGTCGTTGATGGAGGCGTTCTTGTGAAAAAGGGTCTTCTTGGCAACCGCAATGGCACCTGCCACATCGCTAAACGGGTAGTGAACCAGGGCAACACCGGCGGTTCCGCCGATAACGATAAGCGCCGAAGGGACATTGATGAAAATCGTCAGTGGGCCGCCCTGGAGGATGGCCATTAACATGAGGCCAAAAGCTGCCGCCATTCCTATCAAGGTTGAAAGATCCAATCAGTTTCCCTCCATTATGATGAATTAGAGTTATTTCCAACCGGTTTCATCATAGCGGCTTGAATCTGAAAACTAAGTTTTGCAAAATTCATACCGCAACCATGTTTTTGGTTTAAACCGGTCATTGATTTAAGAAAAATTCATAATCGGACAATGATTTTACCTGGTGCCAGACCATAAAAGGGGTTGCCGGTCCATGACCAACAACCCCTGCAATCATCATGATGAAATGATAAGGTCAAAATATTGACAACTTACCGCTTGAGATTAATTAACTCTCCAAGCAGCTCATCCACCGTTGTTATGATTTTGGAGTTGGCCTGAAAGCCACGCTGTACTGTTATCATTTTGACAAACTGCTGGCCCATGTCGACATTGGACTGCTCCAGAGAGTTTGTAAA
Organism: Thermodesulfobacteriota bacterium; assembly: GCA_039715055.1. Classification (GTDB taxonomy): domain Bacteria; phylum Desulfobacterota; class Desulfobulbia; order Desulfobulbales; family Desulfocapsaceae; genus JBDLID01. The sequence goes on along the minus strand of JBDLID010000074.1, from coordinate 7,356 downwards.
TATTTTGCCAAGTTCCGGGCCCGGCAGGCCGGTGCGCGGAGGACCTGCCTCGGCTGTAGACCGATACAGGTTTGAGCCGACCAGTTCGAGACCGCCGGGGTTTGTGAACTTGGATAATACAAGGGCGGCTATGGAGGTCTGTTCGCCATTTGAATAGGATGCGATCACCGTGCCTTCCTCATCAATGGTAACTCCGGTGAGATTTCCTGCTCCAAAACCGTTTTGATCCTGGGCGATCACCACCGAGTCCGAGTTAAACTGGGTGGTGTCAAAGGTGACGGTGATACCGGTGTCTGCAGAACCATTGTCCCAGGCAAGGTCACCGGCATCAATGTTGCCGGTGACCGGAGCGGCGGCCAGCACTCCATCTGTATCGAAGTTCAGTGTGCCTGCCACCGCGTTGGGGTTACCGCCTGCTCCGAGTATATTTGGCGGATCGTTGGAATCTTCCGCACTCCAGTACCAGTCCCAGGTATTGTCTGCCGTTTTTTTGAAGTAGGCGGTCAGCAGATGAGGGTTGCCAAGGGTATCATATACCTGGGTGGAGGCCGAATAATTAAAGGTCGTGGTGTCATCCCAGGCAAATGGGGCCGCAATCACATCTTCACTGGCATCGAGGTTTGTGTTGAGGCCCATCTCGGTGGTTACATTGGCAGTGACCAGTCCGGTATTCTGGACCTGGATGTCGGTGGGGTCGCCAGCGATCAGTGCGCCATTGGCGTCATAGGGTTTACCCTGGACACGATACCCCTCCGGGTTGACGAGAAATCCTTCGTCGTCAAAACGAAAGGCACCGGCTCTTGAATAAAAGGTGGCATCATTGCCTACTTCCTTGAGCATAAAAAAACCACCGCCTTCAATGGCCACGTCTGTATTTGAGGCGGTGGCCTCAAAGGTGCCCTGACTGAAAACGTTATCAACTGTTGAAACGTTGACGCCACGTCCGACCTGGGAAACTCCGCCGGAGCCGAAGATGGTACTCGATAAAAGATCGGAAAAAACCGTTCGTGCCCCCTTAAAGCCGATGGTGTTGGTATTGGCAAGGTTGTTGCCGATCACACTCATGGCCTGAGAGTTGGTGTTGAGCCCTGAGACCCCACTGTAAAGTGCACTTTGAATTCCCATTGAAACCTCCTTGAAACAACCCGACTGACCCGTCTTTGCAGGTCTGGTTCAGGTCAATTAACTGAGGCCGGCTGCTCTTCATCCGTGGGAGCACTGCTGGTACCGGTAACTGTATCCACCGCTTCGGCCACGGTCTGCGCTGTGTCGGCAGCGTCTTCGATGACCGATGAGGTGGATTGGTTGGATGTCGTCCCGTCTTGAGAGTATCCTTGTTGCGAAATATTGGTGTCAAACACGCCGATGATATCATTTAAAGCAACCTTGCCCATTTGGGTAAGAAGAGTGTTGCCTTCAGTTTCATCGAGATCAACGCCTGTGACAGATGAGCGGATCAGTGGGGCTGCAGCCACTGTTGATCCATCAATTGCTGCGGCTGCCTGGATGGTGAGATGATAATCCCCAGGGGCAACAGCATTGCCGTCCATATCCTTACCGTCCCAACTCAGGTAGTGATTACCGGCAGTGAGTTCACGACTGTCTATGGTCTTCACCACGGCCCCACCTGCTGCCTGGATTGTCAGGGTGACCCTGGCGGCCTGGCCGTCCAGCTGATATCCAAGTGTTACCGGTTCTCCGGAATAGTTGAACTTTGAGCCGAAATAGGTCACATCTTTGCCGATCAGACTAAGAGCCGCCATGTTATCTGAGCCCGATTGGGCTGCGGCCAGTTCATCCATGCCTTCATTGAGATTAAACAGCTGCTCAAGGGAGCTGAACTGTGCCAGCTGGGCAGTAAATTCGGTTGGGTCATCAGGGTTGAGAGGATCCTGGTTCTGCAGCTGGGCAACAAGCAGGGTGAGAAAATCCTGCTTGCCCATGATAGCGGGATTGTCTGCAACGGAAGGGCTTTGTGTCCCTTCGGTAGTCGGTGCCTGAAAGAGTCCTGGGATGTAACTCATTGCATGGTCCTCTCGTGGGGATTAAACGGTAACATTGATCCCGCTCTCCTCATCATTTGGATTGAGATGTTGTGTCTCATCGAGGTCTACTGAGGTGGATTCAAGGGTAAGGTCAAATTCGTCCTCATTCTGCTGCGACCTGGTGTCATCAGCAAAATTTTCCATGGACTGGAACCCTTCCTGGAAGAAATCCAACTGATCGCCGGTGTCAGAGTTCAGGGTGATCTGGAAATCTTCGACGATAAAACCCTGCTCTTCAAGAACAGTTCGCAGTTTGTTCATGTTGCGATCGATAAGTTCCTGAACCTGCAGAGTCTGTACCCCTATGTTGGCCTTGATGGCATCGCCTTCGACCATAATGTTGATTTTCAGCTCGCCAAGCTCTGCCGGATGAAGCTGCAGTGTGAGTTTTGAAGTCTGAAGTCTTGGGTTATTGGCAAAACGTTCAACGAGATGGTTAACGATCTCACCCTGGGGAACCGGCGGAATAAAGGTGCTGTGACCTTGTGTTCCATAGGACAGGGCGGATGGTGTTGCACTACTCAGGGTTTCACTGAAGGTTGCCGAGGAAACAGCCTCGGTGTTGAGGGGTGCACCATTGAAAAACATGGACGACAGACCCTGCTGCCTGCCGAATTGATTTCCCTGGCCGTTTCCCTGCTGATCAGAGCTGCTGTTGCCTTGAGGTTCACCATCGAGACCCTTGTCGCCGGCCTGGTCAATTTTTGCATGGAGAAACTGCTCTCCAAAATGATGGCGCAACCCCTCAAGTCGATTGCTGTTTGATTCTGAAGGGTTGACAACGGCTTGAATCTGAAGACCAATGGGCATCGCTGAATCGGCTGCAATGCTGGTTTTGACGGTTTCCCCCTGGACTGTCTGTGTAATATGAAAAGATGGCAGCTCTTTACTGTTCTGGATGTTTTTGTCAGCACGGGTGATAACTACTCTTTGATCCATCCCTGCCTGATTGAGTATGTCCCTAATCTGGTTGGCTAAGATAGCCTCACTGTGATTCTCTATGCCTTTGGAATTGGCAGAAGCCATGAAAGCTTCCCTTGGCCGGCCGGTCTCAGTGGAGTTTTGAACCTGAATCTCAGGTGCCTTGTGGATTGCTTCAAGCTCTGCCTTGTTATCAGTTGTTCCGGTTGAACTCAGATTGGCAAGTCCCTGTTCCTGAATGGCGTCAATAGATACCTGCTGACAGACAGCCTGCTGCCCGGGAGGAGCTGATAATGGCAGGGGTGTTTTCTGCTGCGATGAGACGAGTTGTAGAGGTTCAGCCTGAGCAGTGGCAACCACTGCTGCCGACTGTTCTGATGAATCATCTGCTGAATCAGCAGGTTGATGAGAAGCGTCATCGTCCATGGCCTCCCGGAGCAGGGGTTCAAATTCGGCTTGATTGTCTTCTGATGTCTGAACCTCTTGAAAAGAAGCATCACGAGAAGCAGGGGGGCTGGGGGCGACCGGGAATGGAGTGGTTGTCATTTTGTCTTATTCCGTTGTCGTAATCGTAAAAGTCCGGCTCAGCTTTGCCGCTGTTGCCTTATCAAGGTTGTCGAGAATGCGGGCTGCTGATTTGACTTTCATGTTGGCGAGCAGATCTGCTGCAAGTCGTTCGTCTAAAGAAGCAAGGGTTATGGCGGCTTTTGCAGGTGTCATTTTTTCGTATATCTTGCTCAATTCTTTTATTCTTTTCTGTTCCTCTATATTTTTTTCAGTGAGCAGGGCCTCGATATCGGCTTTGATCTTTTTTACGTTTTCTATCTTGAGATTAACCTGTTCAAGCTTCTTATCGACTTCGGCTTCCAAGGTCTTTAGCTCCTTTTCCTTCTCCTCAAGCAGTTTTTTTTCAAGGCGCAGTCCTTCTTTTTCCTGCTGCAGGGTCTGATAGATCCTTCTTTCTTCAACAGAATCAAAAGAGGTCTTTTTTTCGGGTCTGGCAGCTGTTGCGGGAGCAGATGGTTCTGCTTTGGTATCAACACTCTTTTCTGAGGCTATTGCGGAGTCGATGGTGAGAGATGACCAAACCAGGCAGGAAAGAAGGATCATTGAAGTTTTCATGGCAGGATGACGTGGGTTTGGCCGGCGGCCTTTAGTTTGATTCAGGGCAGGGCAGTTACTCCTTTGCCCTGTCGTGGTAAACGACACCGATCTCATCGAGAAGGGCGGTTTCTTTTTTATCAAGATAGGTGCGGTATTGGCTGTTCTGTTTTTCCTTGAGGGATTCGAGAATTTTTCTGTCCTTGCTCCTGTTTATAAGGTCACGGTGTTTTGATTCAGTGATCTGTTGTTTCCGGTTTACAAGGTTTTCCAGCTCAGCGATTTGTCCTTTCAGAAACAGGATATGTGTTTCGTATCGGACAAGTTCACCACAATCTATGCCTTCTAATTGTTTTTTTTTGAGTTGGTCAGCAAGACCCATACGTTCCTGCTGACTTTTGTGGAGGCGGGACCGGGCTTCTTCGAGATCAAGTTTGGCGCGGGTGTAACGTGCGGAGGCCTGTTCTTCCAATCGTTTACGATGCTTGAGAACAGAATCGAGACGAAACGGTTTCATCAAACTCCTTCATCACTGAAATTCGTCTGTCTTCGATCGGATGGCGCTTCAGTCGAGTCTTCCCTGCGGTCACTGAGGATATCACCAAGTTCTTCAATGGCCTGCTGGACAGTGGAGGTTTCGTCGAAACGTTGTTTGAGAAAATCAGTGATCGGGTCAATTCTTGTCAGGGCATAGTCGATTTTAGTATTGGATCCTTTGACATAGGCTCCTATATTGATGAGATCTTCAGCCTCATCATAGGTGGCGAGAACATCCCGGGCCCTGCCGGCAAGTTCGATATGTCTTGAGGTTGTAATGTCCCGCATGATCCTGCTTGCCGAATTGAGAATATCTACAGCAGGGTAGTGGTTGCGGGCGGCCAGGGACCTGGACAGAACAATATGGCCATCAAGGATGGAGCGGACAGAATCGGCAACAGGGTCGTTCATGTCATCGCCTTCAACAAGAACGGTATACAAACCTGTGATGGAACCGCCGCTATGAAAACGACCGGCACGTTCGAGCAGTTTGGGCAGGGTTGCAAAAACAGACGGAGTATACCCCTTGGTGGTCGGCGGTTCGCCGACAGCAAGACCGATTTCCCTCATGGCCATGGCAAAGCGGGTTACTGAATCCATCATCAGGAGGACGTTTTTTCCCTGCTTGGCAAAAAACTCGGCAATGGCTGTGGCGACAAAGGCACCTCGCATGCGAAGCAATGGTGCCTGATCGGATGTCACAACAACGATCACTGAACGGGCAAGGCCTTCTTTGCCAAGATCGCGCTCTATGAACTCGCGCACCTCCCGGCCACGTTCACCAATAAGGGCAATGACATTGACGTCTGCCTTGGCGTATCGGGCCATCATACCGAGCAGTACTGATTTACCAACGCCTGACCCGGCCATGATCCCCATTCGCTGCCCCATTCCACAAGTCAGGAAACTGTCGATGGAGCGAACACCAAGCCCGAGAATTTCAGAGATGTTTTTTCTCTTCATGGGATCGGGCGGCAATGAGTAAAGCTGGTGGTCATTGGTAAGAAGCGGGGCAGGGTGATCGTCCAGCGGGTTCTCCATGCCGTCGATAACCCGGCCGAGCAGGTTGCTGCCGACTTTGATGGAGGCATGCTGTTTGACGACCCTGATTTGACTGCCCGGGCCAAGGCCCCTGAGGTCACCCAACGGCATGAGAAGAGCGCTGTTCTCCTTGAAGCCGACCACTTCAGCAAGGACAGGCTTGGGATCGTTTAACGGTGTAACCTGGCAGAGAGAACCAACAGTAGCCTTAGGGCAATGACCCTCTATGACAAGACCGACAATTTTGGTGACTTTGCCCCAGATGCGGATGGGCTCGATATCATCAATGGAGCAGTTAATAAGAGACACTTATTTTCCCACAGCCGGTGGCAGCTTTTCGCAATGATCGATGATCTCTTCACGGATGGCCTCGATTTGTGAATCGATGGTCGCGTCAACCATGCAGTTCGTTGACTCTAAAAGGCAGCCGCCCCGCTCAATGGTGGCATCCGGTTTCAGGACAAGGGTCTCAAGACCGCTGACCTGATCAATGATCTTTTTCTTGCTTTCATTTATGATATCGAGATCTTCAGGGTTGATTCTGACATGAAATTCTTCCGATTTAACGGCGAGGCGAATGGCGTGCTCCAGCGTGGCGGTGATTGTTTCGTCTTCTACCGTCACCGCCGTTCTGATAATTTTTTCGGCAATGAGAAAGACAAGATTTCGCATCTCCTCCAGAGAGTTGAGCAGAATTGTCTCCTTAAGGCTGTCAAGCTGCTTACAGGCGGAAAGCATTGTTTGGGCCGTGTGTTCGTAATCCTCTTCACACTCACGTCGGCCATCAATACGACCGGCAAAAAAAGCCTTTTCGCGGATTGACTCAAGATCGAAATCCTGGGCTACAGGAGGCTGGGTTGGTCTCGGTGGTGGTGACGAAGGAGCAGGGGGCGACTGTTGAGAGATGTCGGGGGAGGAGGATTGCGTAAAGTCCTGATTATCGCCTGAATCAGGTATTGATTGTTCGGCCGGGCGATTTTGTCCAGTGTCTGCTGGTGTCCGGCTCTCTGCTCGCTCAACCGTATCATCGGGCCCGCCAGTGTTATGGGGTCCATTGATTTTATCGGTGGACGGGACAACAGGGGCGGTGGTATCGCTTTGAGCAGGGGGCGGTTGAGTCTGGTCAGGCTGCCACTGGCCAGATTGTGTCGATGATGAATTATTGACGAGCCCTTCAGGTACAAAGGACGCGCTCTTTTTGTAGAATTTAGACAAGCTCATCACCGCCTCCGGTGCCAAGCACCAGTTTGCCCTCCTCCTCCAGTTTCATTGCAATCTTGACGATGGACTGCTGCATTGCCTCCACCTCTGAAAGCCTGACAGGTCCCATGGCTTCAAGGTCGTCCCTGATCATGTCGGCGGCACGGGCGGACATATTGGCAAAAATCTTCTCCTGCATCTCATCAGATGCTGTTTTCAGTGCCAGGGTTAGAGAGTCGTTGTTGACTTCCCGGAGGATCATCTGCAGTGAACGACCGTCCAGAGAGATAAGGTTCTCAAAGGTGAACATTCGTTTGCGGATCTCTTCAGCCATATCCGGGTCGCTTTCTTCAATGGTGTCTAAAATATCGGCATCCATGTTGTCCCGCATGCGATCCAGCAGTTCAACGACGCGGTCAATACCTCCAACCTGTTCCTGCTCTTTTCCGGCAACCAGACCGAGCTCGTGGTCAAGGGCATCTTCGATGCGGCGGATAACGTCCGGCGAGAC
>JBDLID010000073.1:0-15396 GCA_039715055.1 Thermodesulfobacteriota bacterium | reverse complement strand
GATTTTTGTCATGGTGCTGCTTCTTGTACGCAAGGCGATTTTTGACCTTACCGGAGGATTTTTGTAATGAAATCGTTTTCCGCTTTTGTCCTTGGCGGGGTGGCCAGCGGTTCCGGCAAGACCCTGATTTCACTTGGACTTATGGCAGCTCTCGGTCGCAGGGAAGTGGATGTCCAGCCGTTCAAGTGCGGTCCGGATTTTATTGACCCCAGTCTTCATAAGATGGTGACGGGGAAGGTGTCATCCAACCTTGATCTCAGGATGTGCGGCAAACAGTTCTGCAAAGAGACTTTTGCAAGAAGGTCTGCCAGTGCTGATATCGGTCTGGTGGAAGGTGTCATGGGCCTTTTTGACGGTGGTGAGGCAAGTTCTGCCGCCCTTGCCGTAGAACTTGGTCTGCCGGTGGTTCTTGTGGTCGATGTTCGCTCGGCTGCCCAGTCTGTTGCCGCTGTCCTCAAGGGATTCGAATGTTTCAGCGAATCGGTGACGGTGAGCGGGGTGATTTTCAACCGGGTCGGATCAGCCCGCCACAGAGAGTTGATCGAGCTGGCGGTCAGAGAAAACTGTGATGCTGAAATCATAGGTTTTCTGCCAAGAGATGAGCAGTTTGAAATGCCGGAGCGTCATCTCGGTCTGCATATGGGGGACGAAGATCCACTGCCGGGCGGACAGCTTGACCGGTTGGTTGCAGTGATCGAGGACAATCTCGACCTCGACCGTCTCGTTGAGGTTTGCAGGGTTGACCGGCCACCAGTAGCCACTGTTAAGGATACTGCTCCTGTGGCCGAAGAAGAGAGGATTCGGCTCGGTGTGGCTCACGATGAGGCCTTTTGTTTTTATTACGAGGACAACCTCGACCTCTTCCGGCAGCACGGTTTTGAGCCGGTTTTCTTCAGTCCGCTCCACGATAGAGCCCTGCCTGTGGAACTTGATGCTCTCTATTTTGGTGGAGGGTACCCTGAGCTGTATGCAGCTGAACTTTCGGATAATGGCGGTTTTCTCGAGAGTGTCCATGACTTTGCCGACAAGCAGGGGGTGATTTACGGCGAATGCGGCGGCTTCATGTATCTCTGTGACAGCCTAGTTGACCTGGACGGAAAAGAACACCGGATGACCGGGATCTTTCCTGCCAGGACAAGAATGGGAAAACGGTTGTCGCGGCTCGGGTACAGGGAGGTGGCGCTTCTCGCTGATTCACCACTGGGTGCATGCGGTGACAGGCTGTACGGTCATGAATTTCACTACTCTGCGGTTGAGACAATGGCTGAAGGGGTGGCAACTGCCTACCGTTTGAATAACGGCAAGGGTGAGGGCTACAGAATCGGCAACTGTCTCGCCTCCTATGTGCATCTTCATTTCGGTCGAAACCAGGAAACACTCAACTGTTTGGGACAGTTTGTCAGAGAAAATAAGAGCCGGTTCGGGTAAGATGAATCATTGTCTTTTTGCATTCATCCTCTTGCGAGGGTTTAAATAAGAATTATATTATAATAATTATGATCAATCAACAGCAACAGAGGTCGGCATGGTAACGCTGCAGCAGGTGAAACCCCTGGAAATTGAGGCGGAAAGCTTCCGGATTATTGAAGAGGAGTTTTTTGATCGCACCAAAAGACAGGTCACCTCTTTTAACAACAGCGAATTTCAGATTCTGCGGCGGGTGATTCATGCCACCGGTGATTTTTCATTTACCGACAACATGGTTTTTGGCAAGAATGGTGTGGAAGCGGGTATTTCCGCTGTACGGAAAGGACGAAATATCCTCACCGATGTCAATATGGCGGCTGCAGGGATCAGTCGTTCATTTTTGAAGCCCTTTGGAGGCAAGGTTATCTGCCGGGTAGCCGAAGATGAGACGATCAGTCTGGCCCGGGAAAACGGGTTGACCCGTTCCGAAGCAGCCCTGCAGCTGGCCGCAGATGATAATATAGGCATCGTTGCAGTGGGAAATGCCCCCACGGCGCTGCTGGCCGTGATGGACCTTGTTGACAAAGGTGTAATGGACCCGGATCTGATCATTGGGGTCCCGGTGGGTTTTGTCAATGCTGCCGAGTCCAAGGAACTGCTTTCAAAGAAGAACTATCCTTTTATCACTTCTCTTGGCAGAAAGGGCGGTACTCCGGTGGCGGTTGCCATGGTCAATGCCATTCTCAGACTCATAGAAACTTAAAAAGGATCGTTGTGATGACTGTGCGCACTCTTTTTGTTTTTAGTTTCCTGGCCATTGTATTTCTCTCTTCTGGAGTGGTTCAGGGGGAAGAGACAGTGGTTGATGGCGCGGCAACAATACCATTGGTTGACGAGTCCATGGCTGAGGTCAATCAGGCAACTCTTGCAGCCATGGGTCAGGAGGAGCGTGACTGGTATGAAAAGTTTTATAAAGGCGTGGTCTTCTTTGACGGCTGGAAAAAAATTACCCTGCGGGTACTGGAAAAGTACTCCGATGAAGAGCAGACCCGGGCGCTTGCCTTTATGCAGCATCTCGGAGTCAAGATAGGTGCCGAGTGGGCAAAGGACAACGACATCCGCAAGATTGATACAGAGATGCTGAAAGGCTGGGGTAAGCAGCTCAAGCAGGCTGTTAAAAAAGAAAAAATACATCTCACAACACTTCTCCATCGTCTGGACAGAGAAGTGGACGAACGTCTCTCCACTAACTAGGTTTCTCCTTCCACCACTACCCCTCCTGGGGAAAGTGTTCCCGAAGAATCAACAGCAGTTTGCTCACATTGGTGCAGTTGAATTTATGCATGATGTTGGTGCGATGGACGCGAACCGTCCTCGGGCTGATATAAAGCATCTTGCCGATCCGGTCCGGGTTGAACCCCTGGGCCAGGAGGTTGGCAATTTCGGCCTCTCTTCTGGTGAGGTTGAGGGAGAGCTTTCCAGCGCTGCCGCCGCTGGTGAGCAACCTGATTTCAATCTCAGGGGGAAGTGAAGGGCTCAGAAAGAGGCGGTCTCTGTGGGCATTGGTGATGGCTTTCTGAAGAATTTCCGGGCTGTCGGTCTTCAGGACATAGCCTTTTGCCCCGGCATCGACAGCTCGAAAGACATAATCGGCGGTTGCGTGCATGGTGTACATGACCATTTTGCTGGCTGGCGATTCCGCCTTGAGATAGCTGATCAGGTCAATACCGCTGATTCCCGCCAGAGTGATATCGACCACCACCACAGAGGGATGCGTTTCATGCACCAGAGCAATGGCACTGTCGGAGTCCTGGGCCGCTCCCAGAACCTCGATGTTCTCGACCTTGTCGAAAATTTTTCTGACCCCGTAACGAATCATCTGGTGATCATCAACAACGACGATTGTTATCATCTCCATGACCATTTTTTTCACGTCAGAGCTCGGGACATGTCTTCTCCGGGGAAATCCCGTGAGACGCATTTCCTGTCCGTTCTTTTTCGGTGTTGGCAGAGTAAAGCTTTAGTCCGGATATTTCATCATTGTAATGTTGAAAGCTCTTAATTGCGTGCAGGAATGAAGAGAAATTCCAAGAGAGAAATTATGTAAAGTGGTGGCCAGATGTCAATGGGACATGCAGTCAGCTGCTCTCCTCATTGTTCAACGATTGCTTGTCGTTTGAGTTGTTTTCGTAACAGCATTTTTCTATACGACAGTCGATGCTGCCCCTGCGCAGGAGGACTTCCACGCGATCACCTGGGCGGACCTGGGTTGAGTCGGTGATCACACCACCGGTTTTGGTTTTAGACGAGGGCTTGCGGGTGATGGAGTAGCCGCGGCCAAGTGTTGCCAGCGGGCTGACCGCATCAAGCAGGCTGCCGGCTGCTGCCAGCCGGTCGGTTTTGCGTTCCAGAAGCGAGCGGATTTCCTGGCGGAGAATGGCTGAACAGTGATCGAGTCGCTGCTGCCGCATGATGATCTGCTGACGTGGTGAGTGAAGGTACAGCTTGTCCTTCAGGTGACGGCAGCGCTGTTCTGCTGACTGCAGCCGGTGACTGAGACTGCGGCCGAGTCTTGCGGCCAGGTGGTCCACCCGCAGAGAGTAGTGGGTGATCGTCCCTGCCATGTCGCCGAGCATACGCCTGGATTGCTGCAGCCTGTAGCCGGCATGGTCCAGTTGATTGAGCATGGATCGGGACAGGCTTTTTTCCAGTCGCAAAACTTTCCGGCGGAGCTCAAAACTGTCCGCCAGAAGGATCTCTGCGGCGTCGGTCGGCGTTGCTGCCCTGAGATCCGAACAGAAGTCAGCAATCGTAAAGTCGATTTCATGGCCGATTGCAGACACTATGGGCAGCCTGGAGTCAGCGATGGCGCGTGCGGTCACCTCTTCGTTGAAGGCCCAGAGATCTTCGAGAGAGCCGCCGCCGCGGCAAAGTACGATGATATCCGCCTTGCCCCGCCGGTTGACCTGTCTGATGGCCTCGGCGATTTCCTGTTCGGCTCCGCTGCCCTGGACTCTTACCGGATGGATCTCAATATCGGTGGTGGAGCCGCGGCTGCGGTGGATCTTGAGAAAGTCATGGATGGCTGCGCCGGTGGGAGAAGTGATGACGGCGATCCGACGAGCAAAGGGAGGGAGCTGCTTTTTTTTGTCGGTGTCAAACAAGCCGTCAGCCTTCAGCCTGTTTTTCAACTCCTCAAAACGCTGCTGCAGTTCACCGGTACCTTCAAAGGTGACGGTGTCGACAATGAGCTGGTAATCGCCGCGGGGCTCATAGACAGTGATCCTGCCGTGGCAGATCACCTTCTGACCATCTTTGATGTCGCGCTCCAGGTAGCGGAGCTGGCCTTTGAATAAAACCGAGCGCAGCTGGGCCTGGTTATCCTTGAGGACAAAGTAGCTGTGGCCGGAAAAGGGGCGCTTGAGATTAGAGATCTCGCCGGCGATACGGACAAAGTTGAACCGGTTTTCCAGCAGCGACTTGAGAGAGCGGGTCAGCTGGGAGACGGTCAGTACTGTTTGCCGGTTGTTGAGAGGGTCCATTATAGATGGGCTGAAAACCACTCTGGCAGGGTAACGGAAAAAGAAAGGCGGGCCTTTTTGACAATGGACATGACCATTCCGATCGTGTAAACTGGACTCGAGTTTTATCTAGTAAATTCGTAACTGTTCAGCATAAAGGGCAGTTTGTTTCCCTTGCTGAGTAGTTACGTAAACTTAATGAAACGATTACACTGTACACCAAAACCAGAAACCTCGAAAGACAAAGCTGCCCAGCAGGCAGAGGACTCTTTTTTGACTGTTCACAAGATTAACCCGGAGTTTGTTGAAATATGACCACCCAAAGTGCATTTGATAAAAACGGTATTGAAGAAAACGCCCTTGTTGAACCCAGTGGAATTCTGGATCATCTCAACCTGCCGCCAACTTTTGTCCGTTTTTTAAGAGATAATGAAAAGACCATCAAGATTGTCGCAATCGTCATTGCGGCGGTGGTGGTTGTAACCACTCTGTACGGATCATATCGGCAGAGCAGGGTGGAAAAGGCGGCGGCTAACCTGGCTGTTGCCCTCCAGGCCGAAGGAGATGAGAAGGCAAAACTGCTGCAGGCGGTCGGTGCAGATTTCTCAGGAACACCCGGTGCAATCTGGGCACAGGTTGAGCTGGCCCATGGACTGCGGGACGTGAAGAAATATCCCGAGGCGGTTGCCGGTTATCGCCAGGTGCGTGACAAAATTTCCGATTCAGATCCCCTCTACAACCTGCTCAGTTATGCTATTGCCGGCGCTGAAGAGGCTGGTGGTAATTCAGAGCAGGCCTTGAGTGAATATGTGCTTCTCCAGAATGTGTCAGGCTATGCGGGAATGGCCTATGACGGCCAGGCCCGGATCCATAAGGCCCAAGGTGACAAGGAAAAGGCATTGGCAGTTTATGAACAGTATCTCTCCTCTTTTACCGGTAATGAGCAGAACAGCCGGGAAAAAATTGTCGTGGAAGAAAAAATTGGCCGCCTCAAGGCATCAATGTGAAACTGGTCACTACTGTTTCTCAGGTCAGGCAGCAGGTTCGGGCCTGGCATGATGAGGGACTGACTGTTGCACTTGTTCCCACCATGGGCTGGTTCCATGAGGGGCACCTTTCACTCATGCGGACAGCCGGCCACCAGGCCGACAGGGTGGTTGTCAGTCTTTTTGTCAACCCCATCCAGTTTGGAGAGGGAGAAGACCTCGACAGCTACCCAAGAGACCTGGAGCGTGACAGTGAGATGGCAAAAACGGTTGGTGTGGATGTGCTCTATTCGCCGACGGTTGACGAGATGTACCCTGCCGGATTTCAGTCCATGGTCCGTGTCAGGGACTTGTCCATGGGACTCTGCGGCGGATCAAGGCCCGGCCATTTTGACGGGGTGTGTACCGTTGTCTGCAAGCTGTTTAATCAGGTCGAACCGGACAAGGCATTTTTTGGTGAAAAGGATTACCAGCAGCTGGCAATAATCCGTCGGATGGTCATCGATCTCGATATGGATGTGGAGGTCATCGGCTGCCCGATTGTTCGTGAAGAGAGTGGCCTGGCTATGAGCTCAAGAAATGTCCATCTGCGGGATGAAGACCAGGACGCCTCCCTGAGTCTTATGCGGGGGATTGATCACGGGCGTAAAAGAGTCGCTGCAGCCGGAGGCTCAATCGATGCGGCTGAGCTTGTCGGTGAAATTGAGAAACAGATTGAGACCACCCCGGGCTGCAGGGTTGACTATGTCCGTATTGTTGACTGCGACAGTCTGGTCGATGTGAAGACCGCCGATAAGAACAGCCGTCTTATCCTGGCAGTGAAGGTGGCTGACAGGGTCCGTCTGATCGATAACGGATCGCTTGTCTAAGGCCGTATTTTATACCTCGTCAATTTAAAGGGTACCTTAAAAAAAAGAGTCTGGAGAGAGATACAATGTTGAGACAGATGCTCAGGGCAAAACTGCACAGGGCGACCATCACAGAGGCCGATCTCAACTATGAGGGTAGCCTGACCATTGACAGCGACCTCCTCGATGCGGTCGGGATCGTGCCCTTTGAAAGAGTCAAGGTCTACAATATCAATAACGGTGAGCGTTTCGACACTTACGCCATTGAGGGGGAAAGGGGTTCCGGAGTCATCGGCCTCAACGGTGCTGCCGCCCGGAAAGGCATGGTCGGCGACCTCATTATAATCGTCACTTTTGGTTTTTACCCCGATGATGAGCTGGATGGCTACCATCCTAAAATTGCCCTCCTTGAAGAGGGAAATACAATTAAACAGATGCTTGACAAGTAGGGTTCAACATCCCTTGGAAAGCTAGGCAGCACTAATTCCACCACCATTTTTAAATTTCCGATTTGTAACTATTCGGCGAGGAAGGAGTAGTGCCCTTTACAGTGAACTGTAACTGTTCAGATGTGCTTCAGATTGGTTCATTTTAGGCTTTGAAGCATACTTGTGCTATGCGAGAAGCCTTAAATGGGACAAGATGGAGTGCAGCTGAATAGTTACTCCGATTTTAAATTACTTTAACAGGGAGGTTCAGACCCATGCCCGGTTTTGAAATTTTTGGGGAAGAGGAAAAGAAACAGATTCTCGATGTCCTGGATACCGGCGTTCTTTTCCGGTACGAGTTTGGTCCCCAGCGTAAGGGGATCTACAAGGTCGCCGAGTTTGAAAAAGCCTTTGCCGCTTATTGCGGCTCAGGATACGGACAGGCGGTGACCTCGGGCACGGCAGCTCTCAAGGTGGCGCTCGCCGCTCTTGGCGTTGGCCCGGGAGACGAGGTGATCACCCAGGGTTTTACCTTTGTCGCCACCTGGGAGGCCATTTTTGATGTGGGGGCGATTCCCGTTTTCACCGAGGTGGACGAGACCCTGAACATGGATCCCGAGGATCTCAAGAAGAAGATCACCGACAAGACCGCATGCATCATCCCGGTGCATATGCTGGGCGCCCAGGCCAGAGTCCGTGAGATTATCGAGATCGCCGACAGTCATAATATTCCGGTCCTGGAAGATACCGCTCAGGCGGCAGGCGCACGAATCGACGGCCGCCACCTCGGAACCTTCGGACGCTGCGGTACCTTCTCCTTTGACTCGGTCAAGACCATGACCACCGGTGAAGGCGGCATGATCATCACCGATGACGAGGAGTTGTGGCGGGTGATGTCCGAGTATCAGGATCACGGTCACGATCACGTTGAAAATCCCGGTGCCCGCGGTGGTGAGGGACGAAATTTTATCGGTTTTAACTACCGGATGATGGAGCTGCAGGGGGCCATGGGACTGGCCCAGCTGGCCAAGCTCGACTCCATGGTTCAGGCCCAGAAAAAGACCAAGGCAGCCTTGAAAGAGGCAGCCTCAGCAATTCCAGGGGTGGGGTTCAGAACCCTGGTTGATGAGGCGGGCGACTCGGCAACTTTTTTTGCATTTTTTCTCCAGGACGGCGAGCACTGCAAACGGGTGAATTCGGTTCTGGCTGAAAACAACAGTGGCGCCATCAACTTTGGCGACAACACCTGGCATTTCTACCCGAAATGGGAACACCTGCTGGAAGGCTCCACAGTTGCACGAAGCGGTTGGCCCTTTAATGAGCCCGGAGGGCGTCGTCGGGTGATCTATGATAGTGACCAGCTTCCTGTCTCGGCTGAACTAATGTCGAGAACTCTGGTCTACCCGGTACCCATCAAGATGGGAGAAGAGCGGCTGGCTGAGATGTGTGACGCTCTGGCTAAAGCAGCCAAAGTTTAGCCACCTCGCAAAACAAAAAAAGCCGGTCTGGAAGTTTTTCTTCCGACCGGCTTTTTTATTGAGAGAAGAGAGGATTCTGCTATTTGTAGAACTTGTGTTTACCGAACTGGTTGACATAGGTGAGGGAGTCGGACCAGTAGGGGTGGATTGAGTCCAGGTGGTAGTGGGTTGCGCCTGAGGTAACATCCTGTGATTTCAGGGCAATGGAAACCGATTCAAGACATTCGAAAAAAGCACCTGGATCCCTGGGGAAGTAGGAGTTCTTTTGAAATGTCCAGCTGAACTGATAGGGCTGCTTGACCACGTTCTTGACGGAGAGATTGTGCTTCATGGCCCGGTTAAGGGTAACCTGAGCCACGGCAACCTGGCCGATCTGTGGTTCCGAACGAGCCTCATGGTAGACATTTAAGGTCAACCATAAAAGTCCTTCTAGTAGTGTCATAACCTATTCCTCCGGTCAAATTTTCTTTTGGCATCCATTGGCCACTGAAAAAACTTCCCCGGTAACGAACAACAGTAAGAATTTATACAATAAAAACCCAAAAAACTACTGGGATATGCTGTCAATAAGAACGTACTATATCCATTAACAGTGTATATGACAACATACTTGAGAATTATTTTTAGTCAAGTAGTTGCTTAAATTCTTTTGCGCCATGGCACGTTTTTTTTGTTTTGAAATTTGAGATTCGGCTAACAGCCTGTTATTTATATAATGATGATAGCGAAGAATTTGGGAACTGCATTCAATAATAACTATATCACTCACCCACCCGGATGGAAAAAAATATTTTTGAAGAATCGCTTCAGGGAATAGTTGATCGGGTCACCTATCACAATGAGGTGAACGGCTGGTCGGTTTTGAAAGTCAAGTGTTACAATGTCCAGGAACCGGTGACAGTGACCGTTCACCAGACCAGGGTATTTGCCGGGGCGACCATGAAATTCACCGGAACCTGGACCAATCATGCCAAGTATGGTCGACAGTTCAAGGCGAACCAGGGGGTTGAGCAGAAACCGGCCAGTGCAGCCGGCCTGGAAAAGTACCTCGGTTCCGGACTGATCAAAGGCGTCGGTCCCAAGACCGCAAAAAGGATCGTGGCCCATTTCGGCAAGAGAACGCTTACGGTTTTTGAGGAAAAAATCGAAGAACTTCTTCATGTGCCCGGCATTGCAGAAAAAAAACTTGCAGGAATTCGGGATGCGTGGGAAGAACACCGGGCCGTCCGTGAGGTGATGATTTTTCTTCAGGGGCACGGCATTTCAACTCTTTTTGCGGTTCGTATTTACAAGAAGTACGGGGATGAGGCCATTTCCCTGGTGACTGAGAATCCCTACCGGCTGGCCAATGATTTTTACGGTATCGGTTTTTTTTCTGCGGACAAAGTTGCGCTGTCCATTGGTTTTGAACCTGACTCCCAGCAGCGTATTGTCGCAGCCATCCGTCACATCCTTGCCGCTTCCCGTGACCAGGGTCACTGCTATCTCAGCCGTGACCAGATTCAAAGTCAGATCATGGAACTGCTGGACCTCGACCTGACAGGTCTGCTTGAAACGTACCTTCAGCTCATGGAACTTGACGGCAATATCAAGGTTCGCCGCATGGAGGATGTCGATGGTCAGACCATTCAATGCTATTATTCAAAAAGTCTTTATTTCGATGAACTGAACTGTGCCAAAGCCCTGCTAAAGCTCAACCGTGGCCTGGATGTGGATACAGAAAGGGTACAGTTATGGCTTGAGCGCCATCAGCAAAAAGAGGGGCTGCAACTCTCTGACGAGCAGAGAAACAGCGTTGCTGCCATTGTCTCCTGCGGCTGTTCGATCCTCACCGGCGGCCCCGGCTGTGGAAAGACCACTGCCACCAAGACCCTGGTTCAGTTGCTGCAGGCCATGGGCAACAAGGTCGTCCTGGCTGCCCCCACCGGACGGGCGGCCCAGCGGATGGGTGAGGTTATTGGGCTCGAGGCCAAAACCATCCATCGTCTTCTTGAGTTCCAGGGAATCGGTTTTCGGATGAACAGAGATCAGCCGCTGTCCATGGACTGCCTCATTGTCGATGAGTGTTCCATGCTCGACATCAGCCTTGCCGCCTCGCTATTGGAGGCGATTCCTGAAAACGGTCAGCTGGTTCTCATCGGTGATAAAGACCAGCTGCCTTCGGTGGGTGCCGGAAATGTCCTTGGGGATCTCATGGCCTGCGGGAAGGTACCCTGCTTTACCCTTACCCAGGTTTTTCGCCAGGCCGCCCAATCTTCCATTATCCGATACGCCCACGAGATTAACCAGGGGACCACCCCAAGGGTACATTCACCGTTTAAATCGCCAAGCCTCTGGCAGGAGGGTGAAGACTGCCTCTTTCTCGACAGCAGTGAGGCGACCATCAAGCAGCTCAGCCTCATCAGGCGTGCCAAACAACACCTTGAAGAAAGTGGTGATGATAGCGAGTCGCTATTTGGCAGGGAGCAGCTGTTTTTTCCAACAGAGGATGTTGATCTCAAAAATGAGTTGCGCAGGGAAGCCAGTGAGCTGCATGAGCAGGTTAATTTCGGTATTCTGCAGACCGCTGAAACCAGTGCCGATGAGCTGCGCTCAGTCCTGAAGAAGGTTCACCCCTGGTCTTCGCTCTATTACGGTCTCACCGCCACTCAGGTTGTTGAGCGGCTCTACACCGAATGGATTCCAAAATATTACCCGGGCAGTGAGACTCAACTCCTCTCACCCATGACCCGCGGCGGCCTGGGAACCATTAATCTCAACACTACTCTGCAGCAGAAGGTCAACCCGCCGGAGGACGAGAAGGGGCAGATTGTGCTTGGAGAGCGGATACTCAGAAAAGGGGACCGGGTGATTCACCGCCGCAACAATTACACTCTCGGCGTTTTCAACGGTGATATCGGCACCATCTGTTCGGTCAACCCCCTTGATGTGACGTTGACGGTACGCTTCTTTGGAGACGGCAGGGAGGTGGAGTACCAGCGGGATGAGATCAGCGAGCTGGATCTGGCCTATGCCATTACCATTCACAAGTCCCAGGGGTCCGAATTTGACTGTGTTATCATCCCAATTCTCAATCAGCACTTCAAGATGCTGTTCAGGAACCTGATCTATACCGGCCTGACGCGAGCAAAAAAACTGGCCGTTTTTGTCGGCACCCGTCAGGCTTTTGCCATGGCCGTACGAAATGGTGAATCCGCAAAAAGGCAGACCAGCCTTGCCCAACTGTTGAGTGGGGAGCTTTCTCTGTGATAGAGTAAAAGAGAAGGCTTCCTGTTTATTCATAACAGTGAGGGAAATATGACATACCATTTGATCAAGGCCGATGAGGCCCGTTTTATCTGTGATCCGAAGCAGTTCTCCTTTGAGACCACCGGGGAGGTGGAGGAGCTGACCCGTTTTATCGGTCAGGACCGTGCTCTGGAGGCGGTTGATTTTGGTGTCAGTATCAGGTCTCAGGGCTTCAATCTCTTTGTCGTTGGACCGGAGGGCTCGGGCAGGCATTCGGTCATTCAGTCTTTTATCAACCGCAAGGCAGCCGAAGAACCGACCCCGGCTGATCGCTGCTACGTTGAGAATTTCGAACAGCCCCATCACCCCCTGGCCCTTGACTTTCCGCCGGAAAAAGGCCCGATTTTCCGCCACGAGATGCACGAGCTGATCGACACCCTCAAGACCACAATCCCGGCAATGATCGAGGGGGAGAATTATCAGGCGAGAAAGATGGCCATCACCGACTCGCTGCAGCAGAGGATCGACAAGCTCTATCATGAGGTGGAGGAGCGTGCCAAGGAAGATAATGTAGCGGTGATCAAAACCGAACAGGGCATCCTCTTCACCACCCGCGACGAGGAGGGAAAGCCGCTCAACACCGAGGCCTTTCTCAAGCTGCCAAAACAGAGGCGCAAAAAATACGAAAAACTCATTGAAAAGTACCAGGTTGAGCTGCAGCAGGCCATCCATCAGATCTCCATTCTCAAACGGGAGGCGGAGGAAAATAAACGTAATCTCAAAAAAGATACCGGCCGCCTGGCAGTGACCCACCTGGTCAATACCCTCAGGAAAAAGTACGAGGGCCGGGATAAGGTGGTCGGCTATCTCGACCAGGTGGAGAATCAGATCGTCGAAGGGGTTGATGATTTCCTCTACCACCCTGACAAGGAAGGCCCTGCACTGTTCGGCCTCATGGGCAGCGCACCCAGTTTCAAACAGTATGAGGTCAATGTTCTTGTCGGCCGCAAAAAAAACGGCGCGCCGGTGGTCTATGAAGACCTGCCCACCTACCAGAATCTCCACGGTCGTATCGAACACAAGGCAAAGATGGGCGTACTCTCCACCCATTTTACCCTGATCAAGGGCGGTTCTCTTCACCTGGCCAATGGAGGCTATATCATCATTGATGTTGACCGGCTCCTCAGGCAGCCTTTTGCCTACGAGGGGTTGAAGCGGACCCTGCGCTCAAAGATGATTAAGATCGAGCCTGTTGAGCGTCTGCTTGGGCTGATGTCGACCACCACCCTGGAACCGGAGCCCATTGAGCTGGCCACCAAGGTGGTACTTATCGGCTCGCCGCTGATCTACTATCTGCTCAACGCCTATGATCCCGAATTCCAGTCACTGTTCAAGGTGCTGGCAGATTTTGAGCATGCCATGGATCTGGACAGGGAGAGCCTCACCCTCTATGCCACTCTGCTGGCGACAGTGGCCAAGGAAAATGAACTCCTGCCCCTGCACCGCAGCGCTGTGGCTAAAGTGATTGAACATGCGGCCAGACAGGCTGGGGATTATGAAAAATTGTCGCTTCATATCCGGGAGTTTCTTGACCTTCTCCAGGAGGCCAATTATCTCGCTCTTAAAGGGGAAAAGCGCTGTGTCAGCGGCGATGAGATAGAAACGGCCCTGGAGGCTGCCAGAAGGCGGGGCGGAAGGATCAGGGACCAGCTTTTCGAGTCCATTGCAAAAGGCGTCCGGCTCATCGACACCAGGGGCTCCGTTACCGGTCAGGTCAACGGTTTGTCCGTGATTCAGCTGGCCGGCAACAGTTTCGGCTGCCCGACACGGATTACCGCGTTGACAAGAAGCGGCAAGGGCAATGTGGTTGATATCGAGCGCGAGGTCAAGCTCGGCGGGGCCATTCACTCCAAGGGGGTGATGATCCTCGAGTCATACCTCGGCGCCCGCTATGCCCGAAAGATTCCTTTGAGTCTGCGCGCCAGCCTGGTCTTTGAACAGTCCTACGGTGGAGTCGACGGCGACTCGGCATCGTGTGCTGAACTCTGTGTCCTGGTCTCCTCCATTGCAGGGGTTGCCATCAACCAGTCGCTGGCAATTACCGGCTCCATGAACCAGCAGGGCGAGGTTCAGGCCATCGGCGGGGTCAACGAAAAGATTGAAGGTTTTTTCGACCTCTGTGACGAGCGTGGTCTCACCGGTGAGCAGGGCGTGATTATCCCGGCGTCCAATCGACGCCACCTGATGTTGAGAAAAGAAGTGGTCGAAGCCATTGACAAAGAGCTTTTTTCGGTCTACACCGTCGAGCATGTTGATGATGCCCTGGAACTTCTCACAGGTCTTTCAGCCGGCAGCATGGACAGCGGGGGCAACTACCCTGATGATTCCATCAACGGGATGGTTGAAAAGGCTTTGCAGGGATTTGCCGAGGATATTGCCAATTTTGACAAGCAGGGAGATGAAGATGAGGACAGTAACCAATAGGCGGGTGGCTTAATGGAGTATCGAACCGGAAATATTGGACGGGTGATCATGGCCCGTTTTGATCATGGCGACGACCTGCTGGAAGGGTTGAGCGAACTGGTCCGAAAAGAGCAGATCGACAGCGGCTGGTTCCAGATCCTCGGCGGTCTCAGGCAGGCAGGGGTTGTGATCGGCCCCAAAGAGCCGACCATGCCGCCGGAACCCATCTGGCACGAAGTGGAAGGGGCACGCGAGGTGATCGGTTCGGGCACGGTGTTTTGGGACAGCGATGAGCCGAGGATCCATCTCCACGCCGCCATGGGCGATCACGGTGAGACCACCACCGCCTGTGTCCGCAAGAATACGAAAATATATTTGATCCTCGAGGTTGTCCTTTTTGAGATCGAAGGCCTTGACGCCAGTCGGCCCTGGTTTGACAAAGGTCAGTTTTTCAAGCTTCAGTTCGGAGGGAAACATGGCTGAAAAGATCAGTCGATCCGAGCAGAAGCGAAGGCATAAGCAGGTCGGCGCACTGGCCGAGGAGCTCACCGCGCTTTCCGACAAAGACCTGAAAACACTCGAGTTCGAAGATGAAATCCTCGATGAAATAAAGACGGTACGAACGGTCAAGGGCGGGGCAAGAAAACGTCAGGTCAAGTATCTGGCCAAGCTCCTCCATACCATTGAACTCGATCCCGTTTATGAGTTCTTAAAGAGAAGAAAAGGCTCTCAGCTCAAAGACAATCAGCAGTTCCACGAGGCCGAGCGGCTCCGTGACGCCGTCATCAACGAGGCACTTGCCGTCCACCAGCAGTACCGAGTTGCAAACCAGACCTGGGATCTCGACTACCCTTCGGAGCTGATCCCCCAGGCAGGAAGGGACTACCGTTTCCTCGATCCCGACCAACTCCGCAAATCAACCTACCAGTACGCCAAGACCCGCAACAAGGTCCACTACCGCGAACTCTTCCGGATGATCAAGGCTGCTATAGAACAGCAGAAACTTGTTTGAGAAGCAGGGCTTTGCAGTACTGGAA
>JBDLID010000072.1:0-15509 GCA_039715055.1 Thermodesulfobacteriota bacterium | reverse complement strand
TCCGACAAAACAGAGGATGGGCCCCTTGGTCGAACTGTTGAGTTTACGTACTGCCAGGTATTCAAGGATCCTTTCCTTGATTTTCTCCAGGCCGTAGTGATCCTCATCAAGCACCTTTTTTGCCTCGATGAGATCAAGGCGGTCCTTGGTTCCCTTTTTCCAGGGCACATCAAGGAGCCAGTCAATATAGGTCCGGATGATGGTGGCTTCAGAGGAGTCGGGGTGCATCATCTCCATGCGGCGAATCTGCTTTTTGGTCTCCTTGCGGGACTCCTTGGGCATTTTCGTCTTTTTCAGCCGCTTATAGAGCTCATCGATCTCCTGGCCGCGTTCATCAGCATCACCAAGCTCTTTCTGCAGGGCATGAAGCTGTTCGCGCAGATAATACTCGCGCTGGGATCTGGACATTTCCTCTTTGGCGTCCGACTGGATCTTGGCCTGGACCGTTGATACTTCGAGCTCTTTGGACAGCAGCGCGTTGACAAGTCGAAGACGGCTGACGGGATCGGTCTCTTCCAGAATCCGCTGAGATTCCGTTATCTTGAGACGAAGGTTTGAACCGACCAGATCCGCAAGCCTGCCGGGATCTTCAATATTGTTGATGATCATCATCAGGTCTGATGAGAGGATGCCGCGCAGCGACATGATCTTTTCCGTCTGTTCACGAACAGTACGCATCAGCGCCTCAACCTCGACGGTGATCTCCTCAACCGTCTCCTCAGTGATCACCTCAACCTTGACCTGATAGGACGGGTCCTGCTGCAGATACTCGACAATTTTCGCCTTGGCCACCGCCTGAACCAGAACCTTGAGACGGCCGTCAGGCAGTTTGAGGGTCCGCATCACCGTACAGACCATACCGATGGAGTAGAGGTCATCGGGCTCCGGATTGTCACGGGTGGCGTCCTTCTGAGTAACGAGCATCAGCAGCTTGTCGCCGGCCAGCGCCTCGTTGACCGATTCAACGGATCCGGGACGACCGACAAAGAGCGGGATAATCATGTAATTGAAGACCACCACGTCACGGACTGCCATCATGGGCATGTCATCCGGGATCTCCACCTCTTCATTGCTGGTCAAATCGTCCATACCAATGGACAGGGTATCGTCAAAATCCACAAAAACCTCCTGAAGGGATTCTCAATTCGAAAAAATTTTAATCAAATCTAGATCATTACTAAAGCTCCTGACGTGCTCCGAAAAGGCAAACAGTCTCAAACGAACTTCAGTAAGGATTGAAAGTAGTGTATCAAAAATGCGTGGAAAAACTAAACATGGAAACCATTTTAGTCAAGATGACAAATGACCTCTTTTGGAGATCAGTTTTTTTGAGTAATATAATGCTGTTTATCAGTAAATATTCCTTTTTCAGCCGTTTAGCAGCAAGGAGAGTCCATGCTCAGTGTCCAATCCTTTTTCGACCTTGACCAGTTCGACCACCCCTCTCTCTTCCCCAGCCTGGAGAATCAAGTCTGGTCGGGGTTAGACAACCTCAAAGCCTATATGGATGAATTTTCATACTCTGAACGGTCTCACCCCCTCCTGCCTGTTGGAGTCCCCGTTCCGGAAACAGTTGTCCTCTATGAGGGCCAGATCCTTCGTGGTTCAGAATTCGAGATATTTTACGGCGACGCCACGAAATGTGAACTGCAGATCATGCGCGGCGAAGCCAGGCTTGAAGGAGCATCTGTCATCATGGCCGGCGCCTTCCTCCTTGGAGACCAGGTTAAGATCGGCCATGGGGTGCTCATCGAATCCGGGGCGATGATCAAATCTCCGGCCATTATCGGCGACTGCAGCGAAGTCAGACAGGGGGCCTATATGCGCGGTTACTGCCTCATCGGCAAATCGTGTGTTGTCGGCCACACCACTGAGGTCAAACATTCCATCTTCCTCAACCATGCCAAAGCCGGTCACTTCGCCTACCTGGGCGACTCCATCCTCGGCTGCAACGCCAATCTCGGGGCAGGAACCAAATTTGCCAACCTCAAGTTTCTTCCCGGCAACGTCTCCATCCGAACAAAAGATAAACTGGTGGATACCGGCCGCCGGAAATTCGGGGCAATTCTGGGAGATGCGGCCCAGACCGGCTGCAACTCGGTGACCAATCCGGGGACACTGCTCTCGCCCGGTTCAATCCTCATGCCCAACACCACGGCGCTGTCCGGTTATCACCCCCCGAAATCAATCATTCGTTAATTCTCCTACGGAGCCAGGATATGACCATCATCAGGGAAGAAGACTTCATTGAATCCGTGGCCGACCATCTCCAGGCCATCTCATATGCCCATCCAAGAGACTTTATCTCTGCCATGGCCCGGGCCTATGAAAAAGAGGAAAGCCGTCCCGCCAGAGACGCCATGGCCCAGATCCTGATCAACTCAAGGATGGCGGCCATGGGCCAGCGCCCCATCTGCCAGGACACCGGTATTGTCACCGCCTTTATCAAAATAGGCATGGAGTGCCGATTTGAAACCGCTTCATCGCTTCTTGAACTGGTCAACGAGGGGGTGCGCCGTGCCTACTGCAACACAGACAACCCGTTGCGTAAATCCGTGCTGGCCGACCCTGCCGGCAAACGCAGGAACACCGGCGACAACACCCCTGCCGTGGTCTACACCGAACTGGTTCCCGGCAACACGGTGACGATACACCTGGCCGCCAAAGGCGGCGGCTCAGAAAACAAGTCCAAGTTCACCGTTCTCAATCCCGGCGATTCGGTGGTTGACTGGGTCCTGAAAACGGTGCCCACCATGGGTGCCGGCTGGTGTCCGCCGGGAATTCTCGGCATAGGCATCGGTGGAACAGCGGACAAGGCCATGGTGCTTGCCAAGGAGTCATTGCTCGACCCGATCGATATTGATGAACTGCGGCAACGCGGGCCAGCCAACCATGCCGAGGAGCTGCGGCTGGAGCTCTACGAAAAGATCAATGATCTCGGCATAGGTGCCCAGGGGGTGGGCGGGCTTACCACGGTGCTCGACGTCAAGGTTCGCGACTACCCCACCCACGCCGTATCGCTGCCGGTGGCGATCATCCCCAACTGTGCCGCCACCCGCCACTGCCACTTTACTCTCGACGGCAGCGGTCCCGCGGAACCGCTGGTGCCGCGCCTGGAAGACTGGCCGGAAATCGACTGGGAGGTGGGCAGTGGTGTCAAACGTGTCAACCTCGACGGAATCAGCAAAGAGGAGCTGGCCACCTTTCAGCCGGGCGAGACTCTGCTGCTGTCCGGTACCATCCTCACCGGCCGTGACGCTGCCCACCGCCGCATCAGCGAGGTGCTGGCCAGAGGGGAATCACTGCCGGAGGGTATCGACTTCAAGGGAAAGTTCATCTACTACGTGGGCCCTGTCGACCCGGTTGGGGATGAAGTGGTGGGACCGGCCGGACCAACCACCTCGTCCCGGATGGATCACTACAGCGATATGATGCTCGGCGAACTTGGATTGTTCGGCATGATCGGCAAATCCGAACGTGGTGAGGTCGCTATTGAATCGATTAAAAAACACGGTGCAGTCTATTTCATGGCAGTGGGCGGCGCTGCCTACCTGGTTTCCAAAGCCATCAAGAAATCAAAGGTTCTTGCCTTTGAGGATCTCGGCATGGAGGCTATCTACGAGTTTACTGTCGAGGACATGCCGGTGACCGTGGCGGTCACCAGCGAGGGAGAATCGGTTCACAAGAGCGGGCCACAGCTCTGGCAGCAGAAGATCAGGGATTATCGAAAACGAAAATAGGCTGCCAAGGGCAACTTAGAATGATATCAGAAAACCGAATAACAACTTTTTACAAAAGATAATCATGACTAAAAGATTCTTTTTTTTTCGTTTCACCATCATATATGCATTAGCTATGATAGCGGCTGGACTTACTCTGCAATTTTTTAATATTGAAAATGCCAGCGACCTAAACACTCCGATACTTATAGGCACCTCTTATTGGTGCCTATATACGTATTTACAAAACAACAACAGAGTTACAGACAAAAACGAGAAATGGCCAATAATCTGGTTGTTACTTCTAGGCGACATCTTAGTCTCTGTTCTACTGGCCATACCGGTATTAATCACGGAAAAAATCTCATTACAGTTGTTTGCTATCGGCCTAACTATCGCAGTCCCACTGCATCTTGTCATATTGTTAGGCGTAGACTATTTCGTAAGAAAACAATTACTTAAACAAAGTTCACTCACGCCATAACGATAAAATGTGCATAAGAAATGAGTATCCAATGATTAAAGATATCTTTGCTATTTCAGATGATGTCCGATATGTCGCGATATATAAAAATGGTCAATTAGAAACCGAATCTAAAAGCAGTACAGAGGGGGCAAGCAGTTCTGAATCAGATCGTTATGAAGAATTATTTGTTAATCCTGTGTTACTTACTGCTGCCTCCCAAAGAGGAAATGTAGACTGCGGAGGAATGAATTATCTGCTGGTCAGGTATGGGAACTTCTTTCAGTTCATCCTTCCAGTTTCATGGGGGCATGTATCGGTATGTATAGAAAAAAAGGCTGACCCTGTTGCCATAGGACAGAAAGTGATGTCTCTATTCGAGCAATAACTAATTTTTTGAATAGTATTTGGTCAGCAGAAGAGACAACCTTGAACTATTCCACGCAACTATCCGTATTAATATAAAAAACCACATAACAAAACGCTACCTTTCAGGCGTATAAAGTCAATACGGGCCACCTTGAAAAATTCGAATTTTTCAAGGTACCCTACGGTCAAATCAGGCTCTTTCAAACTGGCAAACATCTTTCATTATCGACATACCAATATTAAATCGACACCGTTTCTTGCATTTTTCAGGCCCCCATCATATCGTTGACTATGATTCGGACACTTATTCTCAAAAACCTGAAGAACGCCTTCACCGACCTGTTGCCCATCATCCTGGTGATCAGCTTCTTTCAGCTCCTCGTCCTCAGGCAGCCACTGCCTCAGCTGGGTGAGGTCCTCTTCGGCACCCTGCTGGTGATAGTCGGCCTCAGTCTCTTTGTTCAGGGCCTTGAGATGGGGCTCTTCCCCATCGGCGAGGCCATGGCCCAGGCCCTGGCGCGCAAGGGCAGCCTCTTCTGGCTTCTGACATTCGCCTTTGCCCTTGGTTTCTCGACCACGGTAGCGGAACCGGCGCTCATTGCGGTCTCTGCCGAGGCGGCGGAAATCGCCGGCAAGGGTGGTCTCATCGACCCGAGTGAGGAGTCGCTCTCCAGTTACGCAACGGGATTACGCCTGTCGGTGGCATTTTCAGTGGGACTTGCCATCCTCATCGGCGTACTGCGCATCCTGCGCGGCTGGCCCATCCACTTTCTCATCATCGGCGGCTATGTCACGGTCATGCTGATGACCACCATAGCCCCCAAGGAGATCATCGGCATTGCCTATGATGCCGGAGGTGTCACCACATCCACCATCACCGTGCCGCTGGTGGCCGCACTCGGCGTGGGACTGGCCTCAATCATCCGCGGGCGCAGTCCGCTGCTCGACGGTTTCGGCCTCATCGCCTTTGCCTCGCTGCTGCCCATGATCTTTGTCATGGGCTACGGTCTCATCATTTTCAATTAGGACGAGGACGGGGCTCAAATGGAATTTCTCCTGGACTTCGGAAACGTTCTGCTGGCGACCATACGCGACGTCCTGCCCATCCTTGGCCTGATCGTTTTTTTCCAGCTCCTCGTCCTCAGGCAGAAGATTCCCCACCTCAAACGCCTCATCGTTGGCGGTGTTTATGTGGTCCTCGGTTTGGCCCTTTTTCTTTTAGGCCTTGAAAAGGCCCTTTTTCCGCTGGGAAACATCATGGCCACCCAGCTCTCCGACCCGACCTTTCTTTACGGCAATGAGATGATCCCGGCCCAGGCCGACTGGAAGGCATACGGCTGGATCTACCTCTTTGCGGCAATGATCGGCTTTGCCACCACCATTGCCGAGCCGTCGCTGATTGCGGTGGCCTATAAGGCCAACGAGGTATCAGCCGGAACCATCGGCCAATGGGGGCTGCGGATTACGGTGGCCATCGGTGTGGCGTTTGGCATCAGCCTCGGCACCTTCCGTATCGTTAGCGGTACACCACTCTACCTCTACATCATGGCCGGTTATGTCATCGTCATTATCCAGACTATCTTTGCCCCCAAATCCATCATCCCTCTGGCCTATGATTCGGGCGGCGTCACCACCTCAACGGTGACCGTACCGCTGGTAGCAGCCCTGGGACTGGGACTGTCATCCACCGTACCCGGACGCAACCCGGCGCTGGACGGCTTCGGGCTCATCGCCTTTGCCTCGCTTTTTCCCATCATCTCAGTGATGGGTTATGCCCAGATCATGGAGTGGAAGGTCAGGCGGGGAAATAAAACCTCCTCAAAATAAACGGAGAAACTTCAATGCGCTTCAAACTCATCCTCTCATCGGTCAAACCCAATTATACCGATCAAATCATTGATGCCGTTAAAACCGCCGGCGCCACCGGAGCCACCATTATCCCGGCCAGGGGAACCGGCGTGCACGAGGCCAAAACATTTTTCGGCCTCTCCCTTGAGGCTCAGACCGACATCATTTTTCTACTGGTCGAGGAACATATCGTGCCAAAAATCATGGATGCCATCAAGGAGGCCGGTGAATTCGAGAAACCGGGCACAGGCATTGCCTTTGCAGTACCGGTGGATAATGTGGTCGGCCTGGAGAGCCAGATGGAACACTTCAGGGACGAGGTGCGGGACAGCTATTTTTAACTCAATTGATGTAACTATTCAGCAGCACCTACATTGTGACTGATCAAGCTGTCTCGAGCAGCACCAGTACGCTTCATCGGCCTGCGTGACCACACTGCGAGCCTTGCTGAACAGTTACAGTTCCCTGCTGAGGGACGCACCCGGCTTTACGATAAACAGATACCAATTGACAGGATCAATTATACAGGAGAACAAACCATGACAGCAGAAAAGCAGAGCATCATCCGGGCCCGGGACGTGATGAAAAAAGAACTGGTCTATATCGACGGCATGGCCACCGCAAAAGAAGCGGCCGCCAAGATGCGTACCGAGAAGGTATCAATCCTGCTGGTGTCTAAACGACATGACGACGACGCCTGGGGAGTCGTCGTCATCCAGGATTTCATCAAGGGAGTGATCGTTCCCGGCCGCTCGCCTTCAGACGTCAACGTCTATGAGATCATGACGAAACCGGTGGTCTGTGTCCCGGCTGATATGGATATCCGCTACGTGGCCCGGCTCATCGATCACGCAAACATCCGCCAGGCCCCTGTCGAGGAACACGGTAAACTGGTCGGGATCATCTCGTTGTCCTCGCTGATCCTCGACTATGAGCTTTTTTAAAGTAGTTTCAGAATCGACCCGGGAACCCGTCGAAGAATTGCATTTTTCATCGATCTCTGTCAGCGCTCCAGCCGCTGCCACTTGCGCCGGGCATCTGCCGCCTGCTGCCGGTTGCCCATCTGACGGTAGGCGCGCTCCATGACCTGGTAGTCGGCTGCCAGCAGGGCGCGATGACCACCACCCAGGCTGATGGACTTGAGACAGAACTGAACGGCCTGGGCCGGATCTCCTTTGGCCAGTTTGACACGGGCCATGACAAACCAGAGATCTCCGTTTTTCGGTTCAACCCTCAACGCCCGGCCAATAAGCATCTCGGCCCGGGCGACATCGCCACTCTCCAATGCCTTTTGACCATCCTTGAGCAGGGTGGACGCCGAACCGGCGCTGGCGATGTAGGTGGGTACGACCGCCGTCACCATCTCCACCGCCGCTGACTGTTGCCCATCCCCTGCCTTAGCCCTGCTCTGATGTGAGGTCGTGGTCCCGGGGCTCACCTTGTCAGTTGTCTTGATATTGGGGACCGTAGAGCGCAATGATCTTGCCCGTTGCCCACCACATCCCCCTAGACTTGCCAGGAACAGAATGATTACCGCAGCGGTGATCCATTTCAATCTTCTTGAGAGAGCCATGATTTATTATTCGTTTACTGACGAAAAATGTCCAGAAATGAATCCAGAAGTTCGTCCAGTCCTGTTTTTTCATCATCAGGCCGACTCTGCTGCTGCGCTGACTTTCGTTTTATTCCTCCTGTCCACCTAAATCCAGACCCGGAACTTTTTTTGACAAAAGGGAGCCGGGTACTGGTCGAGCTGGCCCTCCAGGTACGGCGGAAATTCTTTTTGCTGATATTGCTCCACTTAATTGAGGCCGGTTCCGTCAGTGCCAGGGGATCGGCCTCAACGGCCCGCATGATTTTACCCCAGACGGGCAGGGCTGCCGTGGCTCCGGTGATGCCTGCCGGACGATTGTCGTCACGTCCGACCCAGACAACACCAAGCATGGAGCCGGTAAAACCGGCAAACCAGCTGTCACGCAGGTCATTGGAAGTGCCGGTTTTGCCGGCCACCGCATGTGTCCTCGGCAGATATTTCTTCATCGAACGACCTGTCCCCTCTGTCATGACCCGCTGCAGAGCATGGTTGAGCAGAAACACCGGCCCGGCTGCAAAACGCTGCTCCACTGCCATCTCACTGGTCTGGAGCAATCGGTTATCCTTATCCATAACCGCGTATATCCCTTTCAGCGGTGTATAAAATCCACCGGTGGCAAGGGTCTGGTACATGGTCGCCACCTGGAGAGGGGTCATTTCCGCCGTTCCCAGAAAGAATGAGGGATAATCCGGGTAATCCTCTTCTATGCCAAGCGCCTGAACCGTAGCCAGAACCTTTTCAATGCCCAGTTTGAGGCCAAGACGCACCGTGGCCAGGTTGTAGGATCGGGCCAGTGCCCGGTAGAGCATTACCCGGCCGTGTTCCCGGTTGTCATAGTTGTGCGGCCGCCAGGTCGTGCCGGAGCCGTCTTTGACACCAATACGCTGGTCACGCAAAGGACTTGCCAGGGTATATCCGTTGACCAGTCCGGTCAGGTAGACAGCCGGTTTTATCAGTGAGCCGACGGGGCGCCGGGCATCAAGTGCGCGGTTGAATGTCCCCTCCAGGGGATGCCGGCTGCCGGCAAGAGCCAGGATATCACCATGACTGCGGTCGGTAATGATGGCAGCTCCCTCAAGTCCGTTTTCACCCTTTTTCTCTTCCACCTCACCAATGGAGAGCTGCAGCTGTTTTTCCACCTCGAACTGAATGCGTGGTGAAAGAGTTGTGAAAATCTTCAAGCCGTTGCTGGTCAGATCTTCATGGTGGTAATAAACATGAAGGTTGCGCTGAACCAGGTCGAGAAAGGCGGGAAAACGGTTAAAACCACCTGTCAGCACTCTGGAATCATCGAGCAGCGGTTCAATCTGTGCCCGGCTGTGACTTTCACTGTTAATCTCACCTTCAGCCAGCAGCCGGTCAAGGATCACCTGCCGCCGCCTCAGACACCTCTCCTCAAACCTGCGGGGGTTGTAGAGCGAAGGGCCTTTGATCATACCGACCAGCAGAGCGGTCTGGGCCAGATTCAATTCATCAAGGTCGCGGCCAAAATAAAACCGACCGGCCAGTCCAAACCCGTGAACAGCCCGCCTTCCATCCTGGCCGAGAAAAATCTCGTTGACATAGGCGGTGAGGATCTCATCCTTGTCGTAGCGACGTTCCAGAAGAAGAGCCATGACCGCTTCGTTTACTTTGCGGCGCAGGGTACGCTCACTGGTGAGGTAGAAATTCTTGACCAGCTGCTGGGTCAGGGTGGAGCCGCCCTGTACAGTCTGACCGGCCCTGAGATTACTGAAAAGAGCGCGGAGTATTCCTTTGAGGTCGATGCCGTTGTGAGAGTAAAATTTGCGATCTTCAATGGCAAGCAGAGCACGGACAAACGAGTCGGGCAGGTCGCTTCGTTCAAGGACAATCCGGTCTTCATTGTTGCCGGGCAGAAAACTGCCGATGCGGGCAGGGTCAACCCTCACCAGAGAAAGCGGCGTCAGGTCACTGGAAAGTACAAGCGAGCTGATTCGGCCGTCGATAAAGGAGACAGTGACCTCCTGTCCTTGCTGGAAGCCATCAGCAAAATGAAAATCGCGGCTTTTCAAACGCAGGTTGCCGTCTTTCCGCCGGTACCAGCCACTGGTTTCTGATTGCGGTTGATTTCGGTAATCGGCCAGACCCAGCTCCTGTTCAAGGGCGTCCAGGCTGAGAGATTTACCAACAAAAAGCTCCAGGGGACGGGCATAGACCGTTGCCGGCAGGGCCCAGCGTTTGCCATCAAATTTTTCCTGAACAATCCGGTCCAGTCGTCGGATCTGGGCGGTGCCAAACAGCACACTGATGACGACAACAAGGCCCAGAAACATGGCGAGAGTTCGGCCCTTATGACGCAAAAGAACTGATGTGATTGTAGTCAGCTGTTTCATTCAGGGCTGGATGGCAGGATGACTTAGTTGGAGATGGTTTTGTACGATGGCTAAAATAACAGGCGGCGTGACAATGGGCAATGGAGAAAAAGTGGTTCAGCCGATCTGCAGCCTGGTGCCGACCGGTGCAAACTGAAACCTTCCGCCAAAAATACGGGCGAGTTCCGCACCACGCTCAAGGCCTGTACAGTGGGCTGCTGCAAGAGTGGTAATATTGAAATTTTGCAACGCCTCTACGGTTGCTGAGAATCGCTCGTCATCAAAAAAACCAAGATGGGTGCCGCCGATGACCGTATGAAAAGGGCGGCCGGGTAAATTTCTGGCGATATGATTGAGGATATTGATCATTCCCGCATGGGCGCAGCCAAGCACCACGACCAGTCCCCTTTCATGATCAACAACCAGGGACTGATCATCGAGGATGTGGTCCACCGTCAGGCTGCCACTGCCGTCATCTCGCATCAGGTGCTGATCAGGCTGCTCAAAATCCGTTACCCTGGGAACCTCTCCAGTGAGGTAAATACCGTCCCCGACACCACTGAACTCCCGGTTAAAAGAAAAGGTCGCCCCCATGGACTCCAGGGTTTGTCGTGCTGACACCACACCGATCTCCCGTATTTCATCCCCGCCTTGATGGACGCGTCTTCCAAAAAGCTGCGGATGGGTAAGCACCCTGCAGCTGGGGCACTGTTCAAGAACAGCTGCCAAACCGGAGCAGTGATCGTAATGACCGTGACTGAGAACGATCTTATCAACTTTGGTGAGATCAAAACCGAGCAGATCACTGTTATTGACAATCCCCTGTCCCTGGCCGGTATCAAAGAGAATTTTCCCGTTTTCGCTTTCGATGCCGATGGCCCAGCCGTGCTCACCGATCAGCCCCATGGAGCCTGAAACACAGTTTTCACAGAGTACCGTCAGATTCACCGGTTGCTGGATGGGCTTATTTTTTAATGAGAAATCTTTCATTTCAATCTCTCTAACAGATACGGAGTTACCATGAACTGAACAATTTTATTGCTGAAAATCAGCCTCTCAACCTCAAGAATAGCCCACCGGTCATAAATTTCATCCACAAACGTTTACAAGGAGATCATTGAGGACCGTAATGTCGGTACCGGCGCAGTGGAGGCGGGTTCCATGATCGCCACCTCCCTGATGATTGCCGGCGCCATCAACGGTCAGGGCTCCTTTCTGACGACTCTTGTTTTCTTTGTCCTCGGTCAGCTGCTCCTCATCCTCTTTGCCCGCTTTCACGCCATGCTCACCCCCTATGACGATCATGCCGAAATTGAAAACGACAACGTGGCGGCAGGGGCCTACCTGGGACTGTCCATGGTGGCGCTGGGAGTCATCGTGCTCAAGGCGACGGCCGGTGACTTTGTCAGCTGGACCTACAACCTCTTCTGGTTCAGCGCTTATGCGGTACTCGGTTTTCTGGGTGTTGCCGTGCTGCAGAAGCTGATCGCCATGGTCTTTCTCTCCTGCGCCTGCATGGAGGACGAGATTAGCCGGGATCGCAATATCAATGTGGCCTGGGTCGGCGGAACACTTTCCATCGGCATTGCCGCGATGATCTTCGTTCTGCTGTGAGGTGGAAATGAAAAGTGAAAAGGTACTCCATCAACAGGGTGGTGCCGTATTCCATGCCGCCCTGTCCTTTCAAAATGTCGGCAGTGACCTTGGCGACAAGAGGTTGCTGGAACAGGTGGCTCAGCGGATCATCGACCACTTCAAGCTCAGTGTTGTCAACGACTACTGGCACCACTATGCCCCAATCGGCATTACCGGTGTCTATGTGCTCCAGCAGTCGAGCCTGACCCTGCACACCTGGCCGGAATACAACAAACTGGTCATTGATGTCACCACCTGCGGCGAGCAGGTTGACCTTGAACAGATCCTGCCGGAGCTGAAAGGTGCTCTGGCCCCTCAAACGGTAACCCTGTCGGCGGAAATCCTGTAGACTCAAAAGAGTCTTGATCTTCTGTCCATAAGCTTTCAACGATTAAACTTCGATGCACAACTTTGGAATAGAACCACTACACGGCTTGGCAGGTCGCCCAAGTAACGTAGCGGCCATAGCGAGACAGAGATCAACATAACAAGCATAACCACTTGAGAGAATAACGACAATTCACCCTCAAAACAACACACTCACCGATCAGGTGATAAAATACATCCTATCACCAAAACTCATCATCCCCACACTGGATTTTACTCTCCATGACAACTATAAAAGAAGAATCATCAAAGATTCCTTAACAATTATTGTCATGCAAAACTTAAGATTTCGCAGTAATACTAAAGGGTACCTTGAAAAATTAGTATTTTTGTTCCAAATTGAGGCGTGAGGAGAATTTTGCCACAGGCATATAGATGATATCGGAGTCTCCCTGCGGTCGCTTACCTCCGAGGACAAAATTCTACTCGCAACGAAGAGTTGGGATGAAAAGACAATTTTTCAAGGTGGCCTAAATTCAAAGCATACATAACCCCGGGACAAATCTTTTTAGCCATACAGTCACCTTGACTGCGCAAAAAGTAAGCAGTCAGAAAACTATGCGATGAAATCCGTCTTCCACTCCATTCCAGTCAAGATTTGCCTCTCGCTTCTGATTATCGAGGCAATTCTTCTTTCAATTATGGGGGGATACTACGTCCGGACCTTTGAAAAAGAGATCGACCAGCGAGTACGGGAAAAACTGGCCCTGCCCGGTACACTCATGTCTCAGAGGGCCTTGAACTTCGACTCGGTCAAGAATTATTCAACTCTTGGAGAGTTGATCCAGGAGAAGGTGGAAAAGGCGTTGATTGTCAACAGAGACCTGAGAATCTTTTACTCAGCCGATGGAGCAAATGAAGGAAGAGAGCTGGCAACACTCCTTGATCCCGCTGAAAAAACTTTTCTCGAGCAAGTCGATGAGCCCAACAGACAACTGAGCTTCACCACCTCCCTTGGTGTCCACTATCGCTCCAGCCTCTCCCAGATACGCCATGACGGCAAAATGATCGGCCATCTCTATATCCGGATCAACAGTGAAAAAATTGAAAAGGAAAACACCAAGGTCATCCTGCTGTTCCTCTATGGCTCAATTGTAACCATCCTTCTCACTTCACTGCTGGAAGCCCTCCTCGTTTATCGCATCTTTGTCCCACGTATCAAAAACATCTCCTCTACTCTCTATAAAGTCGAACATGGAGAATTGGACGCCAGGGTCACTCCCGCCGGTGCTGTTGATGAACTCCGTATCCTTGGCAGTCAGGTCAATGCCATGATCCGGGCACTGACCGAAAAAATTGATGAACTGACAACAACCAGGGCCGCCGTTGCCAAAAACGAACTGCGTTTCAGAGAACTCAGTGAATTGCTGCCGGAATCCATCTTTGAGATGGACCGGGAGGGAAATCTGACCTATGTCAACCGTCATGCCAGCACCATTTTCCAATACAGCAGAGAGGAATTCTACACCAAAGTCTACTTTGTGAACCTGTTTGCCAAAGAAGACCGGGAAAGGGTCCTGAAGGCTTTCAAGCTGCTGCTTGCCCAAAAAATCACAGGTTTTGTAGAATACACCGCCATACGTAAGGACTCCACCACATTTCCGATCATGATCAACGCGAGCCCCATTGTCGACAAGGAAAAAGTGGTGGGCATACGAGGACTAGGGGTTGATATCACTGAGAGGAATCGCATCCAGGACCACCTCCAGCAAGCCCAGAAAATGGAGGCCATTGGCCGGCTGTCCGCATCCATTGCCCACGAATTCGGTAACCCCCTCATCGGCGTACACTGGCTTTTGAAGGAACTTAAAAATCTCCCCTCACTGGACTCTGCCACTCACGAGCTGTTGGACGTTGGGCTTCAGGAGTGCAGCAGAATGAGGGAGCTGCTCTACGATTTTCAGGGACTGAGCAAGCCGAGCAGCGGCAACAAGGAAAATTTTGACATTCACGACCTACTCAATAAATGTGTACTGTTTTTCAGGAAGTTTTTCAAAGACAATGAGGTGAAGGTAAATTGCAGCTTCCAGGCCGAACACTCCGAACTGCTTGCCTCAAGAGGGCAAATCAATCAGGTTTGTCTCAATCTGCTGATAAACGCCATTGAAGCCCTTCCGGAAGAGGGGAAAGAAATATCGATTTCAACGGCCAACCGTGACAATAATCTGCTGATCATGATCGGTGACAATGGTTCAGGGATAAGTGAGGAGGATCTTGACCGTATCTTTGAACCGTTTTTCACCACCAAGTATGACATGAACGGCAACGGCCTGGGACTCTACGTATCTTATGCAATAGTCAAGCGCCATCAGGGAGAAATCGATATCCTGTCACGGAGTGGTCGGGGAACAACGTTTACCATTTCACTACCCCTTGAATCAAAAAACGTATGATGGAGTACTGCAAAAAAAACACCATCATACCGTCAGGTACTGATTATAAAATCCCCTGGAAACGAGGTTATCAAAAGCGGTCTTGAAAAAGTCTAAAAGACCAGCCCTGCCGGTAACTCGGCGCCGTTGACAAGCCACTTTTTCTCAACTTTTTCAAGCTCAAGCGTAATCATGTAAATCTGACCGGACTCAGTGGTCGCAGCTTTTCTTTCCACACGCACGGACGCCTCAACAGAGGCCCGGTTATCCTCGGCAATTTCCACCGTCATATTCTCGATGGTCACACTCAATGGGTCATAACGATTACGGTAGTAGAGAAGATATGAGATGATCAAATCCCGTTCCACGGCCTGCTTAAAGGATTTTTCAGCAATAACGGTAAAGCACTCGGGAGCCAGCATGGACTTGATTATCCGCATCTTGAGGCCGGTCTTTACCGGGGCTTCCGCCCCGTTCCTGCTCAGGGCAAGCGAGGCCTCATGGAGCTGACGCTTGATCACCTCGGAATCGGAATAATAGTGATAAAGCCAGCCGGAAAAAGCGGCCATAAGAACAACAAGGACAATGATGACAATCTTTTTCATAACCTTTTTCCGTCCTGGTGGTTCAGACCAATCTCCCAACAAAGCCGATGCCTTGACAGCAAAAGAGGCAAGGATTATTGCCTTGTCGCCCTACTGAGCCTTTTCTCCGTTAATCCTGTCGATGATACCGGTTGTTGAGGTATTACTGGTAAATACGATCCGCTCAACCCGGCCGCCCGACGCC
>JBDLID010000071.1:0-15634 GCA_039715055.1 Thermodesulfobacteriota bacterium | reverse complement strand
TGGGTAAAAAAGCCGGTGCTGTGTTGAATCCGGCAACGTCGCTGAGCTCACTTGATTATATCCTGGCCGATCTTGACCTGGTGATGCTGATGAGTGTCAATCCCGGCTTTGGCGGCCAGTCTTTTATTCCTTCAAGCCTTGATAAAATCCGTGCCTTGAAAAAACAAATCGATGAACTTGGCATGGAAATTGGCATTGAGGTGGATGGCGGTGTCGCTCCCGCGACCATCGAGGCGGTTGCCGCCGCAGGGGCCAATATCTTTGTTGCCGGTTCGGCAATTTATGGCCAGGATGATTATCGGGCAACCATCGGGGAATTAAGGCGGCTGGCAGAGTCCGGACGCCGAAACAGCTGTTGAGAGGGGGGGAGACATGACCACCTGCAGTCTGACAGAAGTTGGTGCTTATCAAAAGTTAAAAAACCTTGCCGTCAAACCCTATGATCTGGTCCTCCATGGTCTGAGTGAAGCACGCATGGAAAAGTTTGTCGCTTCCGGTGCGGGTTTGGACCTGTTGTATGGCTGCCAGAGAATTGATGAGGAGGTCATGGGCGCTCTCCAGGAACTGGCCGACCAGCTCGATCTTGTCACTCAGTTCAAGGAGATGAGGCGCGGCAAGGTGATCAACCGTATCGATGGCTACCCTTCTGAAGAACGACAGGTGCTGCACTGTGCCTGCCGGGATATAGACAGTGAACATCCGGCGGAACCGGCAGCCACTGAACAGGCAAAGGTGGAACTGGAGCGTTTGCGAAGCTTTCTTGGTGAGCTGGAGTCCGGAAATCTGGTCAACGAGGAAGGTAAACCTTTTGACACCTTGATTCATATTGGAATCGGCGGTTCCGATCTGGGACCGCGGATGGTGTATGAGGGGCTTCGGGCCTATTCCGTATCCGGCCGCAGGGTCTTTTTCATCGCCAACGTGGATCCCGATGACGCCGCTGCGGTTCTTCGTCGGGCCAGCCTGAAAACAAGTCTTGTGGTGGTGGGTTCGAAAAGTGGCACCACCCTTGAAACTTTGAGCAATGAAGAGCTGGTGCGGTGTGCGTTTCAGGCCGAGGGACTTGACCCGGCAAGGCGATTTTTGGCTGTCACCGGCAAGGAAAGTCCCATGGACAATCCTGAGCGGTATCTGCGCTCCTTTTATATGTATGACTATATAGGAGGCCGTTTCAGTATCAGTTCCATGGTTGGGGCGGTGACCCTGGCTTTTGCGCTCGGGATTGAGCATGTCACCGATTTTCTCCGGGGAGCAGCCACGGTTGACCGTATGGCCGAGAAGTCATCAATTGCCAGTAATCTTCCACTGCTCATGGCGCTTCTCGGTCTCTGGAATCGGAATTTTCTTGGCTATTCGACAGTGGCTGTACTGCCATATAGCCAACCATTGCATCGCTTCTCAGCCCATCTCCAGCAGTGTGACATGGAGTCAAACGGTAAATCCGTTGACCGCTCCGGCAATCCTGTGAAAACAGAGACCGGCCCGATCGTCTGGGGGGAGCCGGGGACCAACGGCCAGCATGCCTTTTACCAGCTGCTCCATCAGGGTTCTGAGATTGTGCCGGTTGAGTTCATCGGTTTTAGAGAGAGTCAGTACGGAGAGGATGTTGTTGTCGACGGGACCAGTTCTCAGCAGAAACTGGTGGCCAATATGCTTGCCCAGGGCCAGGCTATGGCCCAAGGGGATGCCAATGACAACCCCAATCGTGTTTTTGGTGGAAACCGGCCAAGTCTAACCCTTGTTGCCGATCGGCTGACACCTGAAATCATGGGGCAGCTGCTGGCACTTTATGAGGCCAAGATTGTCTTTCAGGGTTTTTCATGGAATATCAATTCATTTGATCAGGAGGGCGTTCAACTCGGCAAGCGGTTGGCAGGTGGACTTCTTGAGCTTATGCAGGGAAAAATCGGTTCAGAAAAAGCTGCCGGAGAATTCCTGCTAAAGGTTGCTGGGGTTGCCCAAAATGAAGCAAAATAAAAATGAATTGCAATTCATTTTCAAGGGGGGAAATTTTCTGATTTTTGTTGACAAAGCTCTGTGAGGGAGCTATTGTCGATCGCTGAATGACTATTCAATAGTGTATGGTTGAAGGGTGTAATGCTGTCCTATGAGCAGTGCAGTTCTTCCTGTCGGCAATGGGTTGCCGGCAGTTGACCCTACTCTGATGATATGTATATTCTGGTATAGGTTGAAGTTAAATTAGTTAAATTAA
This sequence comes from Thermodesulfobacteriota bacterium, assembly GCA_039715055.1. GTDB lineage: Bacteria > Desulfobacterota > Desulfobulbia > Desulfobulbales > Desulfocapsaceae > JBDLID01. Next base: position 13,422 of record JBDLID010000071.1, on the reverse strand, counting down.
GGAGGAAATTTCATGGCAAAGCATGATACGCCCCTGTTGGACGAGCTTGAAAGTGGCCCATGGCCGAGCTTCGTTACCGACATTAAGCGCCAGGCTGAGAAAAAACCGGAGTGTTGGGATATCCTTGGACAGCTTGAGCTGTCCTTCAAGGACCGGATCACCCACTGGAAGCACGGCGGCATCGTCGGTGTTTTCGGTTATGGCGGTGGTATCGTTGGACGTTACTCCGACGTTCCTGCACAGTTCCCCGGTGTTGAGCACTTCCACACCGTTCGTGTCAACCAGCCGTCATCCAAGTACTACTCCACTGAGAATCTGCGTCACCTCTGCGAACTCTGGGAGCGTCACGGTTCCGGTATGACCAACATGCACGGTTCAACCGGTGATATCATTCTTCTCGGTTGCCGTACAGAGGCCCTTGAGCCCTTTTTCTGGGATCTGACCCATGAGATGGGCCAGGATCTTGGTGGTTCAGGTTCCAATCTGCGTACCCCGGCCTGCTGTCTCGGCCAGTCCCGTTGTGAGTGGTCCTGCTTCGATGCAGAGGAAGCGTGTCATCACCTGACCATGCACTATCAGGACGAGATCCATCGTCCTGCCTTCCCTTACAAGTTCAAGTTCAAGTTCTCCGGCTGTCCCAATGACTGTGTTGCCGCCCTTGCCCGTTCTGACTTTGCCGTTATCGGTACCTGGAAGGACAATATCCGCATCGATCAGGCTGCTGTCAAAGACTACGTTGCCGGTAACATCGTGTCCGGCGGCGGTGCCCATGCCGGTGGAAACTGGGGAGATTTCAACATCAAGAAAGAGGTTATCGACCTTTGCCCCACCAACTGCATGTGGATGGAAGGCGACGAGCTGAAGATTGACGATGCCGAGTGTACCCGCTGCATGCACTGCCTCAACGTCATGCCCCGCGCTCTGCGTCCGGGTGCCCAGCAAGGTGCCTCCATCTGTGTCGGAGCCAAGGCCCCGATCCTTGATGGTGCCCAGTTCGCTACCCTGATTATTCCTTTCATCGAGGTTTCTGCTGAGAATGAGTTCGAGAATGTGATCGAGGTAATCGAGAACATCTGGGACTGGTGGATGGAAGTCGGTAAGAACCGTGAGCGTGTTGGTGAGACCATGATGCGTGTCGGCCTGCCTACCTTCATCAAGGTTATGGGAATTGAGCCGATACCACAGCATGTTAAAGAGCCCCGTTCCAACCCCTACGTCTTCTGGCAAGAGGAAGAGGTTGAGGGTGGCTGGGATCGTGATATCGATGAGTTCCGTGCACGTCACGCTGCTTAATGATCATTAAGCGAGTTAAGTTGTTACTCGTTATACATTTTGAAAGGAGGATATAATTATGGGTTACGATCCAGAAAATCCCATGGCGGACAGGATTACAGACATTGGTCCCCCCCATTACGCCAAGTTTTACCCCAAAGTCATTGCCGATAACAAAGGCAAATGGCTCTATCATGAGATCACCCAGCCGGGTGTCCTGATGCATAAAGCAGAGAGTGGCGACGAGTGCTGGACCGTTCGTGTCGGTGCCGCCCGTCTGATCTCCATTGAGCTGATTCGTGAGATGTGTGATATCGCTGATGCCCACTGTGAAGGCAAACTGCGTTTCACCACCCGGAACAACGTTGAGTTCATGGTTGACTCCAAGGATAAAGTTCAGCCGTTGATGGACGACCTTGCAAGCCGTGGCAACAAGTTCCCCGTAGGTGGTACCGGAGCCGGTGTGACCAATATCGTTCACACCCAGGGTTGGGTACACTGTCACACCCCTGCCACCGACGCCTCTGGTGTTGTTAAGGCAGTTATGGATGAGCTGTTCGACTACTTCACCTCCATGACCCTGCCGGCCCAGGTACGTATCGCCCTGGCCTGCTGTCTGAACATGTGTGGTGCTGTTCACGCTTCTGATATCGCTATCCTCGGTATTCACCGTAAGCCGCCGATGATCGATAACAACCGGATCACCGGTGTCTGTGAGCTGCCGCTGGCCGTTGCCTCCTGTCCGCTGGGTGCTGTTAAGCCCGCGAAAGCTGAGGTTAATGGTGAAGAGATCAAGACCGTTAAGGTTAACGCCGATCGTTGTATGTTCTGCGGTAACTGCTACACCATGTGTCCGGCCATGCCTTTGGCTGACCCCGAAGGTGACGGTATTGCCATTCTCGTTGGCGGAAAGGTATCCAATGCCAAGTCCGCTCCCAAGTTCTCCAAGCTGGTAATCCCCTTCCTGCCCAACACTCCGCCTCGCTGGCCGGAGACCGTTGCTGCCTGTAAGGGTATTCTCGAGGCCTATGCCAAAGACGCCCAGAAGTACGAGCGTATTGGTGAGTGGGCTGAGCGGATCGGTTGGGAGAAGTTCTTCGAGAAGTGCGACATTCCATTTACCATCAAGTCCATCGACGACTACCGTCTGGCCTACGATACCTGGCGTACAACGACCCAGTTCAAGTACACCAGCCATACTGCAACCTACACCGGTTAATTCGGTGATATCCGGTTGTCAGTTACTGCCGGTCTTATGACCGGCAGTAACTTTTTCTGGGTAGTTGTAGTAGTTGTTTAACTCGAACACAAGGAGTACCATTATGGCTCTCAGTGATGAAGAATTGAAAGTTGCGATTGTTGAAAAGGCCAAAAAGGCCCCGAAACCTCAGCTTTATATCAAGGATTTCTACAAGTGCGATCCTGAATCAAAGCCTCGCAGAATCAAAAACGTGGCCAACGACCTGGTGAAAGAAGGAGAGCTGATGTTCTGGTCCTCCGGCTCCACTACCATGTACGCTCGTCCGGATCGAATCAAAAATGAAGAGGGTGATTCCGGTGTAAACTAGATCACTTTTTCTTGTTCCGATTGATTCAAAAAGGTGCCGGCTCTGTCCGGTACCTTTTTTTTTGGAAAAATGAGTCTCCTCACCCACATCAAAGAATGCAGCTCCACCAATGAGCTTGCCATGCAGCTGGCCCTCGAGGGAGCCCCCCATGGTCATGGGGTGGTCGCCGATCGTCAGACCCGTGGGCGTGGCAGAAACAAGCGCCCCTGGTACTCTGACTCCGACAATGGTCTCTGGACATCGATCATCCTCAGACCCCGGTTTCCCATTAGCGAGTTTAGCAGGATCTCCCTTGCTGCGGGTGTCGCTGTTGCCGAGGCAATAGAACAGCTCATTGCCCAAAGTGTTCAACTCAAGTGGCCCAACGATATCTTTCTGGCAAATAAAAAATGCGGCGGAATTCTGGCAGAAACCTCCTCCCTGACAGATGGTAGCGAACCATTTGTGATCGTCGGGATCGGTATCAACCTTTGTATCACCTCCGATCAGTTTCCTGAAGAGATTCGTGAAACCGCGACATCACTTTATGCTGAAACCTCAATCGAAGTTGACAAGCTGAATCTCTACGGTTTAATTCAGGCCAATCTTCTCAGCCTGGTTGATCTCATGGCCCACAATGGATTTGGAGAGATACTCACCAGATGGAGGCGTCGTGACCTGCTCCTCGGAAAGAGGATGAACTGGGTGACTGCAGATCGGCAACGAGTTAAAGGCAGAGGTCTGGGGGTAGATGATTCAGGATGCTACATTGTTGAATCAGCCACGGGAGAGAAGCATCAGGTGATTTCCGGCGATCTCAATCTACTGATCTGAACTGAGTCGTTCGACTGCTGCAGTGCAAACGAAAAAAGGCTGCCGGATCATTGCGATCCAGGCAGCCTTTTTTTGTGCAGTTTACCACTACCTGTTAGTAGCGATAGTACTCTGGTTTGTAGGGGCCTCCAACAGGAACACCGATATAGTCCGCCTGCTCTTTGGAGAGTTCGGTCAGGTTGGCACCGATTTTTTTCAGATGCAGTCTGGCAACCTTTTCATCAAGGTGCTTAGGGAGAAAGTAGACTTTGTTTTCATAATCTGCGCTGTTCTGCCACAGCTCGATCTGGGCCAGGACCTGGTTGGTGAAGGAGTTGCTCATGACAAAACTGGGGTGACCGGTGGCGCATCCCAGATTGACCAGGCGGCCTTCAGCCAGGACAATGATCTTCTTGCCGTCGGGGAAGATGACGTGATCAACCTGGGGCTTGATGTTTTCCCACTCCAGCTCCCTTACACCGGCAATATCAATTTCCGAATCAAAGTGGCCGATATTGCAGACGATGGCCTCGTCGGGCATCGCCGCCATATGTGCACGGGTGATGACTTCGAGGTTACCGGTGCAGGTGACGAAGATGTTGCCTGTAGAAGCAATCTCATCCATGGTGACCACACGATAGCCTTCCATGGCCGCCTGCAGGGCACAGATCGGATCGATTTCAGTGACGTAGACCGTGGCTCCCATGCCTCGCAGTGCCTGGGCGCATCCCTTGCCGACATCGCCGTAACCGATGACTACAGCATTTTTACCGGCAATCATCACATCGGTGGCGCGCTTGATGCCGTCGATGAGTGACTCACGGCAGCCGTAGAGATTGTCAAATTTTGACTTGGTGACCGAGTCATTGACATTGAAGGAAGGACACATAAGGGTATTGTCACGGGCCATTTCGTTGAGACGATGAACACCGGTGGTGGTCTCTTCACTGATTCCCTTGACCTGTGCCATCTCATCCTTGTACTTCTCGTGCATGACAAGAGTCAGGTCACCGCCGTCATCAAGAATCATGTTAGGCCGCCAGCCATCGGGTCCGAAGATGGTCTGATCAATACACCACCAGAACTCCTCTTCACTTTCACCTTTCCAGGCAAAGGTGGGAATGCCGGCATCAGCCATGGCCGCTGCAGCATGGTCCTGGGTGGAGAAGATGTTGCACGAAGACCAGCGGATTTCAGCACCAAGGTCGACGAGAGTCTCCATGAGAACAGCGGTCTGAATTGTCATGTGCAGGCAGCCGGCAATGCGGGCACCCTTGAGTGGTTGAGCCGCTCTATACTCTTCGCGGATGGACATCAGGCCGGGCATCTCGGTCTCAGCTATCTCGACCTCTTTTCTGCCCCAGGCGGCAAGCGACATGTCCGCTACCTTGTAGTCATTATTTGGTGAAGTCATTTTCATTCCCTCGTAGATTATTAGTAGAAAAAGCTCTGCCCACCATGAATGCACATGGTGGGCAGAAAGAGTTGTTACTGGGTATTATTGGCTTTAGACACCGGCGTCTTCTTTGAGGGCCTGTGCCTTGTCTGTATTCTCCCAGGTGAAATCGTCACGTTTGCGGCCAAAGTGTCCGTAGGCGGCTGTAGCCTGGTAGATGGGACGCAGCAGGTCGAGCTGCTGGATAATGGCTTTGGGGCGAAGATCAAAGTGTTTTGAGATGAGATCCTTGATGGCATCATCGGACATCTTGCCGGTACCGAAGCTGTTGACGTTGATGGAAACCGGCTGGGAGATACCGATTGCATAGGCGATCTGTACCTCAACCTCTTTGGCAATTCCTGCGGCAACGATATTTTTGGCTACATAGCGGCCCATGTATGAAGAAGAACGATCAACCTTGGACGGATCCTTGCCGGAAAAAGCACCACCGCCGTGGGAGCCTTTGCCGCCATAGGTGTCGACTATGATCTTTCTGCCGGTTACGCCGCAGTCGCCGACCGGGCCGCCAATAACAAAACGCCCGGTGGGGTTGATGTAATATTTGGTTTTGTCATCTACCATATCAGCAGGCAGGATCGGTTTGACAATCTCTTCCATGACCCCTTCCTTGAGATCCTCGTAATCAACTATATCATCATGCTGGGTGGAGAGAACAACCGCCTCGATACGCTTGGGACTGTTGTCTTCATACTCGATGGTCACCTGGCTCTTGGCATCGGGGCGAAGCCACGGCAGCCGACCTGATTTTCTTACCTCTGACTGTCTCTTGGTGAGGCGGTGGGCGTAAGTAATGGGCATGGGCATCAGTACATCGGTCTCGTCACAGGCATAACCGAACATGAGGCCCTGGTCGCCGGCACCCTGGTCAAGATCAACACCGGTTCCCTCATCGACGCCCTGGGCGATATCGACGCTCTGTTTGTCAATGGAGGTAAGTACGGCACAGGATCTCCAGTCAAAGCCCATATCGGAAGAGTTGTAGCCGATTGAACGGATGGTCTGGCGAACCACGTCCGGCATGTCGACCCAGGCCGAGGTGGTAATTTCTCCGGCGATAACCGCCATACCGGTGGTCACCATAGTTTCACAGGCGACCCTGGCAGTGGGATCCTGGCTGATGATGGAATCGAGGATGGCATCGGAAACCTGGTCCGCTACCTTGTCCGGATGTCCCTCTGAAACGGATTCGGAGGTGAAAAGATGATTGGACATGAGAAAATCTCCTTAAAACTGCTGAATAAATAGTATGTTGCAATCTCGGGATTGAATATTTAAAGGTTGTTCAGACCCCAATCGGGAGGCTTGCTGAAAACCGTTGTTTAAACTGAGAACAATCTGCTATATTGACGATTTTTTGTTGATTAAGTCAAGTAAAAAGAGATAGGAGTACAGAAAAGTAGCAGGCGCCATGATGAGGGAATAATCAGGAGAGTGGACACTTGATGATTTGCTACAAATGATTACAGTAGGAACCACTCTGCTGCAACCAGCTTCAGGTGTTTTTTGTCAGAAAAACCACCCATTGATCCTGTCTTGACGAAAATGGTTACACTGCGTTGATTTTGCAAGTGTTGCCTTTCGGCTGAATAGTTACATAAATTGTTATCGAAGGTGAAAAGATGTCCATTGCTGAAGCCCGCGAGGTGCTGAAGATAGAGGAACAGGGTCTGGTTGCTGTTCGTGACCGGATTGGAGAGGAGTTTGAAAAGGCCGTTGAAATGATCCTCCAGTGTCCGACGCGGCTGGTTATCACAGGGATCGGCAAGTCCGGCATCATCGGCCAGAAGATTTCGGCCACCATGAACTCAACCGGTACACCTTCCTTTTTTCTCCACCCGGTGGAGGCTCTCCACGGGGATCTCGGCATGGTCAGCTCCAGCGATGTGGTGGTGGCCATATCCTACTCCGGTGAGACCGCTGAACTCAACGGTCTGCTGCTGAGCTTGAAAAAGCGGGGGACAGGCATCATTGGTATGACCGGGGGCCTTCATTCAAGTCTTGCCACCAAAGCGGATGTGGTGCTCGATATCGGTGTGCCGCAGGAGGCCTGTCCGCATGGGTTGGCACCCACCGCCTCCACCACGGCAACCCTTGCCATGGGCGATGCTCTGGCTGTTGTGCTTCTTAAGAGGAAACAGTTTCAACCGGAGGATTTTCGAAAAAACCACCCCGGTGGAAGTCTCGGTGAGCGTCTTAAGGTTATGGTGTCTGAGGTGATGCTGAAAGGACAGGATATCCCGCGGGTATCCAAAGGGGCAAGTGTGCTCGATGCCGTGTCCGTACTGAATGAAAAAAACCTGGGAGCACTCATCGTTGTCGATAGTGATGAGCGGGTCTGCGGTATCGTTACCGATGGCGATATTCGCAGATGGTTTGTCGATTATCATGGAGAGGAAGCTAAAAAAATTGAACAGCTGATGACTGCAGACCCGGTGTCCATTGTAGGCTCTGTTCTTGCAGCCGATGCACTGTCGATCATGCAGCGCCATGAAATTACGGTACTGCCCATTATCTCAGGAAGGCAAAAGACTCTGCAGGGGATACTCCACCTCCACGATCTGCTTGGTAAGGGAGAGTTTCGTTTTCTTGTTTAACGCAGTTCTGAGTGAGTTCGGAGAACAGTTCAAACGTTGTGTCTTTTTGTTGCACATTGATTCTAAGTTGAGGAAAGACTATGTGTCAGATTCGAGTAGTTGTTGAGGAAAACGAGGGTGAGCAGCTGGTACTGGAAAATGTTACCCGGCTTGATGTTGTTGAGCAGGGTATTCGCCTGAGCTCTTTTTTTGAGGAGCCGGTAATGGTGGACCATGGAGTTGTCAAGCACATTGATTTCCTCGATGGAAAGGTTGTGCTGGCCAGGAAAAACGGGGCCTGAGCGGCCTGGGTTGAAGTATTGAGGTGAAAAAATGAAAGAGTTGGAAAAGCTGCGTGTGCTCCTTCCTCACTGGATCGAGCATAATGACGGACATGGGGTTGAGTCGAGCAAGTGGGCGGATATTGCGCGTGAGGCCGGAGAGGAGGCAGTGGCCGGCCGTATTGATGATGCAGTAAGGGGTATGGCTGAGGTCAGCCGGCTCTTGAATGAGGCCCTGGAGAAAGCCGGTGGGCCCCTGGAGCACAGTCATCATCATGACCACCATCACCACCATGATCATGATTAAGGATCAGTGGTCGCCCTTCATTTATGGACAGGCAGCTGAGAACTGAGTTTTACTGAATTTATCTGAAAAAGAGCTCTCAGTCCCCGGAATAAAACTGCCATCTTCCTGTGGCCGGGCTGTAGAGAAAGCGGGCCTGGAGGAGGACTGGCCGGCCGTGCCCGGATTCCGAGCACTGGACACTGTAGATCAGACTGGAGCCCTTTTTCTTTAAAAAGCTGACCTTTGGCCTGGTGAGCTTGTCCGCCTCCAGGCTGGGGTTATTCTTCACAAACATGCGGGCGTAGTTGTCGGTCAGGTACTGGATATGGTTCGCATGCTGGATCTTCAGCCTGGCCTCTTCAATGAGCGGCCTGGTCTCCCGGATAACCGCCTGAAACTCTTTTTCCTTACTGAAGTCACTCTGCTTAATGGTGTTGATGACTCCCTTCAGCTGGACAATGGCCTGATTATAATCCTTTTCTTTGAGGAAAGAGGCCGCCTTCTGCTTGTCGCGAATAACTGCCGCCTGGGTCATGATTCGTGCAAGTTTGACCTGGCTCGCCCTGGAACTCTGACGGCTGAGGATCTTGGTATTCTCGTTGAGGAGCCCGATGGCTGTTTCATAGCTGGAGATGGCCTCGTCCCAGCCGCCGGAGGTAAAGGCGGATTTACCCTTGGCTATGTTGTGGTAGATTTTTGTGCGGACGATATTTTCCTTCAGTACGGACCTGGTCTCCGCATCCACTTTGGGCAGCCTTGAGCTGAGTTCTTCGGCACGGGTAAACGCAGACAGCGCCTCTGCCCATTTTTTTTCATCAAAAAAGGTTTTGCCCTCGTCACGAAGCCGGTTGAAGGCGGTCTGGTTGGAGAGCAGTTCAATCCTCTGGATTTCGTCGGGGGAAATGTTGGGATCCAGTTTGGCCAGTTTGAGGGCCTTTTCAAAGTTTATCGAGGCGTCGCTCCAGTCGGAGATGGCCAGTGACTTCTCTCCCGCTTTCATGTAGCTGTTGAACAGGGCCAGGTTGAGTTGCTTTTTGACGTCCTGAAGGACAGCCGGATCAATATTAGGCTCATTTTTTCCGTGGGACAGGGCAGCCTTGTAGGAGGCGATAGCACCTTCCCATGATTTGGAAGACATCAGTGAGTCTCCCTTTAGTCTGGCCTCTTTGAAATCAGCAAGCACCTTTTTGGTGGCCTGGTTGACATACTTGCCGTCCACCAGGATATTACCGGTCAGTCCCTGGCGCAGCCTCTCCGTGGCCAGGGCCGCTGTTGCTTTTTTGACCAGCTCACGTTTTGCAGACTGATTGAAGCGAATCCCACGGGCCAGATCAAGGGCCTCTTCGCATTTTCTTTCCGTTGTGGTGAAATCATCGGTTGCCAGGAGCTGTTCACAATCTTTATAGGCGGTTGCAGCATTGTCGGCCTGTCGGCTGATGGAAAAAAAGGCCACGGCAAAGGTGGTCAGCAGAGCGAGAACGCCACCGATGATCGTGATCGGAACCCAGCGAACCGGGCGGTCTTTCTCCTCTTCATAAAAGGTGACCTTCTTTTTTCGTTCCTGGGTGGCCCTGACACCTTCAGCGGCTGCTTCTGGTGCGGCTTTATCCAAATCTTCAGTCGATGGAACAGTTTTTTGACCTGCCGGCTGAAACTCTTCAAGCAGGTCCTGGGACTCCTTCACACGTTTGATGATGGCGGTAAGTTCGGGGTAGTCCGCTGCCAGTTCCAGGGTCTTGCGATAGAAGTCCAGTGCCCCTGCCGGGTTGCCACGGTTCTCGGCCTCTTCAGCTTTTGCAAAGAGCTTTTCGGCCTGCTCCAGTCCCTGGTTCAGCCGTTGCTCAAGATCCGCCCTGCCTTCAAACTGGGCATCGCCAGGCAGGGTCTGTACTTCGTTGCGGAGTTTGAAGAGCTTTCCGGCCTTGAGGAGTTGCTGCAGCCGTGATGGATCGAAACCCTGGGCGGCGCTTATTGCTTCGTCTATATCAGCGGACAGGGCATCGCTTCCCGGGGGCGCGGGTTCAGCTTTTTCAAGTTGAAGGCCGAAGTCACTGTCGTCAAGGGTGTCGACTTCAAATGCCTCAATCTCATCAATCTGCGGCCCGGCAGTAGAAGAAGGAATTGAACCGTCACTGACAAGCTTGTCAAAAGGGAGACTGTCCTGGTTATCCTTGTACCAGGATGCCGCTTCCTCGTTAAAGGCGTTATGGAGAGAGTATATCTCCCCGCAGATCATTCTACCGATGTGGTTGATCAGGCCGGTGATCGACTGATGCTCATCCCAGAAATCTCCAAGGCTGATGGCCGTTGGGTCAAAATCCGGATGGAACGTTTTGGTCATCGGTTTGCAACTTGGCGGAAAATGGGGAAAGCCGAATGGGAGGACCAGGGTCACAAGGTGTTCACGACACTCGTGGATTTCTCCAGTGTCGGAGAGACACATACCGTTAATTGAGTAGTTGATGGAATACTCTTCAGGAGGATCACCTTTCTCAGGAGTCACCGTGATCTGCGGATGATCTGAGAAGAGATCATTGATTTCCTGAAAAACAGTTTCGAGCTGGTCTGTTGAATTTGACATGGGAACCCTGATGGACAATGATCGAGCTGATTTTATTTAAAAAACATCGATAATATATCAATATAAAAAAATGACATAAAAAAAAAGATAAAAATCCCGGAGCTGCTATTTTACAAAGAGTAATCCACGCTACTTAACAAAGGGCGGAAGGTTGAGGATGGCCATGAAGTTATCAACATGGAATTTGGCATCCAGGGCTTTGTTCTTAAAGGCGATAAGGGGGATGTCACAGGCTGCCGCGTGCTCCTGGTCAATTGTTGAGTCGCCGATGTAAATGGCTTCTTCGGCCCGGCATCCGTAGTGATCGAGGATCTCGATGAGCGCGTCAGGGGCGGGCTTTGGGCGTTTGGCATTTTCCGCAGTCATCACCTTGCCGAAGTAATCCGCGAGCTTGAATATTTTCAGGATCGGCTCCATGGTATTGGTGCGGTTGGTTGAGATGGCAAGGTGATAATGCGAACGGGTTTTTTCCAGGAATTCGAGGAGGTCATCCTCCATTTTCATGAACTGGAGAAACTGCAGGTAGTCTACACTGTTGCGATAGGCGTGAATTTCGTCCAGGTCTTGTTCCGGACAGCGGCGAAAGATATGGCGCACCGAATCCATGACATTGTGAATATGGACATAATCGAGTTCCTCTGCATCCATTAGCGGCAGCTCGAAACGGCTCAGCAGGTGGTTGTAGTATTCGCGATTGGCCTCTTTCGAGTCGAACATCACACCATCACAGTCAAAGATTACGAGTTTCAACATGACCATCTCCATCCTATTCTTTGTACAGAAAGCTGTTTAACCATTGAATCGCAAAGAGGAGCAGCGTCTCATCGTCTTCAGCAACACTCTTACCAGGTTTTTGCGGAGCAGGGCCGGGCAGGGAGTTTTCAGTCAATCGAATTCGAAAAGTATCAAGGTCGTAGAGGGCGAGAATAAAGGCTGCGCGCTGTTCGTCTGACAGGATCATCCCCTGACGGATCTGCTCATGTTGAAGGATGACCGCAACCTCGTCATTGAAGCGGTTGTAAGGGGTAAGCCCCTGGTCGCGGCTGTAGGCAGCAACATCCTGGATGGTCGACTCTTCAAAACCGCGGCAGTGACTCTCCTTCAGCAGGACGTGGAAATCATTTATCGTACCGTCTGCTTGGCGAGTGGCACCTCTTCCCATGGGATAGGCTCGGCAGGCACCGGGCCGATGGTCATAAATCGTGCATCCCCTGTCATTGACAAAGACACAGGAGTCCCTGCCGTCATCAACCATGGTCAGGTAAAAGCGGGGGAAAGGTTCTCCACTTTCCTGTTCCATGATGATGTAGTTGTCATGGAGCTGGCGAGAGGCCATTTTTGTACCGAAACGCAATCGGAGCACATCATAGGGGGTAAGGGCGAGCTCCAGCTGACGGCAGCAGTCGGTGAAACAGCTTACCCCTGGATGACAGGAAAAGGTGAACTTTTCATCAACTGCGATTTTTGTGACGTTTTCCGGCAGCTGGGGGGGCGGTATTTCCATAAATGTTTACCTTGCCTGTACTTAAACTATTCAGCGTAAAGCTGGATGCATCCCTGAACAGTTACCCTGTGCTTAAACCGGTGTGTGGTTTGAGTCAGGATGCCTTTTCTCTGTTCCACAGGGTCAGCAGCGGGCTGGCAATAAAGATGGAAGAGTAGGTTCCCACGCCAATTCCAATCAGCAGCGTCAGTGAAAAGTCATGGATGACCGACCCGCCGAAGAGAAAGAGGGCGAGCAGGACCATGGCCGAGGTCAGCGAGGTGACAACAGTCCGGCCGAGCACCTGGTTGATACTGCGATTGATCTGGGTGAGCAGAGAATCATTATCACTCTTTGTCATATTCTCACGGATTCGGTCGAAAACAACCACCGAGTCGTTCAGCGAATAACCTGCAAGTGTCAGCAGTGCGGTGACGATGAGCAGCGTAATTTCGATGTTGAGCACCCAGCAGACACCAAGGACCACCACCACGTCGTGAAAGGTGGCCACCGCCGCAGCCAGCCCGAAACGCAGGTCAAAACGCATGGCCAGATAGATAATGACCCCGGCAAGTGAGATGATGATGGCCTGGATAGCCTTATTTCTTAAAACCTCACTCACCGATGAGCCGATCTCGGACTGGGACTCCAGGTTGAAACCTTTGTCCGGCAATTCGTTGGTGAGAATGGTTGTGATGCGCTCGTTGAGTGTGCCCACTTTTTTTTCGGACTTCTTGATCTTGACGATCAGCCGATGCTCATTTTTGACCTTCTGGAGGTTGACCTCCTTGAGATTGTTCTTGTTAAAGGAATCCCGGACCTCGCCCATGGAAAAATCGCTTGTCGCCTTGTACTGCAGCAGTGAGCCGCCGCTGAAATCAACACCCATATTGGCGTTGCCCGTTGCAACCTGGAGAAAGGCGAATAAGCCGATAGCCACCATGACCGCCGAGCCGCCAAAGGTGTAATTTCTGAGCCGCATATAGTTCAGGTGGGGATTCTTGGTGAACTGGAGGTAGGCCAGTTTTTTCACCATGCCCAGGGAGCGGAAGGTGTCAAAGATCAGCCGCGAGCAGAAAAGAGCGGTAAAGAGGTTGAAAATGATACCCAGCGACAGCGTCACGGCA
>JBDLID010000070.1:0-15644 GCA_039715055.1 Thermodesulfobacteriota bacterium | reverse complement strand
GCTCTGAAAGCCAATAGGGGCATGCTCAGTTTTAAGTATGACTGGAATCTCAATAAGTGAAAATGACAGCTGGGGAAGGCCATGAGTGATATAGGTGGAAATTCCTGTCCCAGCTTGATAAGTGGTGCAGTAACTGGTTTAAAATGGTGCGTGCTGATTAAAAGTGAAAGTGATTACAAAAAAAATTGGGGGCAGGGTGGGGGGCATCTATTTTTTGCAAACAAAAAAGGGTTTAGAGACGAATCTCCAAACCCTTGATTTAACTGGTCGGAACGAGAGGATTTGAACCTCCGACCACTTGACCCCCAGTCAAGTGCGCTACCAGACTGCGCCACGTTCCGATGTTGTGTCCTATGTACCACGCCTCACAGGTACTGTCAATACAAGTGGAGGGCGGAGAGCCTTATTTTTAAAGGCTCTTACTCTTTTTTGCTGAGCATTGACTGCAGTTCGCGAAGTTCTTCTTTGATTGTCTTGAGTTGTGGTTTGCTGGCAGTGGTTTTATTCCCACCCGACTGACTTTCATCCAGGAATTTTTTTGCCCCGGCAATGGTAAATCCCCGCTCGTGGAGCAGTGATTTAATTGTCAGGATCAGCTCCACATCAACCCTGCGATAAAGCCGCTGCTTCGAGTTGGCTCTTTTGGGGTTGATATCATTGAATTCGCTCTCCCAGTATCTCAGCACATGGGGAGCGACCTCTGCCATCTTGCTGACTTCACCGATCTTGAAGTAGAGTTTGTCCGGTATGTCTTCCGGTCTCATCATTTCGGTGTCTTCCCCTTTAACTCAAGTATCAAGAAAATCTGTTAGCCCGTCTTTTACGGAACCGTTTATCTATCCTCCTGAATAAATACCAAAAAAATGAGTGGGAATAAAGACTTCTTTTAAAAAGCTAGAAACCTGTCGGGGAAAACGGCAAATCTCTGATACGCTTCTAGACGTTGATCTTTTCCCTAAGCTTTTTACTTGGCCTAAAAGAGACCATCTGGCGGGGCTTGATGGTGATCGTCTCACCGGTGCGGGGGTTGCGTCCCCTGCGGGGATGTTTATCGCGGACGGTAAAGGTGCCGAAGTGGACGAACTTGATGGATTCGCCATCAAGAAGGGTACCCTTCATGCCGTCGAGAAATGAGTCGACCATCTCTGCACAGTTGGTCAGCGAGTAACCAAGTTGATTGTTAAGTTCTTCTGCGAGTTCTCTGCGGGTCAGGTTGCCATTATTCATTATTATTAACCTTCTCGAAAGCTGGCCTCAAATTTTGAGTTCAGCATGTTGATTATCTTTGTATGGGCTTTTTCCACATTTTTCTCTGTCAGCGTCTTTGAAGGTGAACGGTAAGTGACAGACAGAGCAACGGACTTATGTCCTTCTTTTACCGAATCCCCTTGATAGACGTCAAATACATCACACTGTTCAATGAGTTTTTCCCGACTTGCCCTGACCGCTTCAAGCAGCGCTCCAGCAGAGATATGGTCCGGTACGAGCAGGGCAATATCTCTTTTGACGGCAGGAAACACCGGCAGGTTGGAAAAGTCTTTGGTCGACGACTGGAGATGACAGAGGCCATCAAAGTCGAGGTCAAAGACAAAGACCTCCTGTTTAACACCGAAATTTTTTGCAATCTCTGGTCTGACCCTGCCGATCAGGCCAAGCACATCATTATTGTTCATGATGGAGAGAAACTGGCCGGGGTCAATGTAGGGTTCACTGATCCCGTCTCCAGTTTCAAAAGTGAGCAACGAGTCTCCAAGGCCGTAAAGTCGTATTTCCCTTAACAGGTATTCTGCTACACCTTTGACATCAAGTATATCGGCCATCTCTTGTTTGAAGTGAAGGGGAGAGGCAGTACCGTAACGGTTACCACTCAATACACCGGCAAGTCTTGTCTTCTCGAGAGGTTGTTCGTTTTCACCGGTGGGGGTGAAGACTTTACCGCTTTCAAACAGTTTGACGCTGTACTGCTGGTGATTGATGTTGTGGGCCACGTTCTCGAGCAGGCCAGGAATGAGCATGGTGCGCATCACAGACTGGTCTTCGGTGAGCGGATTAAGGAGCCGGACCTGAGAGCGTCTGGGATCGTCTTCTGCGAGACCCATCATATCAAGATGTTTCTCATTGGAAAAACTGTAGTTGATGGCCTCGTAGAAACCGTACCCGGTGAGAATATCAGAAGCTTCCTGGCGCAGGCTGCGGTCATTGTCCTGCTCAGGATAACTGAGTTGAACGGTGGGCAGGGCAGTGGGAATGTTATCATAGCCGATGAGCCTGGCCACCTCTTCCACAAGGTCAACTTCACGTTCGATGTCGACCCTGAAGGTTGGCGGGTTAACCCACAGGGTGTCGTCGTCTTTTTTCTTGCAGCGAATACCAATGGACTGGAGAAGGCTGCTGATTTTTTCGTGATCAAGGTCGATGCCGAGCAAGTCTGACGTCTTCGAGATCCGCAGTGTTTGGGAATTGAGGGGTTTCTGCCCACCGTAGTAATCGGTTCCGCCTTCCTGGGCCACACCGCCTGCCACTTCGCAGAAGAGTTGAACAGCTCGTTCCATTGCGACAATGCAGCCGCCCGGGTCAACGCCACGTTCAAATCGGTAGGAGGCCTCGGTTGCCAGGTTCAATAACCTGGCAGTTTTGCGGGTTGAGATCGGGTTGAAACAGGCACTTTCAAGGAGAATATCGCTTGTGTCGTCACTGACCTCAGAGTTGTGGCCGCCCATGACGCCGGCAACGGCAACAGGTTTGTCACCATCGCAGATCATGAGCATGTCCTTGTCAAGTTTGCGCTCAACGTCATCCAGGGTGGTGAATGTGGTTTCGTTGCTGCGTGGGGTGCGGACAACGATTTTGCCTCCTGCAAGCTTTTGAAAGTCAAAGGCGTGGAGCGGCTGGCCGTATTCCATCATGACCAGGTTGGTAATATCCACCACATTGTTGATGGGGCGGAGTCCGATGGAGAGCAGTTTTTTTCTCAGCCACCAGGGGGACTGACCGATGGTCACTCCCTTGATGAGCCGTGCGCCGTAACGGGGACAGAGTTCGTGAGACTCCACATCGACACTGAATTCATGGTTGGTCGTTGTTATCTCGGCCTCTGTTACCGGCATGGTGAGAGGTTTGCCGGTGATTCCTGCAACCTCCCGGGCAACACCGATGACCGAAGTACAATCGGGCCGGTTAGGGGTCAGATCAACCTCAACGAGAATATCGTCAAGACCCAGGGCCTTGCGGAATGAATCACCATGGGTCAACGAGTCATCGAGCTCCATGATGCCGGTGTGGCTGTCGGAAAGTTCAAGTTCCCGTTCCGAGCAGAGCATGCCAAAAGACTGGATACCGCGGACCTTGGATTTCTTGATCTTCATACCGCCGGGCAGTACCGTGCCGGGCAGGGCAACTACGGTGATCAGTCCTGCACGAACATTGGGGGCCCCGCAGACAATTTCAAAAGTCTCTTCACCGACAGCAACCTCACAGAGGGTGAGCTTGTCGGCATTGGGATGTTTGTCAACCTTGACGACTTTGGCGATTTTAAGCGGTTCAAGTTCCGTAAAGATCTCTTCCACCGCGTCAACTTCAAGGCCGAGCATGGTGAGCTTGTCAGCGAGATCAGATGGACTCAGTCCATCGATGTCCACATATTCCTTCAACCAGTTGAGTGTAAATTTCATACCGTTTTACTTATCTGTCGGGGAGAATTAAAACTGGGAGAGAAAACGGAGATCGTTTTCATAGTAGAGCCTGATGTCGTTGATCCCATATTTCAGCATGGCGATGCGTTCAACACCGAGCCCAAAGGCAAATCCTGAGTAGACTTCAGGATCGTAACCAACCTGCTTGAACACCTCGGGGTCGATCATGCCGGCACCGAGAATTTCGAGCCAGCCGGTCTTTTTGCAGACCCGGCATCCCTTGCCTTCACAGATGACACAGGCGATGTCCACTTCGGCGCTTGGCTCGGTAAAAGGAAAAAAGGAGGGACGAAAACGAAGTGCCAGATCCTTTTCGAACATTTTCTGGGTAAAGACGGTCAACACACCCTTGAGGTCGGCAAACGAAACCTTGGTGTCGACAAGGAAGCCCTCAACCTGATGGAACATCGGGGTGTGGGTAATGTCGGAGTCACAGCGGTATACCTTGCCGGGAGCAATGGCTCTGAGCGGTGGTTTCTGGGTCTCCATGATCCTCGCCTGCATGGGAGAGGTGTGGGTGCGCAGGAGGATGGAGTCGCTGACATAGAAAGTGTCGTGCATGTCGCGCGCCGGGTGATGACTGGGGATGTTGAGTGCTTCAAAATTGTAGTGATCATGCTCAACATCGGGACCTTCGGCAACGGCAAAGCCAAGTCCTTCAAAGATGGAACAGATCTCGTTCATGATCTGACTGACCGGGTGCAGTCGTCCAGCTGCCGGGCTGCGGCCGGGCAGGGTGAGATCTACTGCGCCGGAAGCGGAACTGCTATCATCTCCGGATTCAAGTTGTTGCAGTTTTTCTTCGAAGCGTTCCTCAAGCTCTTTTTTGACACTGTTGGCCAGTTGTCCGAGGCGGGGTCTGTCTTCCTTGGCAACCTGACCGAGGTTGCGCATAATTCCGCTGAAGGCGCCTTTACGGCCCAGGTAGCGGATTCGAAATTCCTCAAGCCCGGAAGTACTTGAAAGTTGTTCAAGCTCTTTGCCGGCTGTTTCCTGCAGTTGTTTCAGCTCTTGTTCCATGGTTACCATAGGGGGCTCGATGGACTAAAAAACCATCGTTGATGCTGCCTTAAAAAAAGGCATGCCGGTTTCAATTTTCATCGAAACCGGCATCATATGTAAAAACAGCAATTTCTCCAATCCCCTTTGTTGCTGGCAGGGAACGGAGGAAAGTATGATCAACCGTTTGCTTCGGCCGCTATTTTTGCAACCTCTGAAAAGGCATTGGGATCGAGGATCGCCATGTTGGAAAGAACCTTACGATCCAGTTCCACTCCGGCCTTTTTAAGGCCACCCATCAGGCGGCTGTAGCTCATGTCGTTGAGACGGGCACCGGCATTGATTCGTGTGATCCAGAGCCTTCTGAAATCCCGCTTCTTGGTGCGGCGATCACGGTAGGCGTAGGCTAATGCGCGGTCAACCGCCTCAGTGGCGGTCCTGAACAGACGTGAACGACCTCCACGATAGCCCTTGGCCTGTTTCAGTACTCTGTTTCTTCTTCTGCGGGCTTTAGTCCCTCTTGTAACGCGTGACATCTTTCTATACTCCTTGTGTTAACCTTTTTGGTGGGCAGTTTTGCTGCAGCCCCCTAGAGGTACGGTAGAATCTTTCTGATCGACTTGGCGTTGGCTGAGTCAACCACAGTGGATTTACGCAGATTGCGCTTCCGCTTTGTTGATTTTTTGGTCAGGATATGACTGGTAAACGCCTTGGAGCGCTTGATCTTTCCTGTTCCGGTTTTTTTGAAACGCTTGGCAGCGCCCCTGTTGGTTTTCATTTTCGGCATGATATCATTCTCCTTGCCATTTAACGACTGTTGCAGTGAACGGGTGTGGGTGGATCAGCTGCAACGATTATGTATAAAATTATAATTAAGCTTTCGGGCCAACAAACATCACCATCTGGCGGCCTTCCATCTTCGGTTCCTGGAGGATAATGGCGTCTTCCAAAAGAGCGGCACCAATTTTCTCCATGGCCTCACGACCAATGGTCTCGCAGTAGACGATTTCACGTCCACGAAAACGCATTGTGATCTTGACCTTATTTTTTTGTTTGAGGAACTTCTTGATATTCTTGATCTTGAAGTTCAGGTCATGTTCCTCGGTCTTGGGTCGAAACTTTATCTCTTTGGTTTCAACCTGAGTCTGTTTTTTCTTTGCTTCCTGCTGCTTCTTCTTCTGTTCGTAACGAAACTTGTCGTAGTTCATGATCCGACAAACGGGAGGAGTCGCGTTTGCCGAAACTTCGACCAGGTCCAGTCCTTCATCATCGGCAATTTCTCTTGCACGATCCGTTGTAACAACGCCGTGCTGGGTACCGTCGCTGCCAACCAGTCTGACCTGGGGGTAACGGATGGCTTCATTGATAACTGCTTTAACTTCTCTCTGGACCGGGCCCCTTTTTCCTCGTCTTTTAATCTCTCTACCTCCGTTGTTACGAACTAAATATTTGTGCGACGGCTGTTGTCACCAGCCAGTTTTTGGAGACTGAAGGCCGCCTAAAGCGTCCTTGTCTCATCGCACTCCTTAATAATCATTTCTGCAAATTGTGCAACAGCCATCGGCTCAAGGTTCTTGCCATTTCTGAGCCGTACGGTGACTGTCTGCTCATCTTTTTCCTTGTCTCCAATGATCAGCATATAGGGAACTTTGGCTGCTTGCGCTTCCCTGATTTTGTAGTTGAGCTTTTCATTTCTCAGGTCTTTCTCAACACGAATTCCAGCCTTGCGAAGCGCAGAAAAAACCTCTTCGCTGTAATCGGCCTGGTTGTCGGTGATGTTGAGGATTCGTGCCTGTACCGGGGCAAACCAGAGTGGAAAGACACCGGCGTAATGCTCGATCAACACGCCGATAAAACGTTCCAATGAGCCCATCAATGCCCGATGGATCATGATCGGCTGATGCTCCTGGTTATCACTGCCCACGTACGTTACATTAAAACGTTCAGGAAGGTTGAAGTCAACCTGAATGGTGGAGCATTGCCAGGATCGGCCAAGCTGGTCCTTGATCTTGATGTCGATTTTGGGACCGTAGAAGACGCCTTCACCCGGATCGAGTTCATAGCCCAGCCCCTTTTTCTCAAGAGCCTGTTTGAGAGCCTCGGTGGACTGCTCCCAGTGTTCATCCGAGCCGACGTACTTTTCGGGTCGGGTTGACAGGTAGATATCGTAGTCGTCAAAACCAAAGGTCTTCAGAATATGAAGGTTCAGGTCGAGGATGTTGAAAATTTCGTCTTCGAGCTGGTCAGGGCGACAGAATATGTGAGCATCGTCCTGGGTGAAACCCCTTACACGCAGCAGGCCGTGCAGGGCTCCTGCACGTTCGTAGCGGTAAACGGTTCCGAGTTCACACCAGCGCAGAGGGAATTCGCGGTAACTTCTCTTCCGGGAGTTGTAAATACCGATGTGAAAGGGACAGTTCATCGGCTTGAGCTGATACTGTACCTCGTCGATATCCATGGGGGAGTACATATTCTCCCCGTAGAAGTCCAGGTGACCGGAGGTCTTCCACAGGTCCTGACGGGCGATGTGCGGGGTGTAGAGCAGCTCGTAATCGTTTTTGTAATGGGCGTCCTTCCAGTAATCCTCAATGAGCTTGCGCAGCAGCGCGCCTTTGGGCTGCCAGAGGATCAGGCCGGGGCCGATTTCATCCTGGGTGGTGAACAGCTCAAGCTCTTTGCCGAGCTTGCGATGATCCCTTTTCTTGGCTTCCTCAAGTGCGTTGAGGTATTTCTTCAACGCCTTTGCATCAAAGAAGGCAGTGCCGTAGATACGCTGCAGAACGTCATTTTTTTCGTCGCCACGCCAGTAGGCACCGGCGACACGGAGCAGTTTGAAGGCCTTGATAAATGAGGTGCTGGGCAGGTGGGGGCCGCGGCAAAGATCAGTAAAGTTGTCGTGACGATAGATGGTGACAGACTCCTCACCAAGATCGTTGATCAGTTCAACCTTGTACTTCTCACCGTCTTTTTCAAAAGCGGCAATGGCGTCAGGGCTGGTCAGCTCTTCCCGCTGAAATGGGTGATGGCCCCTGACGATCTCAGTCATTCTCGCTTCAATCTTTTCAAAGTCATCAGGGCTGAAGGGTTCAGGCCGATAGAAATCGTAGTAGAAACCGTCCTCGATGGAAGGACCGATGGCAACCTTAACCTCACTGCCGAAGAGATCAACCACGGCCTGGGCCATGACGTGGGCGGTGGAGTGACGCAGGATGTTCAGAGCTTCTTTTTCGTCGATTTTAATCGGGGTGAGCGTCGTGTCTTTATCCAGGACAGTACTGAAATCGACAGCTTCACCGTCAACAAATACACCAACGGTTCTTTTGTACTGTTTTTTTGACTGCAGGTCGGCTAGCGCCTCTTTGACAGAGACCGGCGCATTGAAGCTGCTGGGCTCTTCCCCTGTTATGGCAATCTGTATTTCCGGCATCAGTCTATATAAAAGTAAAGGCTAAAGAGGAGGTAAATATGCATATTTATCTCCCTTTAGCCTGTGTACTGGTAGGCACGGGCGGTTTTGAACCGCCGACTTCTTGCATGTCAAGCAAGCGCTCTCCCCCTGAGCTACGCGCCTATGTCTCTATTACGGGCTGTGGAATCTTTCGTAAAAAGTCAGTCTTTAAGCATGATTCCAAAAACAGTTTTAATTACCAGCAAAACCAAGCGATGTCAACAAAAAATGGATAGAAAAAGTGGTCCATTATCCCTTTTTGTTGTGACAAAGAGATTGGAGAAAGGGTTTTAGCCGACAGGCTCCTAATCGCTTAATGAACGACTCTCTATGGCTCTTGCCAGGGTGTGCTTGTCGGCGTATTTGATATCCATGCCCATCGGGATTCCGCAGGCAAGCCGACTGACGCGAATATTCTTGTCCTTCAGCTGATCGATGAGAAATGATGCAGTAGCCTCACCGGGGACTGTTGAGCTGGTGGCAATAAGTACTTCTTCAATGGTTCCTGAATCAATTCGTGCAAGGAGTTCCCTGACCTTGATCTCGTCGGGACCGATACCGTCGATTGGTGAGAGAACCCCGTGCAAAATGTGGTAGTGGCCGCGAAAGGAGTCTGTCTGCTCAATGGCCAGGAGATCACCTGGCTCCTCGACAACACAGACAAGGGCAGGCGTGCGCCTGTGGTCTCCGCAGATATTACACGGGTCGCTTTCGGAAAAGGTGAAGCAGATAGAGCAGAGCTGGATGGAACTGTGCAGCTCATGCAGGGCGGCACCAAGTTCGCGGGCCTCGCCGGCAGGCTTGCGGAGCAGATTCAGGGCGAGCCGGGTTGCGGTTTTTTTGCCGACTCCGGGGAGCCTTGAAAACCCATTGATGAGGCGTTCCAGTGGTGGCGGTAGAGCCTGCACAATCGTTTTCCCTTCAGGTAAACATGTTGGGCAGGCCGGGGATGTTGAAGCCGCCGGTCAGCTTATCCATGTATGATTTGCCAAGGTCTTTGGCCTTGCGCAGGGCATCGTTGGTGGCGGCTGTGATGAGGTCCTGGAGCATCTCTGCCTCGGAGGCGACAATGATATGCTCTTCAAGCTTAACCGAGAGCACCTCACTCTTACCATTGACAACCACGGTAACCATGCCGCCTCCGGCAGTGCCGGTGACGGTTTTTTCCGCCAGTTCTTTTTGAACGTCGGCCATTTTCTGCTGCATCTCCTGGGCCTGTTTCATAATGGAGCTCATGTCCATGGGCTTACCTCTTTTGTAGTGCTGTTAAATCGAATAGGAAAAAAATGTAAGTTTTTAACGAAACCGGGGGCCTACCCGGATATCTCCGACCTGGCCGTTGAAGATCTCCACCGCCATATGCACCAGGGGATCGTTGGTCAACTGCTGCCGCTGTTTCTGCGGGCTGTGGTTGTCATCCACATCATCTTCTTCTGCAGGATCGGGCAGGGTAAAACGGATGGTCAGCTCCTTCTGAAAAAAATCCAGGGCGTATTGAGTGAGAAGGAGCCGGTTATCTTTTTTCATCAAGAGCTGGCAGTTAGCGGCATCGGTGTAATGGATGAGGAGCTCATTGCCTTCCTGGCGCGGATGGTCGGCACGGGTCAGGTCCTGCGCCATCCAGACGGACCGGTCCTTGACGTAATTGATAAATGGCAGCCAGTCACGCCTGACATCGCGCTGGTGTGGGTTGGGACGTGCCGGGTTGTTGTCGGCTGGTGGCTGAGGCTCAGGGACGGTTTCAGTGGGCGGGGCGGCCGGTTTCTTATCTTCCGGGATCAAGCTGGGTGCGGGCTTCGGCTTATTATCAGGGGCGACCTCTTTTTTTTTGACCACTGCTTTGGGCGGTTCCGGAGGTTTTGTGGACTGTCGGGGTGGAGAGGTTGGCGCAGCTGAAAAGGTCTTGCCTTTTACGGACAAAGGTTGGGCGGACGGAGAAGGTGATGAACCTGTTGGCTTCTGTCCACCACCTGACGGTGGAGCGGGAGGAGGCGGACCGTCATCCATCTGTTCAAGGTGCTTGAGCAGGGTCGAGATTTCCACCACATCATCGGCCTGGATGATATTGAGAAAACAGGTTTCCAGTGACAACCGGGGCTGGCCGGAATAACGCAGTTCCTCAACTCCCTTAAGGAGCAGGTTCAGTTTCATCTGCAGGGTCTGGACAGAGAAGTTTTTTGCCATCTCCCTGGTACGCACCAATTCCTGTTCCGGCAGATCAAGCAGCTCGTCACATCCCTTGATCTTGGTGATCAGCATGGTGCGAAAGAGTTCAAGAAGATCTTTACAGAACCGCTTGAGGTCCATGCCGTAGGAAAAAGTTTCTTCAAGTGCATTCATGGCAGCAGCAGCGTTGCGCTCAAGAAGTGCGCTGCCGATGGAAAAAATCACGTCCCGGTTGACAAGACCAAGTACCTGGATGACATCATTTGCCGAGATTTTTTCTTCACCAAAGGAAAAGACCTGGTCAAGCAGGCTGAGACCGTCACGAACTGACCCCTCTGATTCACGGACAATGAGGTCGAGTCCTTCGGGGTCGAGTTCAACCCCTTCCTCCCTGGTCAGCTTTGAAAAATGGTCAGTAAGTTCCGTGGCTGATATCCGCTTCAGCTCGTAACGCTGGCAGCGGGAAAGGATGGTGATGGGGATCTTGTGGAGCTCGGTGGTGGCGAACATGAAAAAAACATGGTCCGGCGGCTCTTCCAGGGTCTTGAGCAGGGCATTGAAGGCCTCGGTGGTGAGCATGTGGACTTCATCGATGATGATGATCTTGTATTTCGATGAAGTGGGCAGGAACTTGATTTTTTCCTTGAGTTCACGGATTTCCTGGATGCCGCGATTGGAGGCACCGTCGATTTCGTGGAGGTCGAGGCTTGTACCGTTTTTGATCTCGTTGCAGGATGTGCAGCTGTCGCACGGGTTGGCGGCCGGGCCGGCTTCGCAGTTAAGAGCTTTGGCCATGATCCTTGCAAGCGTGGTCTTGCCGACACCCCGTACTCCTGAAAACAGGATGGCATGGGCCACTCGGTTACGGGTCAGGCTGTTCTGGAGGGTCTTGACCACAGGTCGCTGGCCAACGACCTCATCAAAGGTTTGGGGGCGCGATTTGCGGGCAAGCACCAGATAGGACATAAGCGAAAGAGACGGGCTGCTAAAAGACGGTTAAAGAAAAATTAAGGCCGTATAAAAGATGATAGCCGGGCAACCTGTGGCACACAAGAAGGTTCACTACCGTTGCTTCCTCCCGGACCTGGCGGGGTTCGTGATTTCCTGTTGCACAGACCCGGCTATCAAACTGGGTACTTCAAGGATGGGAACCACTCCTCAGTGGCACCTGTAGGCGGTTTATACCTCTTTGGACTGATGCCGTCAAGAATTTTAAGGCAACGTTTTTGTCAATGACATAAGAGTTCTCTTCAGGCAACCTTTAGAACTGCAACAGCAGCGGATCTGTGCTAATCTGTAGATATGAAATTACCGCAGATAACCATATACACAGACGGCGGCTGCAGCCCAAATCCCGGTCCGGGAGGATGGGGGGCAGTTCTTCTTCGTTCAGGTCAAAAACCGTTGGAGTTGAACGGCGGCGAAGAAGAGACCACCAATAACCGAATGGAGCTGACCGCTGCCCTGAAGGTTCTTGAAGCCCTTGAACAACCGCACCGGGTGGAGCTGTTTACCGACTCAACCTATGTCAAGCAGGGAATCACCAGCTGGATCAAGGGGTGGCAGGCCAAGGGGTGGCGCACTGCAAACCGCAAGCCGGTTAAAAATAAAGATCTCTGGCAGCCGCTGGCCAAAGAGGTCGACCGACACGAGGTGAGCTGGCACTGGGTCAAGGGCCACAGCGGCAACCAGTGGAACGAAAGGGCCGACGAGCTGGCCACCAGGGGGCGCGGTAGTGATGAGCTTCCTGTCCACGACGAGGATGCGGTCTATATCTATACGGCCATTTCTTTTAAACAGAAAGAGAGCTGCGGGATTATCGTTGATCTCCTCCGTTACGGCAATCACACAAGGATTCTTGAGTGTGCGGTTGCTGAGACAACCTCAAATAATCTTCACATTCTATCCGCCGTGGAGGGGCTCAAGGCACTTCGCCGGCGACTTCCTGTCCATATTTTTACTAATTCGAGCTACCTGCGTGATGGTGCCGCCAACTGGCTTCCAGGCTGGCAGCGCCGTAACTGGCAGACGAGAGAGGGAAACCCGGTGAGCAACAGGGACAGCTGGATAGAGCTTGCAGAGCAGCTTGACCGCTACCCGGTACAATTTCATGTGGTGGACAAGGAGCTGCCGCCCTGCGCCATGCAGGAGGCCAAGGAGATGACACGGGAGCTCATAAAGAGTTAAAAGGCCAACGAGTAGGGAGAAAGCCATGGCTGCCAATTGGATGAGCAGACTTACAGGCTGGCTGCTTGCCCTGTGCCGGGTCGTTGTTGGTTTTGTCATTCTCAGGACCGGGGTGCAGGTGATTGACGGGAGGCTGGTAGCCCTGACATCGAAGGAAGACCGTTATATTGTCGGCGGCTTTTGCCTGCTCCTTGGGCTCCATATTGTTTTTACATCGCTCTTCAAGGTCTTGTTTCCGGATAAATAATCCATCGATCTCTTCAGGCAGCAGTTCTTCCACAACTGGTTGCAGGATGAAGAGTGATTTTTGCAGAAGTGTCAGAAAAATATTGAGAGTGGTCAATGGCAGAAAATTACGACCATACTGATATCGAAAAATCATGGTCCGACAGGCTTCTTGAGATGACCTGGAGGCTGAGAAAGCGTGATCTCTCGCTCCACCTGGGCAGGACACTTTCGGCGGAAAACCATGAAATCCATCTCTGTCTGTCTGATCTTGAAATGATCCGCAAGAACTGCGGAGTCAACGGGGATGACAGACTGTATCATCAGGCCCTGGATCATTTTCTGCGGGTAAGAGTTGAGCCGGCCCAGGCAGTTCTGACAACCTGGATGAATGGGGCCAAGGCCAGGGTTGGAGATGAAAACATTTCCTTCAACCAGGTTGTCACCTGGTGCCAGGAAATGGCTGATGCCTCTGCACGATCTGTCATGACCGGTGAAGTTCGTGCTCTCTGCCGTTTTCTACGTCCTTTCAACCACACCACCTGGAAGACACTTCTTGATGTTCTGACAGAAGAGCTCGATTTCCAAGACTACATCGCTTTTTGTGAAGAAAAAAGAGGCGTCTCGCTGGCTGATGCTGCGGCAGAGGCAAAGTCATTTCTGAGAGTTACCAGATCATCATATCATTTTCTTCTGCCTCAACTGCTCAATGACCACACAGGGCTTAGCCTTGAAGAAGCGTCCCGTTTTGATGGAATCTACCTCATGGGGCTGCGCTACCTTGACCACTATTTTCCCGACGATTTCGATACCGAAACTGTCTGTGAATTTTTGTACAACGCAGGTCATACCCAGGTTTTGCAGTCATCACGACTGATCATCCATGAAAAGAGTGAAGCTGATGTCCATCCATACTGTATTCCTGTTGCCATACCCGGTGAAGTGCATATTGTCGTCGGACGGATCAACGGCTGGCTCGATCTTGAGTCTCTCTTCCATGAACTCGGCCATGCGTTGACCTTTCTCTACACCGATCCGCACTCGGAGCCAGAGGACGTTGAATTTTTTCAATCCGGCGGCCTCACCGAGACTTTTGCCTTTTTGTTTCAGAAAACATGTATGTCTGAAGGATTTCTTTGCGAGGTGGCAGGACTTGCACCAGACACTGCTGCATTAATCGCAAAAGTCCATGATATTAAATGGCTCACTCTTGCCAGAAGGTATGCTGCAAAATTACTGATCGAGGAGGGAAATTTTCGGAACGGTGGTTTTCAGCGAGGGGAACACCATTATGCAGAAACCATGGCCCGGGAAACCGGTTTTTCTTACGACCCGGAGACCTACTTTTTTGATCTGATGCCTGATTTTTACAGCGTGGATTATTTTCAGGCCTTTCTCGGCTCTGCTGTCCTGGAGGACCACCTGGAAAAAGAGTATGGGCGAGGCTGGTGGCAGGAAGGTTCAGCAGCTCACTGTCTGCAGAGCTGGTGGGGTGATGGTATAGCTTTTAATGCTTCAGAGTTTATCAGAGAAAAAACAGGCTATCCTGTTGAGTCAAATCGGTTTGTAAAACGTTACTCATAACAGGGCGAGCAGGGGACGATCACAACCCCAGTGGATCTGTATACCGGGTCCTGCTTTTTGGGATCTGGTTGTCCCGTGGCAGCGCAAATCACGAAATACTCTTAATCGGCTGTTCCTGATCGCTCAATGCCGATACAGGTGATATCGTCATACTGCTTTTCATCTTCGGTGTGACTGGCAAGGGAAGCCAGCAAAATATCAATTCGCTGGTTAATCGGCGTGTTGGCGCTGAACACCGACAGGGTGCGCTCCTCGCCAAAGCTTTTGCCTTGAATATCCTGTGCATCGGTGACACCGTCTGTGAAGGCAAACAGCGCATCACCCAGGCCAAGCTTGAGTGTTGCGGTTTTCAGGGTGATGTCGGCAAACATGCCGATGGCAGGCCCTGTCTTCAGCAGACGTTCACTGAGCATCCCTTTGCGGATGATCGCCGGTGCATCATGGCCGCAGTTCATGTAGCAGAGTTCGTCACTGTCCTGATCGATTACAGCGCAAAACACGGTGGCAAACATATTGTCCTTGGCATGGTTGACCGCAATGTATTCATTGGTCTGGGCTATGGCGGACAGCAGCCCTTCCTCCACCTCCTGTGGCGAGTAATTTTTCTGTGCACGAAAACCATTGAGAAGGTTTGAGCGAATCATGGAACGGAAAAGCACCATGAAAAGCGCCGCCCCGACACCCTTGTCACAGACATCGGCGAGGATAACCGCCTGTTTTTTCCCGCCTGCAATGGTGAAGGTGTCAAAGAAATCACCGGCGACCTGGCGGGCTGATTGAAAGGCTGCACACACATGCCAGCCGGGGATCTGCGGAAGTTCATCGGGAAAAAAACCGGTCTGGATACGGCGGCCGATTTCAAGCTCTTTTTCCGCCACGTCCCTGGCGGTGAGGACTTTCTGGTGGAGATGGGCATTACTGATGACACTGGCCAGCTGACCGGCGATGGTCTGGGCAAGTCGTACATCGTCATGGGAGAAAACCTCACCGGAATTTGATGGAATGCCGATTGTGCCGGTCACTTCGCCCCGGGCCATGAGGGGGACAAGAAGAAGGCAGGTGGTGCCGCGTTTTACCATAACCTCATGCAGAGAGCGGGTGATTGGATTGGACTGGGCATCGGGGACGACGATGGGCTCGCCGGTCTTGATGACAAAGAGGCTTGCATCGTTGCCTTCCAGTGGGAATTCGAGGCCGCAGACGTCGCTCTCCTCCGGATCCTCCGAATAAAATGCGACTACCTTGAGCCGGTCTTTGGCCTTGTTGAGTGTGGCGATTCCGGTGTTGCGGGCATCAAAGGCGTGGACCATCTCCTGGCAGATGGAATGAAGTATGTCATCGAG
>JBDLID010000069.1:0-15703 GCA_039715055.1 Thermodesulfobacteriota bacterium | reverse complement strand
ATGTTTTCAGGTGTTGCCGTTGCCCGGTCCAAATCCTGGCCCGGTTGGTTCATCCAAAGTGATCTCTGACCACCTTTCTTCAGGCCACCCTTTCAGTCTTTGCCTTTCCTGCCATTGTCGTTTGAATTTTCCTTTCTCATTTTCAAGCTGTTTTGTATACACCAGTTACAGGATGATCTGACATCCTGATTGATGGGTGGTAATTATTTTTAACAGGGATACTTGAAAGGAGGCCGGGATGAATGAAATCAGAATTCAGTACTGTAAAACTATCATCGGTGAGCTTATCCTGGGGGCCTTTGAGAACCAGCTCTGCCTGCTTGATTTCAGGTACAGGAAGATGCGCCAAAGTGTTGACAATCGTGTCAAACGCGGGCTCCAGGCTGAATATGTTGAGCAGGCAGACGACGTTCTTGAAGTCACAAAAAAACAGCTTGATGACTACTTAAATGGTGTCAGGAATGTTTTCGATATTCCCCTGTTGACTGTTGGCACCGAGTTTCAGAAAAATGTCTGGCAGGCCCTTTTAAACGTTCCCTACGGCACAACATCAACCTACCTCAAGATCGCCAGAGAAATCGGTAATAAAAAGGCGGTACGGGCAGTTGCCAATGCCAACGGTGCAAATGCGATTGGTATCATTATTCCCTGCCACCGAATCATCGGTACAAACGGTGAACTTGTCGGCTATGGCGGTGGCATTGCAGCAAAAAAGCGTCTGCTCAAACTGGAAAAAGCCATTTGAGAAACAACAGTGTCTACCGGCTTCTCACAACGCTTCTGGTGAAAATACAGGTTAAACCTTAATGCCGGATCCAAGTGGCAATCCGTCCAGTTTATACTTGGTTGATTATTTGCATCGGTGAAAGAAATTTTAGAATTATGGATAAAGAAAGTATGGTAGGTGGCAGCCTGCTTACCCCATGGAAGCCATGACTGAACCGGAACTAACAATCAAAAGCAGAAACCGCCACCAGCAGGCCGTCCTGACGGTGGCTGAGCGCGATTTCCTCCTTGCCCGCAACCCCAATGCCATCATCGTTACCGACTGTAACGGCTATATCGAATATGTGAACAGGGTTTTCACTAATTCGAGCGGCTATACGGAAGATGAGGTCTTCTGTCGTCATTATAATGAGTTGCCTCTCTTTCAGTCCCCGGGAGTCACTGACGAAGCCTGGGAGGCGGTGACTACAGGAAAAACCTGGGAAGGAGAGACCCTCAGCAACAGGAAAAACGGCCAGAGTTTCATTGAGCATGTTTTTCTGATGCCTATTCTGGACAGTGAAGGCAAGGTATATGGTGTTGCTTTTATTAACCGGGATATCAGCTCCAGAAAGAGTATCGAACATGAGCTGCTGGAGTTGACAGAGAACCTGGAGCAGCGTGTACTGCAGCGTACTGAACAGCTCAACGCCGCCAATCAGGACCTCCTCGGTACCCTGGATGAGCTGCAGAAAACCCAGGACCAGCTCATTGAATCGGAGAAGCTGGCCTCGCTGGGTAACCTGGTGGGCGGCATTGCCCATGAAATAAACACTCCCATAGGTATTGCCTTTACCGCTTCAACCCACCTGGAAAAAGACACCCGTAAGCTGGTGTCGCTTTATCGCCAGGGCACAATAAATCGAAGTGATCTTGAGGACTATCTGGACACAGCAGGGGAGACAACCAGGCTTCTCTGCTCCAACCTTGATCGGGCCGGTGACCTGATCCGCAGTTTTAAACAGGTGGCCATTGACCAGTCCGGCGAGGTCAAGCGAAGATTTCAGCTTCGCACATATCTCGATGAAGTTTGCCTCAGCCTCAGACCGATGTTGAAAAAACGGCCTGTTGCAATACGTATCCACTGTTCTCATGATGTTGAGCTGAACAGCTACCCCGGTGCCTTTTCACAGGTGATCACCAATCTGGTTTCCAACACGATCAGCCATGGTTTCAGCGGCAATAGACAGGGGCATATCGATATCTCAGCTGAGGTCGAAGAGGATCTCCTCCATATCCGGTTTGCTGATGACGGTGCAGGGATGACAGCGGATACCCTTGAGAAAATTTTTACACCCTTTTTTACCACCAACCGGGAGCAGGGAGGCAGCGGTCTTGGTCTCCATATTGTCTACAACCTTGTCACCCAGAAACTTCTCGGTTCCATTACCTGCAAAAGCCTGCCGTCTGAGGGCACAATCTTCTCCATCAAAATTCCGTTTCCCCACCATTGAACCGGTTGTCGCCGTTAATAATGACAGGAATTGTTCCTGTCCTGTTGATGGTGTCACTGACTGATGGGTAGAGTTAACAATTTCAGGTCTCCCGGCTTAATTTGTTTTCCTCAAGTATCGCCTTGCATTGTCGTCAGGAACGTAATACAAGAGTAAGCAATCCCATCAAAACAACCCTGAATAAGTTATGTCATTAAACGGTTCTGCACGGAAAATGCTGCGTCCACAGGAAGGTGAACTCCTCTTTAATGATGAGCTTTCAGGCTCACCGGAGAGCCGGGAATCTGTGCCTTCTCCCCTGGGTAACTGGAAAGTCCTTATCGTTGACGACGACAGGGAAGTTCATGCCATTACCACCCTGGTTTTAAAGAGGCTCCGTTTCGACAACCGGGGGATTGAGTTTTACCATGCCTACAGTGGTCATGAGGCGGAGACGATTCTGGCCGAAAACGAGGATATTGCTGTCATCCTCCTCGATGTGGTCATGGAAACCCATGATGCAGGACTGCTGCTGGTTGAATATATCCGGAACAGTCTGAACAATAAATTTGTTCGAATCATCCTCCGTACGGGACAGCCCGGTGAGGCACCGGAGGAAAGGGTAATCATTGAGTATGATATCAATGATTACAAGGAAAAGACCGAGCTCTCTTCCCAGAAACTGGTCACGGTCATGCTCTCCTCCCTGCGGACCTACCAGGATATTCAAACCATCGAGGCCAATCGGCACGGCCTGCAGCGGATCATCGAGGCCTCCGCATCACTCTTTGAGCAGCGTTCACTCAAGCAGCTGGCCTCAGGGGTGTTGACCCAGATGGTCTCAATTCTTCATATACACCCGGACGCCCTTGTCTGTGAAACCTCAGGCTGTGCCTTTTCTGATGGCCGGGACAGTTTTGAGATCCTGGCAGCCACCGGTCGATACGACAGCCTCATTGACGCAGATTCACTGCAGCAGCTTCCTGAGAAGATCAGGAACGATATCTGCGAGGCGGGCAACAAAGAAAAATGTCTCTGCTACGAGGATCGCTATATCGGCTATTTTCCCAGTGGCTCAGGGAGAAATGTCTTTATCTTCTGTGAGGGAATCGGCTGGCTCGATGACCTCAATCGATCTCTTGTGGAAATATTCTGCTCTAATGTTCACATCGCCTTTGAGAATATTGATCTCAACCGGGAAATTGAGGAGAGCCAGAAAGAGATGATTTTCACCCTGGGTGAGGTGGCTGAGGCAAGATCACGGGAAACAGGCTGTCATGTAAAACGAGTCTCTGAATACGCCCGGCTGCTGGGTGAGAAACATGGTCTTCCTCCCAAGCAGGTCGAAATTCTGCGGATGGCCTCTCCCATGCACGATGTGGGCAAGGTGGCCATCCCCGATGCCATTCTTCACCATCCCGGTAAACTCAGTGAGGAGGATTTTAAAGCTATGCAGGCCCATGCCGCCATCGGCCAGAATATGCTCAGTTCATCCTCCCGGCAGGTCATGCAGGCAGCTGCCATCATTTCCAGACAGCACCATGAAAAATATGACGGGACCGGTTATCCGGATGGGCTGTTGAGAGATGAGATCGATATTTTTGCCAGAATTACAGCCATTGCCGATGTCTTTGACGCCCTGGCCAATGACCGGGTTTACCGCAAGGCCTGCCCCATGCCTGAAATCCTCGACTATTTCAGGGACCAGCGGGGAAAGCACTTTGATCCTCAACTCGTCGATCTCTTTCTGGAAAATATTAAAGAGTTCAAAAGAATACAGCTCAGGTTCTGTGAAGATGGTGATACATCCTGAGCGGGCTTGACCAGTTTCCTTTCCACTCAGTGGCTGTCCAGAAATCCATACCGGGGCTGCCGTCCCTTTAAATACTGATCTCAAAGACACTTGTCTGTCTACTGCTTATCCGCCCCAGCATCTTCTGCCGGCGGGCTGGTTACCAACCGCAGCCAGACGTAACCGACGATACCGGCAATAAGTGATGCAGCTATGATGCCGATCTTAGCGTTGAGGAGGGACTGTTCCTCCAGGCCAAAAGCCAACCCACCGATAAAGATCGACATTGTGAATCCTATGCCGGAGAGCATGGCCACACCGCCGATCTGGCTCAGTGTCACCCCTTCAGGCAAACGGCTCCATCCCATTTTCAACACCAGGTAGGAAAAGGAAAAAACCCCAAGCCCCTTGCCCAGAATCAGCCCGGCTGCCACCCCCATGGTGACAGGGTGGGTCAGGGTGTCACGCAGTCCAGCCGTGTCGATGGGGATCCCGGCATTTGCCAGGGCAAAGAGCGGGATAATACAGAATGAGACCCAGATATGAAGGTTGTGCTCCATGCGCTGCAGGGGGCTTTCCATTTTGTGAACATAGTTTTCCATTGACTGGAGCAGGGCATGCTGGGTGGATGCGAGAGTCATTTTGTCTCTATTGCCAGGTAAGCTTCTGAAATCTCATCTGAGAATTTTTCCAGAACAAAAGAAAGGGAAGGGGGCAGTGATCTGGTGTCGACCCCGTTGACAGGGGCCTTGATCCGGGAGAGGCGGCTGGCAACTGTCTTGCCGCTTCTCAGGTGACGAAGCTGCCATTGGACGGAGAGGACGGCCTCTTTGCTGTCAACGGATTCGAACTGGAGTACCTGGAGCTCAACCTGATAGCCGGAGTCACCATTGATCCGGGCCGGATGAAGGGTGACGGTCGTATCGCTGAGCCGGTTCTCCAGGTTGTTTGCGAGTTGCAGGCCGATGAGCCTGTCAAGTCGTCCGGCCCACTGGTGCAGGGTAAAGTAGGAGATCTTGTTCTTTTCGTCACGGGCGGCAATGAGCGGCTGGTCCAGGTGAGGAGCAAGGGTGATGGGGCCAAGGAGCAGGTTTCTTGTCCTTCCTGTCTTGTCCTCAATTGGCTGTGGAGCAGCCAGGGTGTAGAAGCTCGGCGCAACATCTTTTGAAAAACAACCGCCAAGAAAAATGGATGGAGCTAGGATCACAAACAGGATCAAAAGCCGTATCGGGTTATCTGTTATCATCATTTCCCCGTTGGCTGGAGTTGCCGAAGAGCAGCATGTTCGGGTCCCGGTAGAGTCGGTCGCTGAGGACACGGATGGAGTGGGCAGCGTCACTGACCTCCTGAAGTGCCCGGTTGACCTCGGCGAGAACGGGCGAGTTGCTGCTGTCCAGGCTGCTCACCTCACCTGCAAGTTTATCAATGGAGTCGGCAGCCTCTTCAACCCGGGTCAGAGCACTGCTCAGCTCATCGGCTGCCGGGCCGATCTTAGAGTCGAGGTTTTCAACCAGAACCGACACCTCATCACTTACCTGAACCAGTTGCTGCAGGCCGTTTTTGAGATCTTTGCCCAGCTTGGGAATTTCATCGTTGAGGGTGACAAGAAGGGTCTGCAGCTCTTCGATGCTTGAAAAAACACTTTTTAATCCCTCGGCTGATTCCGGATTGGAGAGAAGGTCAGACAACATGGTGGTGAGGTTTTCAAAGGAGGCGAGTATGTTCATCCCCTTGTCAACCAGGGCCTTGATGTCAAGGGCCTGGGTAGCGTCGGTAATCTGCTGAAGGCTGGACGGCACGGTGGGGATTTCGACATATTTACCGCCAGTATCGCGGAAGACCGGTTCCCCTTTTTCATGAAAACCAAGGTCGATGTAGAGCTTTCCTGTCACCATCGACTGCAGTTTCAGAGTGGCGCGGAGACCTCGAGCGACCATGAGTTTGAGAAATTCATCGGAGTATGATTCGTCGAGATCCTTGCCGATAACATGGACCGGTCCACCCGGGATCAGGTCGATGAGCACCGGCATGGAAATCTGGTAATCAGAGGCCTTGATGTCGATACGGATCTCCTTGACCTCACCCACGGTCACCCCGTTGTATTTTACCGGTGCGCCAACGGAAAGTCCCTGCAGTGAACCTTCAAAATAGGCGATCACCGTGTCCACTTTGCTAAATATCCTGCCGCTGCCCAACAGGATGATGACGACGGCGAGTACAAGAAAAGAGGCGATGACAAATGCACCGATGATAGTAGGGCTGATTTTCTTTTTCATGATCGGCTCTGGCTGCCGTCCCGGGTGAGAAACTGTTTCACCTTTGGCTCTTTACTGTCTTTGAGAAGGGTATGCGGGTTACCCTGGTCGATCATGGTGCGTTTCTCATTGTCGAGAAAAATTGCATCGTCACCGATGGCAAAGATCGAGGCCAGTTCGTGGGTAACCATAATAATTGTAGTATCCAGGCTGTCGCGAAGTTCAATGATAAGGTCGTCGAGCAGTTTGGCGCTGACCGGATCCAGCCCGGCAGACGGCTCGTCAAAAAAGAGGATCTCCGGGTCCAGCGCCATGGCTCGCGCCAGCCCGGCCCGCTTCCTCATACCACCGCTGATCTGTGAGGGGTAAAAATCCTCAAAACCACCCAACCCTACCAGGTTCAGCTTCAGGGATGCCAGCTCTGCTATGGTCCCGTGGTCGAGATCAGTATGCTGTTTCAGCGGCAGACCGATATTTTCCGAAAGCGTCATGGAACTCCACAGGGCACCGGACTGGTAGAGTATACCACAGTTGGCCATGATTGTGTTCCTGGTTTGTTGGGCGCTTTGCCAAAAATCAACGCCGTTGTAATGAACCGATCCCAGCGCCGGTTGTTTGAGGCCGATGAGGTGACGGAGCAGGGTTGATTTGCCGCAGCCGGAGCCTCCCATGATAATAAAGATCGAACCGCGCCTGACAACGAAGTTGAGATCTTTCTGGAGGACAAAATCACCATAGGCCATGGTCAGGTTGCTGACCCGGATCAGAGGGTGACGATGGCTGCGTTTTACTGTTTCCACTGGATATCCTTAAAAAGCCGTAACTAATCAGAGTTAAGGGTGATTTGTTGCCATCATTGAATAGTTACAAAAAGCCATTATATGCCGATCAAATCAAAAATATAGGTAAAAAAGGCATCGGACATAACGATGAAGACTATGGCGGTCACCACAGCAGATGTGGCGGCACCGCCAACGGCTGAGGCGCTGCGTCCGCATTGGATACCTTTCAGGCAGCCGGCAAAGGCCACCAGGTAGCCGAAGATCACCCCTTTAATAAGTCCTACCGAAATATGATTGATTTTGACTGCCGCAAGGGTTTGTTCGTAATACTCAGTGAGAGAGATATCAAGGGTCAGACATGCAATGACAAAACCGCCGAGGATGCCAAGCAGATCGGCCCAGATGGTGAGCAGCGGCATCATGAGGATGAGGGCCGTCATACGCGGCAGGACCAGGAAATCGATGGGGTTGAGCCCCATGGTCTGCAGGGCATCGATCTCTTCATTGACCTGCATGGTGCCGAGCTGAGCAGCAAAGGCTGCACCGGTGCGGCCTGCCATGATCACCGCTGCCATCATTGCCCCCATCTCTCTTGTCATCCCCAGACCGACCAGGTCGGCGATGTAGATCTCGGCTCCGAACATCTCCAACTGCACTGCACCGACAAAGGCGAGGATGATGCCCACAAGGATTGAGATCAGGGAGACAATGGGCAGGGCGGCCGGGCCGGTTTCGTAGACAAAGGCGACAAAATCACTGCGCAGGTATTGGGCACGGCCAGTGAACAGGCGGCTGTAGCTGTAGACCAGTTCGCCGGTAAAACTGCACAGGGTTTTGCAGTAAGTAAATAATTCATGGGCCGATGCTGCCACCCGCTCCAGAAAAGAAGGCTCATCGGTTTCAGGCAGCTTTGTTGACGCCACGGCAGAAGAAAGTGCCATGAGTCGCCGGACTCCTGAGGGAAGCCCTGTTTCGTCAATGACTATGTTCTGTCTGCTGCAGTAGGATTTAACCCGATCAAGCAGGAGAAGGAGCTGGCTGTCCCATTCTTTGAGTTCGTCGCAGTTAAAGGCAAGCTTCCGACAGGCGGGGGGGAAAAACTCATTCAGGGGCTTGCGGCCTTTGATTTCGACGGTGAGCAGCCAGTGACCGGACAGCACCATTGTCCACTGATCGTTTTCACGGGTTATCTCAACTCGCGCTGAGAGGCGGTTGCTCATGGTGAGTCTTCAACCATGGCATGCTGGACCGCCTGGATAATTTCTGATGCTTCAGGACCTTTGCGGATCAACCGGTCAGCACCGGCGTCCTTTGCCCGTTGTGCCATTTCAGGGGTTTCATCTGCGGTAAACAGGAGCAGTTTGACCCTGTTCATTTCAGGATGCCTTCTGATGGATTGGCAGATATCCAGGCCATTGAGGATCGGCAGGGCGTAATCGATGATCGCCACCGCCGGTTTTTCCTTGATAATGAGGTCCCTGCCGGTCCGGCCGTCCTGGGCGGTCAACGGGACAAAGCCAGCCTTTTGAAAGAGTCTCGAATAGAGTCGGAGGATGAC
Source organism: Thermodesulfobacteriota bacterium (assembly GCA_039715055.1). Lineage (GTDB taxonomy): Bacteria > Desulfobacterota > Desulfobulbia > Desulfobulbales > Desulfocapsaceae > JBDLID01. Next base: position 7,118 of record JBDLID010000069.1, on the reverse strand, counting down.
CGGGTTGTCGTCGACAATGACCACTTTGCCTTCCAGGGGGCCGCTGTGTTCTTTTTCTTCGGCAGCAGCGTTGGAGTCATCCTCTACAACCAGGAGCTGGTCGCCCGCATTGACAACAGCCTTTTCGTCCGGGAAGATCGAATCCTTGGTTCCCCGCCTGAGCCCGAGAATCAAAACACCCATTTCCACGGAGAGTTCCTCTATGGTTTCGTTGACCATACTCGATCCGTCTTTCACAGTGATCCAGAGGGTTGACTTGGTTGATTGATCCGGTTTACTGCCGGTGGCAATGAGCAGGTCGTCGGCAATTTTGATACCGGCGGAATGAAACGGTGAGATGACGTTGTCGGCACCGGCACGAAGGATCTTATGTTCCGATGACCTGTCTTCAGCACGGGCAATGATATGCAGCGTTGGATTGAGTTCTCTTGCAGTCAGGACGATGAACAGGTTGTCCGGATCTTTGTTGAGCAGAGCGATGAGACCTTTTGCGGATTTGATTCCCGCCTCTTTCATGGATTCTTCCTGGGTGGCGTCACCGTGGATGTAAAGATAGCCATAGCTGGCAATCTCCTCACAATGCTCTTCCGAGGATTCAATAATGACAAAATCCGCCTCTTTTTTTTGAAAATGTCTGGCGGCAGCCGTGCCCACCCGCCCTGAGCCGCAGATGATGTAGTGGGAATTGAGTTCGGAAACCTTTCTTTTCATTTTTTTCATCTCTGATCCTCCGGCCCATACCGTTTCCAACAGTGATTCTATCAGGGCATGGCTGACAAAGGCAAGTCCTGAAAAACCGATTAAAATATAGATAGTTGTGAACAGACGCCCGGCCTCAGAGAGTGGGTTCACCTCTCCAAAACCAACCGTGGTCAAGGTAATGACCGACATGTAGAGAGCATCGACAAAGCTGTAGTTCTCCAGCCACATGAAAACAATAATCCCCAGTCCAATGATAGTGACCGCCATAAGAGAGGCGATCTTGAGTTTGGAGATTTTCATACGCGGATGCGGCTTGAGAGATAAGTATTCGTGAAATATTCTTGTCAGCAAGTAGGTTGGGTTAGTGAAAAGTAACCCAACAATTCAAATACCTTGTCGGCTTAATCTTCGCTTCTATACCCGATTTTGGGTGAACTCGACCTTAAAGTAGACAAGGGGGCCTTAAAATAAAAATAAATCAGCCTAAAACTGAAACAACACAACTCTCCAGCTCATTGAGATCAAAGGGCTTGGCAACGGCCGCCGCAAATCCGTATTCTTTGAAATTTGCCATGATCGGGTCATTGGAATAACCGCTCGCAACAATGAGCCTGGCTTCCGGATCCAGTTGGAGAATGTGGCTGGCGGCTTCTTTCCCTCCCATGCCTCCTGGGATGGTTAAATCCATGATAACGATGTCAGCAGGGGTTCCGGCTTCCTGCAGCTCGCGATATACCTTGACCGCTTCTTCACCGTTGACGACAAGGACTGTTTCATGACCGAGACTGGTGAGCTGGGCATGGAGGACCTCACGAACCATATCGTCATCGTCCATGACCATGATACGTGTTGGCTTCACCTCTGGTGATGATTCCTTTCGATCTGGCTCTGAAATTTTATAGGCAGGTACGGCAGGCAGATAGATAGTGAAAATCGTTCCACCGTCCGTTCCGGAATGAACCGAGATATGCCCATCATGCTTGTTGATAATCGAATAGCAGATTGCAAGCCCGAGACCGTTGCCTTCCAGCTTGGTGGAAAAATAGGGGTCGAATACCTTGTCGATGATCGTCTCCGGGATGCCTGTACCGGTATCCTGTATGGTGATTCGTACCTGGTTGTTCTCACCGGTGTGGAGAATGGTTTCAGGATCCGTGCCGTCAACATTTTCACAGTGGATTGTTATCCTGCCGCCTTCGGGCATGGCATCCTTACTGTTCATAATGATATTTTGAATCACCTGGCTGAACTGGCCACTGTCAACATCGACCATTCCAAGATCGTCATCAAAGAGGTAATGGCAGGAAACATTTGCGCCATGCAGGACAAAGTCGGCAGATTCCCTGATGAGTCTGGGGAGTGATGTTGTTTCTTTAACAGGGTTGCCCCCCTTGGAAAAAGTAAGTAGCTGCTGGGTAAGTTTTGAGGCACGCCTGGTTGCCTTGCAGGCTTTTGAGAGCAGTTCAGCGGTATCCGAGTGGGCACCCACCTGAACAGCAGCCAGTTCGATGTTGCCGAGGATTGCGGAAAGGATGTTGTTGAAATCATGGGCAATACCGCCGGCAAGGACCCCAACTGATTCAAGCTTTCTGACCTTGATTAACTCTTCCTCAATCTCCTTCTCACGGGACACGTCACGGAAAACAAAGACGACTCCGACAAACCTGTCATCCCTGTCCCGGATCGGGGCTCCACTGTCTGCAATTGATTTTAAGGTCCCATCTCTTGCGATCAGGGTTGAGTAGCCGGTCAGACCGACAGCCTGGCTCGATTTCAGAATCCTGGAGGCCGGGTCGCCAAAGCTCTCGCCGGATTTTTCGTTGATGAGTTTGAACACTTCACCAAGCGTTTTTCCTGCAGCCTCCGTACTGGACCAGCCTGTGAGCTCTTCGGCAACCCGGTTCAGGAGAAGGATTTTACCTTCGATGTTGGTTGTGATCACCCCGTCGCCGATGGAGCGCAGGGTGACGGCAAGACGTTCTTTTTCTGTAATCAGAGCATGTTCCGCTTCGGTTCGTACGGTGATTTCCTTCTGCAGTTCCTGGGTCTGGCTGTCGATATTGGCGGTCATGTCGTTTAAGGCATCATAGACAACCTGGAATTCGGCAGCGGCCGGTGTTGCGGGGATCCGATAGGAAAGATCACCCTGGATCCTGTTTGTTTCCGTGACGATCCTGTTCAGTGACTGGAGAATTTCCCGGCTTCTGATTATGGCGAGCAGAAGCAGCAGGACAATAAAGATAAATGATCCCTTTTCCAGCATTGAGATGCGCTTTTTGAGAAGACTCAAGTTGTTCAGCATTTTTTTCTCAACACCAGCGAGTGCATCGGTTAACTCCTGCTGGTTATCCTGCAGCTGTTTCCCCAACTCTCGATGTTCCTTTTCAAAATCGATGAGAGAGGTGAACAGTTCATCGAAAACTCTGCCGCTTTCAAGAAGTTCCTCAACCAGCAGACCGTCCTGGGCATCCAGGGAATAGTCTTCGAGGGTATTGACTGTTTTAAAAAATGTGGTGATATGGCCTTTGAACTCCTCTTGCAGTTCATGCGGGGTGGCGACATTGTGCAGTGAATAAAAGTTGCCCAGCAATACAGCAAGCTGGTGTTGCAGGTTGACGGTCTGGCGGATGATATCGAGTTCCGGAGCCGATTGGCTGGAGCTTTTGATAAAGGAGTTTCCGCTCAGGTCGGACTCATACCGCTCCTTATTGCGGGTGAGGAGGTTTGTGAGTGTTGTGACGTGATGTTCGTGAATATAGCTGACACTGTCGGTTAACTTATTGAGGTGACTGGTGACGACCTTTTCCACCTGTTGGGTGCTTTGGATATTCTCAGATATCCGGTTCAGCATAAAGGATCGCTGTGAAAGCAGATCGGTCCTGCTGCTGTGACAGGAGAGACAGGAGAGTTCCAGCTGTTTATGTTGCCTTTTAAGGTTGCCGGACTCGGAAGGTTGGGAGAAGATTAGCGACTCCCGGGAGATGTGGTGGGACAGTTCCTTGTCGAGGACGACTATCCGCGAGTATGTTCTGTCCAGGTTTTCAACCTTTTTCCCGGCCAGATAGTTGATGAAGAAAAGGACGAAAATAACACCAAGAAGCGCCAGGATGATGTACAGCTTTATGCGAATACTGCGGTGAACCATATATTTTCAGCTAACGCTCCAGAGACCTGTCGACCATCTCCACCGGGTAGTCGGCTTTAAGCCAGGCCCGCATCCCAAACTGCAGCCCGCGGATATTAGTGTAATCGAATTTCTTCAAATAGCGCATCAGGTAATGATCCCGGTTACCGGTTTCACTGATCGTGACCACCAACCCCTCACGGGGAATCGAATCGATCAGTTTCTGATTGTTGATAAAATCATCAAGCAGCACTGTGATGGTGCGGCAGTTTGTCTTGATCCGGTATTTGTCGCTGCCTTTTTTCTCTGAAAGCTTCAGTGACGATCGAAAATCGATGAGCGTCAGGTGTGGTGCTCCCTTGTCATCGACACACCTTTTGTTTCCCGCACTACTGATTTCCTGATTCAGTTCGTCAGCACTGATAAAACCGCCGTCATAAGTCGGCAATGGATCTATTGTTTCCACCGGTTTGCCTGTTTTGATCCAGTCTTTCAAGCCGCCGTTATAGATTGTAATGTTTTCAAACCCTAATTTTTTGATGACAACTGCCATCTTGTAGGCAAAGACTCACCTGTAGCCCATTCAGTAGGTGATGACCTGTTTTGTCTTGTCAGTGCCGAGTTTGTGGATATGGTCGCCCGCTTTGCCCAGGGGTACATTGATGGAACCTGCAATTGCGCTGTTGCGGTAGATCATTTCGTCAAGGGCATTAACCAGGATGAAATCGATTTTTCCCGCTTCCCGATCAGTAAGCATTTGCTGCATCTGTTCGGTGGAAATAATGGGGAAACGTTCCAGGGCGTGGAGGTTTTGGGTGAAGAGACAGAGCAGGGGGATAATGAGCAGCACTCTTTTCATTTCATTTTCCTTTTTGAAACGGTTCTGTAGAAAAATTTTTATTGGCCGAGCGAGTGGTCGTGATGATGAATTATTAAGTCAATACAATATGTTGCAGTTATGATGGCCTCTTGGTCCAGCATTCCTTGAACTGCTGCAGACCACGTTAGTTTAAAATATTCGTGGTTTACTCCAAGAAAACGCCAATAAAAAACAAGAAGTAATGAGATAGTTTTAAAATCGCAAACTTAGAGTGACCACCAAGGCACTTATCCAGCGACTCTAAAAAGTTTTACGACTTGTCAAGCTAGTTGATTGTATCAAATGAGCAGAATCATTAACAGAAAAAAGCCATATTCTTAAAAATACTGTACCTGTTCAGCAGCACCCTCAATGTGGCTGATCAGGCTATCTCGAAAAATTTGTGCTATGTGAGAAGGCCAGATAAGCGAAGACTCTGAAATGGGCGAAGATGGAGTGGAACTGAGTGTTAGAGTTCAGTGTGATGGGTAATTTGTTTCTCTTGCTGAATACTTACAAAAGGATAAAATTTTTTCTACGGTCTGCTGCCAATACAGGAAATCGCCCCATAATGAATTCCGTTATTGTCTTTTAAGGCCGGATTATCTATAGATATGATAATGAAGGATTAATTGTTGTCTGAAACCGGAAAGATCCGGGTTGCGGGTATGACGTGGCAGTTGGCCATGTTTTTAAGGAGATGAAAATGGCACCTCTAAAGGAAGAAATACTTCTCGCCGTCTATGAGGAGTTTGCAGACTGGTCGAAATCGATCAATACAGCCTGCGAGAAGAGGTGCTCTGCCTGCTGTACCCAGAATGTTACCATTACCGCCGTGGAAGGCGAGGTGATTCATCGCTTTATCCACAAACAGCAAAGGCAGGAGTGGTTTGCTGACCGCATCCGGCAGAAGGGGGCCACGCGGCGGCCGAAGTTGACCACCAACCAGTTTGCCGCCCTGTGCCTTAAAGGAGAGGATGCCTCTCCCGAGTCCATCGGCAACTACGATGTTTGTCCGTTTCTTGAAGATGATTGCTGCTCAATCTACGAGGCGCGGCCTTTTTCCTGCCGCTCTTTTGCCTCCGAAATACGCTGCACACCGGAAAAACCGGCTGAAATCGCTGAGCATTACCTCTCAGCTGTTACCGCCGTGATGCAGATTATCGAACATCTCGGCCAGGGCGAGTACTGGGGGAACATGCTCGATGTCCTCGGATCCCTGTGCGACCTTCCTGAAAACCGTGTCTACATGGACATCCTGCCCGCGTCACTTTCTGACCAGTACCGGGCCAATGTGGTAAAAGCTGTGCCGTCACCCGGGTTTCTTATTCCCGAAGAAGACTGGGACCAGGTCAGCGGCCTGCTCTCAGGTATTTTCAGCCGCAGGATCGGTGACAAAAATATCGAACAGATCCTCAACAACGAAAACCTGTAGAAACATTAGCACTCCTCCCGGGATTCTCCCGACTTTTTTTCACACCTTTAAATTTGAAGGAACGTCATATCTGGCGTAAATCGGATTGGCGCTTATGTGCCGGTTTGTTTGCGTTTTTATTTGGTTCAGCAGGGGTGCTGGATAAGGTAAATATAATCGTAGTACCATGGTCCAATATTCAGTTAGGAAAAGAAGCCTTATGCTTAGATAAGACTGAATAAATTGTCCTTATCAACATTCAAAATTGACAAAGGAGGACACCATGGCAGTCACAAATCCCACCACTCTAAATTCCGGCAACGATCAGCCCATCGGTAAGGCGATCATCGTAACCGGAACCGTACATGTGCAGTCGGCAGACGGCACATCCATTCGAATTCTTTCCCTGAATGACCCCGTCTTTGCCAACGAGACCATTATTACCAGCGAAGACGGGATGGTTTCAATTGTTTTTGATGATGCGGCAGGCACCAGGCTCGACCTTGGAAGGCTGAGCCAGATGGTGCTCGACGAAGATGTCTACATGGCAGAAACCCCTGTTGAAATGTCCGATGTGATCGCAGAAGTTGAACAACTGCAGGAGGCCCTGCTCAGCGACGAGCTCGACCCCAGCCAGGATATCGATGCCACCGCCGCACCCGGTGCCGGCAACATTGATCCGCGCGGCGGTGTGGGCCAAATTGCCCGCTTTGACCTCACCGGACAGCTTGGCGACATCTGGTGGGGCGCCGGTACAGTTGGCGAACAGCTCGATTTTGTTGATCCGATTATCCACACACATGAGCTGGAACCTGAGCCTGTTGTCCCCGAACCCGAACCTGAACCCCGTGTCAGGGTACCAAGGGTTGCCGAGCCGGAAGAAGAGCTTCCGCCGGAAGAGCCACCGGACGATATTCCTCCCCCGCCCAATTACTTCCCTTCCGCTGGGACATATAGTGCAAGTGTTGATGAGGAAAATTATGCTGACGGTACCTCTCCGGACAGTCCGCAGGGTGATA
>JBDLID010000068.1:0-15796 GCA_039715055.1 Thermodesulfobacteriota bacterium | reverse complement strand
TCATGGTGCTCGAAGATATCTGTGACTCGCTCACCTCGTCCCTGTCAGTCAAAGACCAGAAAAATATCGGCAGTTCCCAGTCAACCAGGATGCTCAAATTCTTTGCCAGGCTGGGCGGAATGCGGGTGGAGTTTATCGTCCACACCATAGAGAGCTACCTGGACTACATCTATCAGCGCGATGTGGCCCATGACGAGTACGAGGTCAAAAGAATTTTCGACAGCGGTGTGGCCGATCTCCTTTTCCCCGAGGATATCTATTACCTGAACATGAAACTTGCCCGACAGTACCAGCTTGGCTGGTTTCGACGCCGCATAGAAGACAGCTGAGAGGCCACAACCAGCCCCTGCCGCCGGAAGATTCCCGACGGCAGAAGGTGTTGCTATCCTTTATTGGGACTGTTGAAAGAGATGAACATCCTGCTGCGGATAGGGAATGGAGATGCTCTTCTCGTCAAAGGTAGTCTTGATCTTTTCAAGCAGATCCATACGCACTCCCCAGTAATCGGTGGCCTTCACCCAGGGACGAACCACCAGATCAACACTTGAAGCCCCCAGATCACCAACACCGATGGTTGGTGCAGGATCGGTCAGTATCCTCCCATCGCCTTTGACCAGCTCCTCCAGAGTGGATTTGGCCAGGCGGATATCGTCGTCGTAGCCGATGCCGATAATAAGATCAATTCGTCTCGTCTCCTCGGCATTGACGTTGGTGATGATATCTGTGGTAATTTTTGAGTTTGGAATAATGATTTTCTGATTGTCACCGGTATAGACCACCGTGCTGAAGATATCAATTCGCTCCACAGAACCGGTGACTCCGCCGACACCCACCAGATCACCGACCTTAAACGGCCTGAAGAGGATCAGCATCACGCCTGAGGCGAAGTTGGCCAGCGAATCTTTCAGGGCCAGGCCGATGGCAAGACCTGCGGCACCTAAGATGGCAAGAAAGGAAGACGTTTTGATCCCCACCTGGTCGGCGGCGGCGATAACCACTGCCGCCAGCAGGGTGTAATAGACCAGTTTTGACAGAAAGCGGATAAGGGTTTCATCCACCCCTGCCCGCAACATCGCCCTTTTCGCCAGGCTTGAGACAAACATGGCCAGCCAGCGCCCACCGATCAGAATAGTGATCGCTATCAGAAGCCCAGGCCCGTAAACGGACAGCCACTCCTTGAACATCTCCACATAGCCGGTGGCTCCTTCAGGGGGTACGGCTTTCTGGTCGGCCGTCGCTTCCGCCGCCTTTTCCGCAGCGGCCAGACAGTGAGAAACAAATGAACAGGAGAGCAGGCCGGTAAGTAGTGCCGACCGCCTCAATTTTGCGCTGAACTCAGACATCATCGTTATCTCCTTTTTAATATGGCTCAATCGTTATGGTCATAGATATTGGTGATTATAAAAGGATAATAAGAATCACGTCAATACAAAGCACATCACAACCTAACCGCCGGACTAAAACCGTGCATTGTTTTTCCTGTCCACTCAAGGGACAAACCACTTGTAATATGGCCTCCCCGTAATATATCCTGTTAAAAAGAGAAGGTTTTTTTCCATTCAAAGAGAAGTGCAGAAATGAAACTGAAGACAGAAATGCGCGAGGGGGTCATGATCATCACCCTGGAGGGAGAACGGCTGGACGCCCCCCAGGCTGAAGGATTCCTCACAGCCATGCAGAACTTTGTGAAGGCCGGCAATGTCAACATCCTTCTCGACATGTCCAGTATCACCTTTATGGACTCCACCGGCCTCGGCTCAATCATTCGCTCCCTCAAAGAGGTTTACAGCAGGGGCCAGCTTGTCTTTTGCGGAGTGAGCGAGCAGGTCACCTCCCTTCTCAAACTCACCCACCTGGACAATGTTTTCACCATCGCTCCCGGTTGTGAGGAGGCCCTTGGCAGATTCATGGCTCCCCCTGCCGGAGAGGAGGACAAAGACAAAGCAGCAAAAGAAGCGCCTCCTGCAGAAGAGAATCTCTTCTCACAGCTCAGAATGGAGCGTGAGGATGAGTCGGACCAAACCGACCATGAACGAAGGCGCTATCGAAGAGTCACCAGCAAAAATATCCTGGACAAGGAGATCATTGCAGGCTGCAGAAGCATCAGTACCGGTAAGAAAAGCAGTGGTATCGTTACCAACCTCAGTGCCGGCGGCCTGTGCATGCTCTCCAACACCAGATACCAGGTTGATGACGAGTTGCTGGTCAAATTCAATATCGGTGCCCACTTCAAATTATCGGAAAGGGTCATTGTCCGTCGGGCAGACCTTGGCAAATATGGTGTTGAATTTATTGATATCTCGGAAAGTGCCAGAACGTTTCTTTCACAGCTTGTCGGTGCATCGCAGCTGACCGCTTAAAACATCGTGATACCTGAAGCAATGACTGTCACCAATCACTCACTCTCGTTTTCCATTCCCGCGAGACTCGAAGATGTCCACCTGATTGGCCGCTCCATCAATCCCATTATCGACAGGCTGGGATTTGACCGGGTGGGCAGCTATCATGTTGAACTCTCTCTGGTTGAAGCCGCCAACAACATCATCACCCACGCCTACCAGGGACAAAACGATCAGTGGATCGAATTCTCCCTAAAGGTAACCGGGGCTGAGCTGATCTGCACCTTCATCGACCAGGGCGCAAGTTATAATTACTTCGAAGATATCGACATGAGTGTTCGTAAAACCACGGACATCAGCAACCTGGCCCATGACCGGCTGGGCGGGACCATAATCTGTACGGTGATGGACCAGGTCTTTTTTGAAACCCGGGAAGGAGCCAACCATACCACCCTGATCAAACAGCTACCGGATAAAAACGATGGTGACTGAACCGTCTCCCCGGACTATTCTGGCGGTGGAGGACAACCCGGTCAACCGCACCCTGATCACAGCCCTCCTCCGCAAAGAGGGGTATCGTGTGCTGGAGGCTGAAAATGGCCGTATCGCTCTGCAGCTCTGCGACAAACTGGTTCCCGACCTGGTCCTGCTTGACATTTCCATGCCTGAAATGGATGGATTTGAGGTCCTTGAGGCCCTTCAGAATGACCACACCCTTGCATCGATTCCGGTGATCATGCTCACGACGATACAGGACACCGATGCAAAGACCAGGGCGTTCAGCCTGGGTGCTGTGGACTATATCACCAAACCTTTTGTCAGGGAGGAGGTCCTGGCGAGGATCAAAACCCACCTCAGTATTTCCAGCCTGACCCACTCCCTCCACGAAATTAACAGAGAGCTGCTGGAAAAACAGGAAACGCTTCTCAGCAACCTCCATGCCGCAGCAGCAGTTCAGGAAAATCTCCTTCCCGACCGGTTGCCGGACTGCCCCGGTTTTCGCTTTGCCTCATATTTCGAGCCCTCCCACCTGGTCGGTGGAGACCTTTACAATATCACAGAACTCAGCGGTGGCGAGATCGGCATCTATGTCCTTGACGTCAGCGGTCATGGGGCATCGGCCGCCATGATGGCTGCACTCGTCAGCCAGGCACTAAGCCCGGCATCATCAATTTTTGGCCAGCAGGTTACGGCGGACAACGATAACACCAGCCCGTCACCTGGTCATATTTTTGCAACTCTCAACAATGAATTCCCCATAGAGCGTTTCAACCTCTACTTCACCATCTTCTTTTTCCAATTCAATCCCGAGACCCGTAACTACCGGTATTCATGTGGCGGCCACCCGCCGGCCTTTCTCCTGGAGCCCGAGGGCAATGTTACCCAGCTTGACAAGGGGGGGCCCATGATCGGACTGGGGAAGCTCGGTCCCGGCTGGCAGGAGGGGAGCGGCCGGCTAGGCCATGGTGAGAGAGTCTACTTCTACAGCGACGGCCTCTTCGGCTATCCCGACAAAGAAGGAAATCCCTTTGGCAAAAAAAGGCTCATCGAGACACTGGAATCCCAGGCAGGAAAGGATCTGGACCTCTCGGTGGAGGGGATCATGGAAAAGGTCATGGCGTTTGGTGATCACCGGCCCTCTCCCGACGACATCACCCTGGTGGCAATGGAATGCGATGAGGCTTAGCCCGTTGTTCAGCGGTCGCAGTCATCTGCCGCTGCAAGGCGGATGAGCGCAAGTCCCCACCCACCCGGTCTGCCCGGCAGCGTCACTTCAACTACAGTGCATCAATCACCGCATTCATTGTTGGACTGGGCCGCATAGCACCATTGGCCTTGCTGAAATCGGGGTTATAGTATCCTCCGATATCCACAGGGCTGCCCTGGGCCTCGATGAGCTCGGCCACGATTTTCTCTTCATTTTCAGTTAACCTTTCAGCAACCTTTTCAAACCTCTCCTTGAGAACAGAATCGTGATCCTGAGCGGCCAGAGCCTTTGCCCAGTAAAGCGCAAGGTAGAAATGGCTGCCGCGGGTATCGAGCTCCATCACCTTGCGTGAAGGAGATTTCTGATTCTCCAGGTAGCTGCCGATGGCCGTATCAAGGGTCTCGGCCAGCAGGTTTGCCGTCCTGTTATTAAAAGTTGCGCCAATATGCTCGAAAGAAGGGACCAGGGCGCAGAATTCCCCTAGAGAATCCCAGCGCAGGTGGCCCTCTTTTAAAAACTGCTGAACATGCTTGGGGGCGGAACCGCCGGCACCGGTCTCAAAGAGGCCGCCGCCGTTCATGAGCGGCACGACGGAGAGCATCTTGGCGCTGGTGCCGAGCTCAAGGATAGGGAAGAGGTCGGTGAGATAGTCTCTTAAGACATTGCCGGTGACGGCAACGGTGTCCTCACCCTTTCTGATGCGCTCAAGGGTGATACGCATTGCCTCCACAGGAGGAATAATACGGATATCGAGGCCGCTGGTGTCATGGTCCGGAAGATACTGGTTAACCTTGTTGATGATCTGCTGGTCGTGACCGCGGTTTTTATCGAGCCAGAACAGGGCAGGGACGCCGGTGGCTTTTGCCCGGTTGATCGCCAGCTTGACCCAGTCCTGAATGGGAAGGTCTTTGGTCTGGCACATGCGGAAGATGTCGCCACTCTCCACCTTCTGCTCAAGAAGGATGTCAGCCGATGCGGAGTCGACCACCCGAATGACCCCGTCTGCCGGTGCCTCAAAGGTTTTGTCGTGGGAGCCGTACTCCTCGGCCTTCTGGGCCATGAGGCCGACATTGCCGACGGTTCCCATGGTGGCGGGATCGTAGGCGCCGTTTTCCAGACAATCTTCGACCATGGTCTGGTACATGGTGGCGTAGCAGCGGTCAGGCACCATGGCGATGGTATCGTGCAGCGCGTCATCAGGCCCCCACATCCGGCCGCCGTCCCGGACAAAGACCGGCACAGAGGCATCGACAATCACATTGTTGGGTACATGGAGGTTGGTGATACCCTTGGAGGAGTCGACCATGGCCAGCTCACAGCTGTCTGAATAGACCGCCATGATATCATCCTCGATCTCCCTGCGCTTCTCCTCGGGCAGCGATTCAATCTTGGCATAGAGATCGGCAAGGCCGTTGTTGACATTAATTGAAAGCTCACCGAGCACCTCATCATGCTTTTCAAAGACATCTTTGTAAAAAACAGAGACACAGTGGCCGAACATGATCGGGTCCGAGATCTTCATCATGGTCGCCTTGAGGTGCAGCGACAGAAGGATGTTGTCCTTTTTGGCCGCCTCGATCTGCTCACTGAAAAAACTGCGCAGGGACCTGACATTCATCACCGCGCTGTCGATCACCTCTCCATCGAGCAGAGGGGTGGATTCCTTGAGAACAGTAACCTGGCCGTCACCGGCCACACACTCGATGCGCACGTCACAACCCTTTTCCACGGTCACTGATTTTTCACTGGAGAAAAAATCGCCGTCACTCATGTGGGACACCCGCGACTTTGATCCCTCCGGCCACGGCTTCATCATCCTGTGAGGATTTTTCAAACCGAACTGCTTGACCGAGGCAGGTGCCCGCCGGTCGGAATTACCTTCGCGCAACACCGGGTTGACTGCACTGCCGAGCACCCTGGAGTACACATCATGGACACCCTTTTCTTCATCGTTTTTTGGATCCTCAGGGTAATCTGGAAGATCATAGCCCTGTCCCTGCAGCTCTCTGACCGCCTCTCCAAGCTGGGGGATGGAAGCGCTGATATTGGGCAGCTTCATGATATTGGTCTCAGCGACCTGGGCCAGCCGACCAAGTTCGGCGAGATGGTCAGGGATCTTCTGCTCTTCACTCAATGAGTCCGGAAGATTGGCAATGATACGGCCGGCAAGAGAGATATCCTTCAACTCAATGGAGATCCCGGTTCCCCTGGTGTAGGCCCGGAGGATGGGAAGCAGGGAGTATGTTGCCAGTGCGGGTGCCTCGTCGACTTTCGTGTAGATAATTTTCTGTTCGGTCATGATCTTTCCTTCACGCAAAATGCAATATGATATCGGCTTTTCAATATGTGACTGGTTCAAAAAACGGCCCTCATTGATAACCAGTCCACGGTGGTGACGTCAAGCACTATCACTGTCACAACCCCGGAACACCCTCTTAACCTGTATTTTTTGGCACCCCGACAACCTTGACAATCAAAGAGAAAAATGGTTTCGTAGCACAAATATTCAATTAGTGTTACCAGCCTCTCTCTGCCCATACCATCTGCCATGCTCAAACGTTTTTCAATCTCCCTTGAAAAAAGCCTGCTCGATAAATTCGACCGATTTATCAAAGAACACCGCTACGATAATCGCTCCGAAGCCATCCGGGATCTGATCCGCAAAGAACTGGTTAAAAAGGAATGGCAGGCCGACAAGCAGGTCATGGGAGTCATCAGCCTGGTCTTTGATCACCACCAGCCCAAGCTCCAGGAGAGGGTCACTGAGGTGCAGCATGACTACCATCACCAGATCGTTTCCTCCACCCACGTCCATATGGACCATCACAACTGCATGGAGGTGATCATCGTTCGCGGCAAGGCCGGCGAGGTCTCCGAGCTGGCAAACCGCCTCATTGCCCTGCGGGGAATTCGTGACGGCAACCTGGCCATGAGCTCAACAGGCAAGGCCCTGTCCTGAATCCATGCATATCTCCGAAGGAATTGTCTCAGCGCCTGTACTGATCGGCGGCGCAGCCCTCACTGTCATAGGGACCGCCATCGGCCTGAAGAAACTGGATTATGACCGGATCATGGTCACCGCCATGCTGGTGTCCACATTTTTTGTCGCCTCCCTGATCCATGTGCCCCTTGGCCCGGGTTCCGTCCACCTCATACTCAACGGTCTGCTCGGAGTCCTGCTGGGCTGGGCCTGCTTTCCGGCCATTCTCACGGCACTTTTGCTTCAGGCCGTTTTCTTCCAGTACGGCGGTATTATCGTCCTCGGCGTCAACTGCGTCATCATGGCAGTTCCGGCACTTGCCAGCCACCTGCTCTTCCACAGCCGACTTTTTGCAAAAACCAGGCTGGCGGTCAAGGGTTTTGTCGCAGGCGGTTTAGCCGTAATGCTCAGTTCACTGCTGATGGCAACAGCCCTTGCCCTTTCCGACTCGGGCTTCATCGCTACTGCCAAAATCGTTGTGGCCGCCCATTTACCGGTGATGATCATCGAAGGGCTGATAACCATGTTCGTCCTTTCCTTTATCAACAGGGTTCAGCCGAAAATTCTCCAGGCACTGCCGGAGAAAAGCGAAAAATGATTTTACCAAAACAGCTCCTCTTGCTGACTGTCTTTATCACTGTCTGCCTCTTTCATCACAACGCACAGGCCCACAAGGTATGGATCTTTGCTGTCGTTGAGGAAGGTGAAATTGTCGGTGAGACCGGCTTTGGCGGAGGGCGCGTCCCGAAAAATGTTGCGGTAACCGTCTATGACGACGTCTCTGCTGAGCTTCTCAACACGGTTAACACCGATGAGCAGGGAAGATTCAGGCTGAAGATTCCCGAGGACGCACAACAGAGATGCCACGGTCTGCGCCTTGTCATCAATGTGGGCGATGGCCATAGAGGAGAGTGGAGCCTTGAGGCAGACCAGTACCCCGGATGTGCCGCTCCAAAAATCGCCTCAGACAGTCACCCGGTTTCTGCCCCGGAGGAGCCTGGTGTTGACCGGCAGGAAATCCAGCGTCTTGTCGACAAAGCAGTGGAGGAAAAACTGGCCCCCATCAGACGGCGACTGGCTGAAGAAAAAAACCGCTCGCCCGGCCTCAGTGAGATCCTCGGCGGACTTGGCTTTATCTTTGGCCTGGCAGCTCTGGCGGCCTTTCTGAAATCAAAGAAGAAGCAATGAGCTTTGAAGAGTTCTCCCGCGGTGACTCATTGCTGCACGGCACCGACATTCGAATCAAGCTTGCAGCGACCGTGCTCCTTTCCCTGGTGCTTGCTGTTGGTCAATGTTTTTCCACGGCCCTGGCAGGCCTGAGTGTCGGGGTTGCCCTGGTCTTTGTCGCCCGTCTCGCTCCCAGGGCAGTCACCAGGCGGCTCCTGATTATCAACGGCTTCACCCTCATGCTCTGGCTCACCCTGCCCCTGACCTATCCCGGCGACGAGCTTGTCAGAATCGGCCCCTTTGTTCTCAGCAGCCAGGGCGTTGCAAAGGCGGCCCTGATTACTCTTAAAACCAACGGGATGCTTCTGATCTTCATCTCACTTGCCTCCACCTCCTCTTCAGCCACTTTGGGACACGGCCTGGAAGGGCTCGGGGTGCCGCGAAAACTCTGCCTGCTGCTGCTCTTTTCCTACCGCTACATCTTTGTCATCAACCAGCAGTATCGTCGTCTGGTGCGGGCTGCTCGCCTTCGAGGATTTCAGCCATCAGGCAACCTCCACACCTATCGCACCTATGCCAACCTGGTTGGGATGACCCTGGTGATGAGCTGGGAACGGGCGGAGAGAGTGCACCAGGCCATGGTGCTGCGCGGCTTTGACGGCCGCTTTTACACCCTTGAGGAACAAACCGTTACAAGAAGCGATCGACTTTTTCTGCTCGCAGCACTCATCACCACACTGGCCATGGCAGCGCTGGAGATGGCCTGCTGAAAATCCTGCAATACCGGCAGGCTAATGCAGCCGGTTTAAAAAGCGAACCACAGAATATCGAACAGGTAAGCGCTGTCCGCCAGAAAGACGGCAAAAAAATAAGGCCCGGGGAGTCTCCTCCCTGGGCCTTTTTATATAAAACATCATAAAGATGTGAGAATCGGGACCTTTCAAGAGCTTACCGGACGGCCGGCCCTCTTATCCCTTCAGGATGAAGGGGTCATTACCATTCCTGCAGGACTGAGTCAAGAAAAAGAGATCAATTTTTGGCGGAAAGCTTGAAATGATACATTTTTTTCAAATATCAGCTGAACCGGCCGAGAAGCAGACCCTTCACACCAAAGGTTTTGCTCCTTATAATGTATCTATTCAGCCAAAAGCTAAAAACTTCAAAAAAAACATCTGATGTAACTGTTCAGGTAAGCGTAGACTCCGGATGTGCTTCAAATTCATTCATTTAGGGATTCGAAGCATACTTGTGCTATGTGAGAAGACCAGGTAAGCGCAGACTCCGAAATGGACGAAGATGAAGTGCAGCTGAACAGTTACCTTGTAATAAGAATTTTTAGAACATAAGATAAACATTGAACTCCTTTTATGGGCCAGTGTGACCGGATTGTTTATCCGCACTTGACGCCTTCCCAAGAAAACAGCGTTGCACTTTTCTCTTGCCTATGACCCTGCCTGCCCTGACCGAAATCCTGAACTCCACCGCTGTCACCATAGCCCCTGAGTCCCCGGTCCAGGAAGGTCTCTCTCTCATGGAAACACAGGGTGTCACCGCCCTTGTTGTTGCCCGGGAAAACAAACCCATCGGTATCTTCAGTGAACGGGACGCCCTTCTGTTCTACCGCAGCGGCCAGAACCCGACCACGGTGTCCATTGATCAGGTCATGAGCCAGTCTCCGGTCATTATAACCTCGGAGATGGACCACTGGCAGATCTTCCGCCTCATCACTGAACAGCGGCTGCAATATGTTATTGCTGTTGGCATCGAGGGCAAACTTGACGGTATCATCAGCACCGAAACACTCTTCCCGCACCTTGTCAGGCTGCTCAAAGAGAAAGAGCGCACCAGGGAGACCCAGGCATACCAGAAAAAAATCATCACCTTCAACAACCAGATTGCCAACATCCTCCTCACCTCCTCCAAAAGTGTGGTTTACAGCGAAGTTCTCGACCTGGTCATGGAAAACCTCGACAGTGAGTTTGGCTATATCGGCTACATAAATGAATTCGGCGAACTTGTCTGTCCGTCCATGACCAGAAACATCTGGGACCAGTGCCAGATCGAGGACAAGAGTATCGTCTTTCCCCCGTCAGTATGGGGAGGGATCTGGGGAAAATCTCTGGAGCAGGGAAAAACGGTTGTGGCCAATGAAGGGCTGAGGCTTCCCAAAGGCCATGTCTCCCTGAAAAACAGTATCGCCGTACCCATTATTCACCGTCAGCAGCTGATTGGCCAAATGGTCCTTGCTAACAGAGAGGGAGGATACGGGTTCAGGGAACAGGCTCTGCTGGAAGGCGTAGCCGACCAGGTTGCTCCCGTACTCAGTGGTATGCTGCGCGAGGAGAGGCAGAAGCAGGTGCAGGAACGGCTGGAGGATCAGTACAGACAGTCCCAGAAAATGGAGGCCATAGGGACCCTGGCCGGGGGGATCGCCCATGATTTTAATAATATCCTATCCGGGATCATGGCCTATGCAGGGCTTATCCAGGACGAAGTCTCGGAAGGCAGCCCTGTCGGGCAGGACATTACAGAAATCCTGGCTGCCGGCGAGCGTGCCTCAAAGCTCATTGGCCAGATTCTGACCTTCAGTCAAAAGAAAAAAATCATCAAACGACCGGTTCAGCCGGAACCCATCGTCAAAGAGGCCATGAACCTGCTGCGGGCAACCCTGCCGACCACCATTAAAATAGAGGAGGATATCGATCCGGATTGCGGAATGATTATGGCAGACCCCACCAACATCCACCAGGTGGTGATCAACCTCTGCACCAACGGGCTGCATGCCATGGACAATGAAAAAGGCACGCTCACCGTCAGCCTGAAACGATTGAAACTGGACGCCAGGGAGGCCCGGAAAACTTCCGGCTCCTATGTTGCCCTGACGGTAAAAGACACCGGTTGCGGCATCAATCCCGATGACATTGATCGGATCTTTGACCCCTACTTCACCACCCAAACCGCTGAAACCGGTACCGGCCTCGGACTCGCCGTCATCCATGGAATTATCCAGGAGGCACAGGGCTTTATCAAGGTGGAGAGTGAGCCGGGAGATGGAAGCACCTTTGTGGTTTACATTCCGGCGCTCGATGAAAGGGAGAAAGCTGAAGAAAAACGGCCCAGACGCTCCAGGCTTCAATCCGGTAATGGCCACATCCTCGTTGTCGATGATGAAGAATTTCTTGTGCGTGTCACCAAAAGACAACTGGAGAAACTGGGTTACCGTGTCAGCGCAACAATAGACAGCAAAGAGGCCCTGGAAATGTTCCAGTCCGACCCGGATCAATTTGACCTGCTCGTCACCGACCAGGCCATGCCGGAACTGTCAGGGGCAGAGCTGGCTCTTGCGGTAAAAGCGGTCCGGCCGAACTTTCCCATCATCCTCTGTACGGGCTACAGCAATGTTCTTTCAAAAGCAAGATGCCGCGCCATGGGGATCGACAAGTACATCATCAAACCGGTCATTCGCAATGAACTGTCCGGAGCCATCCGCAAGCTGCTGGATAAAAAATAGGACTGCTAGGAATAACGCCCTTTCTTGGTTTTGATAATCTTGAGCGTGTCGTCGTGGCGGCGACCTTCAATGACATCCTTGAGGACAATGTTGCCCCGGTCGTATTGAAGGTGGATGCGCCAGCCCGAAACCTTGTTGATGTCGGCGCGGTAGATGGTCTGTTTAACTCCGCTCACCCGGTGCAGTCTCGTTTTCGGAAAGCTCCTCGTCCGGTGACAACTGTTATCTTCAAGCTCTGCCAGCGATTCCAGGAACTCCACCTTCAGTTTGTTATCCGGCAGCTTTTTCAGCGCTTCGTAAATAATGCCGTATTCATCCAGCATGGGTTTCAAATCAGCCATGGTTCACCTCGGGTCAAAATCGGTATAGAGAACCTGGAAAACGACTTCACAGGCATCAGCAAACTTTTCTTCATCCACCAGTCGGTAGAGGGTGACGGTCAACTGTTCAAAGACGGGATCTTCATCAACTGAAAAAAGGATCCGACCCTTATCAATGGCCATTGAGTACATCGAGGCATCGATTCCATCAGCCAGCCGCGGCCGGACCTTTTCAGTGCGCCGGTCAAATTCCGTTTTGTCATAGAGGAGGAGCTGACAGCAGTCGTTCAGCCTCGACGCCATCGCGCTCCGATCACCAACGGAACAGTTCTGCCAGTCATCGAGGAACAGGTTGGTTTCCTGAAACACCAGCTCCAGCGGCGGGTCGACAATGGCCTGGACAAACCTCCTTGCCGAGTCCAACACCGCATTATAGCGGGTGATCGCCGAGAGGAGCCGTGGTGCCGCAGACTCAGCTCCGGGCTGGCGCGACAATTCCAGCAACTCATGTTGAAATGCTTCAAGGCGCGGTTTGAATATCGGGGCATAGGAGATAAGCCTGGCATAGCTTGCCCGATATTCACCGGGCAGCGGGCTTCCCTCAATTCGTCCGGCACGCCTCGTCCAGCGCAACAGGTCCAGTGAAGCGTGGCGGATCACCAGAAACGATTCTTCGATGTCGGCCAGGTTCTGCTCAATGGTCCGGGCGGCCGTCTCCATCACGTCGGGTGCCATACTCCGCATGGCGCCATCGATCTTCTCAACCATAAGGCGGCTTGCTTCAATCAGACGGAGCAGCGCCTCGTGTTCATCGGCCTGTCGTTCCGCAAGCTTCCACTGTTTGGAAACCTCCAGCGCCTTCTCGCCGGCTGCGCCGTGTTCCTTCAGGACTTCCAGGCCGATCCGGCGGATATCCCCCACCGCTGCCTGCATATCCGCATTCCACTCTTCCAGCGGCAGCGCTTCATAGCTGCCGGACTCACCGGTGTTCATAACCGTACCTCTCAAAATTTAATCGGCCTGAAAATAATATGCGACGATGGATCTATAGATTTTTTGTGATTATCACCAGATAGCTCCACATTCCCATATCAATTTAGCAAACGGACTGCTCCGCTGCAACGGTGTTTTTTTATGGGTTGCCCGGAGATAAAACGGGGACAACAAAGAGTAGCAATTCCTTTTGATACTCCGGAAAACCCTTGACGACTATGCCTCTAATTTTGTAATTCTCATTACCATTTTTATGAGGCGTAGCCGAATGCCAGGAAGATTTGCCTGAAAAAATGATACCCTTGCACTCTGTCAGCTCTCTGCCACATCACCCAAAAACCATTACTCAGCACCTCTCACATCATGGACGCCATCCCATTATCTGAACTGTTCGGTACCACACCGCTGGAGATTATTGCCACCCTGAGCGCCATCACAGGGGTCATTCTGATTGCACGCCAAAATGTCCTCGGCTGGCCGCTGGGGATAGTGTGGGCCTCCATCTCCGCCTGGCTGGCCTTCACCCAGTGGCAGCTGGTCTCCGACGGGATTCTCTATCTGGCCTACATTCCGATTCAGCTCTACTGCTGGGTAATATGGGTTCGACACGGCGTTGATAGCGAGGCACCCTTTTCTCCCGCCTGGATGTCCCGCCGGAAGCAGCTGATCCTCGTTGGCGCTGCCGGGCTGGCTGTCATCGGTTGGGCCTTTAGTATTTCAGCACTGGCTGAAAAGGTCAGCTGGATTCCGGTGCCGGCCCTGCTCTGGCGCGACTCCACAACCACCGTGCTGAACTTTTTCGCCCAGTTTCTGCAGGCGCGAAAACGGATGGAAAACTGGGTTGGCTGGCTGATTGTCAACCTGCTCGGCATCCACATTTACTGGGTTAAAGAGGCGCCGATCTACTCGGCTCAGTACGCTATTTTCCTCGGTCTCGGCCTCTACGGCTGGCATCAGTGGAACAAATCCATGCGTACAAAGAAAAAATTGCAGCAGTAGATTGAGCAGCGGTTCCCACAAGTTACCTGAAGAAAAATTTATGCGGATCATCATTTCCGGCGCGGAATCATCAGGCAAGTCCACCCTCACCCGTCATCTGGGAGAACTGTTCGGTCTCCCCTATGCACTGGAGTTTGCCCGCTTCTATCTTGAAGAGCACGGACCGGAGTACGATCTTGAGCTGCTGGAAAAAATGAGCCTGCTGCACCTTGACTATCAGCGGCGGCAGGTGATGCCGGATACTCCAACGGGAATTTTTGACACCGACCTGATCAACTATAAGATCTGGGCGGAAAAGGTGTTCGGCAGCGTTCCTCGAAAAATTCTGGCCGGCATGGAGAAGGAAAGAGACCACAGCTACCTGCTCTGCGAACCAGACCTGGTGTGGGAACCCGACCCGTTGCGGGAGAATCCGCACGACCGGCAGGAGATCTTTCAACTTCACCTCGATGAAGTGATCCGCCTGGGCCGTCCGTATGAACTGGTCAGCGGCACCGGCAAAACACGGCTGGAAAATGGTGAAGCAGCATTGCGCCGGCTGCTGGGCAATAACTGACTATGCTGGCTGGTTGGTGTGAGTACTGGTTCCAAAGAGGGCAGGAATGTTGCCCGGCGAACATTTGAGATCAGCCACTGAGAAGAGGTCTGCTGCTGTCTGTGCCAATGGGCTTGTGAATGGTCAGCTTCTTTCCGGCCGCCTTACCCAGTGCGTTTGACTCCCTGTCATGCACGACCCTGGTTGACACGGTGGACAGGTGAGGATAGACCATTTTCGCCATTTCCTCCAGGCTGTTCTCGACCACCATGACCGCATTTCGTTTTGGTCTCGGCAACGCTCTTTTCAGCCGGTTGATCTTGTCGACATAACCGTGGCTGACACCTCTTAAAAACGAATTCTTGGCACCCATTCCTTTCAGGTGGGGGTGTGCTTTGCGGGTGCCCTGCCACAGACCCTCCAGCTTCTTATCAAGAAAATTGGCAACGTAGCCTGCTATCTCTACATTTGGCCGGTAACCGGTCACCTCGAGATGGGTCAGGCCGACACCACGGTGGCTCACTGGTGTCACATAAAATGTGCCGAGAATCTGGCTGATCGCCTTGAACTTTGCCGTCCGCCGTTTGATAGTCAACACTCTCCGGGTATAAAAGACCCGATCTTCATCCTCTGTCTCACCACTGGATACGGCCAGGTTGTAATCGAGCAGAATCTGGTTGGCCTTGACGGTGGCAAGCTCAGCCTCATGGTGATTGGAACTCTCCGCCAGTCGAAGCAGTTTCCTGACCTTGCCGATCATCCGTTCCGCCCTGACATCGACCGCGCTGTTGTCGTTCATCGTCTCCACCGAGCCGGAGGCCCGGACAACATCATCCCCCCAGCCCTGCGCCCGGCAGAATGCTCTGAACTCACTGCCGTGAGGCAGTTCCCGGCAAGAGTTGTCCGAACCGTTAACCTTCTGCCGGATATGGACAATCATATGACCTATTTCATGCCTGAGGATATTTCTGAGGACCTCTTCCTTGGCTGTATAGATCAGTGCCCGGTTGATTCCGATCTCGAAAAGGGGTGGGTCAAAATAGCCAAGCTGAGAAGATCCCTCAAAGATATTGATCGAGTAGCAGAAATAGTGGTCGCCATAGAGAAAACGACTGGTCTTCCTGCTGGTGCCGACACCGACCTCGCGACTGAGGATATCAACGGCCATCTTCTGCAGCCGCTCGATAAAGCAAAGGATATTTTTTGAAAAAACGATCACGGATATCAGGTCAAAAGGGGGCTCA
>JBDLID010000067.1:0-16083 GCA_039715055.1 Thermodesulfobacteriota bacterium | reverse complement strand
CCCGCCATCATGTTCATCAGCAGTTGAATGACATCGGTTTCACCGGCCATGTAAAGACTGCAGCAGCCGCCCCCGGGCCTTGAACCGCAGTGACTGCAGGTGTGATGCATCTCCATGGAGCGCATCTGGCTGGTCAACTCTTTCTCCCTGGCCAGCAGCTCCTCGACTCCGCTGACAAATTCAGCCTGCCCCAGCAGTTCCCGGCCATGACACTTCCAAACCATTTGTGCCCTGGCCAGTTTCTCTTGCGGATCACCCTCAAAAAGAGAGCTGTACAGTAGTGTCAGTTCCGTCATTCCCTGCTGCCCATTCTACTTTTTACTGCGGAGCTGTTTCATGAAATCGAGCCAGACCGGGGCTGCCGCCACTCCTCCGGTTTCACTGTTGCCAAGGGGTTCATTATGATCGTTGCCAAACCAGACGCCGGCAGTGAGGGCAGGTGTAATACCGACAAACCATGCATCGCGGTTGTCATTGGTGGTCCCGGTTTTGCCGCCGCTGTAGCCGGTAAGTCCCTGCGCCCTTCTGCCAGTACCTTCTGTAATGACCCGCCCCAGCAGTCCCTTCATGGTCCCGGCTGTGTCGGCCGACAGTACACGCTTCATCCCGTCATCCGCCTGCCAGAGAGTCTTGCCCTTGTGGTCAACGATCTTTTCAATCACCACAACATCATGGTGTTTTCCCTTACAGTTAAAAGGCATATAAGCCGCTGTTATTTCAAGCAAGGAGACACCGGTGGCACCAAGCGCAAGTGACAGGTCATTGGTAAACGGCCCCCGGAGACCGAAGGATTTAGCCAACTTGTGCAGAGGGGCAATTCCCATCTTCTGGAGGAGCTTGACTGTCACCACATTGCGGGAATTGACAAGGGCCTCTTTCAGGCTGGTTGCACCATAATGTCTGCCGGAAAAATTCTTTGGCCGCCAGGGACGACCGTCATGGCCGCGGATAGTAAGCGGTTCATCGTTGATCAGTGTAGACGGCGAATAGCCGTGTTCAAAGGCTGCGGCATAAAGAAGCGGCTTGAAAAGAGAACCAGCCGACCGGCTGGCCTGAGACGCCCGGTCAAAGGGGCTCTCTGAAAAATCGGTTCCACCCACCAGGGCACGGACCCGGCCGCTGCAGGACTCCATGGCCACAAGCGCTGCCTGCGGAGGCTGCTTTGACCTGCTGCGAGTCATGGAATCAGCCACCCCTCTGGCAACGGCACGATCTGCTTTAACCTGTATATTCTGATCCAGGCTGGTATAAATGCGTACGCCGGCCCGACTGAGCGGCCTCTCCAGAATAGCTGCCGCCTGCTTGCGGACCAGCTGCAGGTAATAGCCGTTTCGCTCCCTTGCCTGTGCAGCACCCTTATTGAGCCTGATCTCCTCCCCGTAGGCCGTACGTGCCTGGTCAATGGTAACATAGCCCTCTTCGGCCATTCTGTTGAGGACATACCTCTGCCGCCTCCTTGCCTTTTGCAGATTTTTCAGGGGAGAGTAACGGCTGGGGGCCTGGGGCAGACCGGCCAACAACGCCATCTCGCCAAGGCTCAACCGTCTCGCCGATTTTCCGTAATAGGTCTGGGCGGCAGTCTCAACCCCGTGGGCACCGCTGCCAAGATATATCTGATTGAGGTAGATATAGAGGATCTCATCTTTTTCAAGCAGGGTATCAATCCGCCAAGCAAGGATCGCCTCCTTAAATTTACGCAGGTAGGTCTTTTCCGGAGTGAGAAGAAGTGAACGGGCCACCTGCTGGGTAATGGTTGAGCCGCCCTGGCCCCGACGCCCCCGCTTGAGATTGATTACTGCGGCTCTCAACACCGACCAGAAATCAAGACCGGGATGGTCATAAAAACGACTGTCTTCTGCAGACACAAAGGCCTTTGCGAGAAGAGGCGGAATCTCATTGATCTCAAGAACCATCCTGTTTTCAAGATAGATCTGATCAATCACCCGCCCGTGACGGTCATAGATGACAGTGGACTCCTGCGGCTGATAATGGGCTACACTACGGATATCGGGAATTTTCAGAGCCACCAGGCTGTAAAGCAGTACACCGAGGAAACCGGTAAGGAGCAGAGCGATGAGGAGGAAAAAACCGATGACATGCTTTTCCACAAAGGGTTTGCGACGGACGGCTCGCTTGCGGGGTGAACCTTTTGGGGATGGACGCTTTTTGGCGGTTGTTTTTGCTGGCGCCTTTCTGGTTGTTTTTACTGGCGCCTTTTTTTTAGGGGTTCGTTTCCTGGTCGTCATCAGCAGCGCCACGGATCCACGGACGGGTCGGAATTTCCCGGTGCGGAGCCTGTCATCCTATGGTAAAATTATTGTAACTATACAGTTACAGTTCAGTGTAGTGGGCAATATTCTTTTCTTGCTGAATAGTTACAAATTATTTTGTTTGATTCAAAGGTTCCCCACCTTACCATCGCTGATAGATTCTTTTCAACTGCAAAGCCGTATGTCAAAAATCCAAATCCTGCCCGAACATCTGGCCAACCGCATTGCCGCGGGGGAAGTGGTCGAACGCCCGGCCTCAGTGGTCAAGGAACTGCTGGAAAACAGCCTCGATGCCGGAGCCTCCCGTATTGAGGTTGAAATTGAAGGCGGTGGCACCCGCCTGATCAGAATTATTGATGACGGCGAGGGAATGAGTGAAGACGATGTTCTGCTCTGTTTAGAACGACACGGCACCTCAAAGATCAGTGGTGACGATGACCTGGACGGTATCCACACCCTGGGCTTCAGGGGAGAGGCTATTCCGTCCATCGGCTCGGTCTCAAAGATGACCATTACCTCCAGGGAAAAGGGGAAACCCCTCGGCACCACTGCTGTCATCGATTACGGCCGCTTGAACAAAATTCACGAGGCCGGCTGCTCTCCCGGGACCACCATGGAGGTGCGCAATCTGTTCGGCAACACCCCTGCCCGCAAAAAGTTTCTCCGGACCAGGAAGACCGAGCTGGCCCATATCGACCAGGTGGTCAGGAACTACTGCCTGGCCGCATCCGGAGTTGCCTTTATCCTCAGAATCGATGGCAGAGAGACCATAAATATTGACGCTGCTCTCGACCTGAAACAACGGGTCGAAAAAGTCATCAGTCACCACCGGGAGCTTCTGCCGGTCGGCGGCGGTAAAGCCAGCCGTGAAAGGATCTCCGTCTTTGGCTACCTGGTGGCCCCCGAGGAGGCCCCCTCCGGAGCCAACCGGCTCAGGCTTTTTGTCAATGGCCGGGCTGTCAAAGACCGGATGATGGCCCATGGTGTCAGCGAAGGTTTTCGGGGCTTTCTGATGAAGGGCAAAAGCCCGGCCGGTTTTCTTCACCTTCGCATCCCACCAACCGATGTGGACGTCAATGTTCACCCGGCTAAAAACGAGGTCCGTTTTCGCGAGGGTCAGCTCATCCACCAGCTCATTTCCACGGCGGTGCAGCGAGCACTCGGTGAGTACCAGTCAACCCTCCAGCACAACATCTTTCTCTCTCGCGAAGACTCACCGGACTACAGTACAGCCTCCGGAACCATGGACCGGGAACCCCCTCCGCCCCCCCCCCGGAGTATAACTCAACCCCAGAGGGAAGCCCCTGCTCCGTTACCCTTTGACGCTGATCGATCCGACCGCCTGCAGCCGCGCACACACCCTTTTAAGCCACCTCAGGAATCAAGGGAGGTTGCAGCGATTGCAAAACCGACACCATCAGGAAACAGTCACAGTCTTCTCATTATCGGCCAGTATGAAAATCTCTACATCTTCTGCCAGTCACCGGACGGGCTGGTGATCATCGACCAGCATGCCGCCCACGAACGGCTGCTCTTTGAAGAGCTGAAAAAACAATACCTGGATAATCGGTTGCAGAGCCAGTCACTGCTCTTCCCAATCACCGTTGAACTCTCGATCAGTGAGGCACAGCTGACCCGGGACCGGTTGCAGGAGATCGAACGAATGGGCTTCAGGCTGCGTGAATTCGGTGGTAATTCCTGGGTTATTACGGCTGTGCCGGGCTGCGGCGGTGATCTTTCCGCTGAAGAACTCTTCTTTGATCTTCTCGCCCGGCTGGGTGCGGATTCCAGGCTCAGCGGTTCGCTCATTGACGACATCCTCGCCTCCATGGCCTGCAAGGCCGCGGTCAAATCCGGCGACAACCTTCAACAGGAAGAAATGGAAGGCCTCATCGAGAGAATGTTCAAGGCTGATCTCTTCTCCCACTGCCCCCACGGCCGCCCGGTGATCAAACAATTCAACCCCGCTGAAATCAAAAAATGGTTCCACCGTACCTGAGCCGCACCACCGTACTGTCTGCTTTGCTGCTCGCTATTCTGTGCGGGTTGTCCGGCTGCGGCAAGAAGCCGGTCAGAAAAGTCCTTGAGACAACGGCCTACTGCGGTTGTTCACAATGCTGCGGCTGGACACGGGGCAGCTGGACCTATCTCAAGCTGGATTTCTGGAACCGCTACACGATTAAGTCCGGCCGTGACTATACCGGCCAGACCGCCAGCGGCACCTACCCCCGGGAACCTGAGGAGGGTTTTTTCTCCATGGATTCCATCCAGCGCCCCTGGATGATCCCGGTACGCCTGGTGTTTTTTCCCTGGTACTTTCTTCCGGAGAAAGGCACCATTGCCGCCGACACCCGCTATTTTCCATTCGGCACGACCATGCACATCCCCGGTTATGGCTGGGGCATGGTTGAAGATCGGGGCAGCGCCATTGTTGGACCGACCCGTATCGACCTCTACTTTGACTCCCACCAGGACGCCCTTGAATGGGGAAGGCGCAAACTCGCCGTTGAGATTCATCGGCCATAACCTGAAAAAATCGTCCGATGACCGGACACCAACCATCACACCTTGAGGCAGATATGACCAATACAAAACACGACCAGCCGGTTACCATCATCGGTGGAGGACTGGCCGGCTCCGAGGCGGCCTGGCAGCTGGCCAGACGCAATATCAGGGTCAGGTTGTACGAGATGCGGCCGACGAGGTACAGCCCGGCCCACTCCTCTGACGGGTTAGCCGAGCTTGTCTGCTCCAACTCTCTGCGCTCCAGTGATCTTTTTTCTGCGGTCGGTCTGCTCAAAGAAGAGATGCGCCACCTCGACTCACTGGTCATGAAGGCTGCCGACCACACGGCTGTTCCTGCCGGTAAGGCCCTGGCCGTCAACCGGGACGATTTCTCAGCGATGATCACTGAGACCCTGGAAAGGTGCGACGAAATAGAGATCATTCGGGAAGAGATTACGTCTGTTCCCGAGGAAGATACAGGCTATACGATTATCGCCACCGGACCGCTGACATCGGACCTGCTTGCCGAGTCACTCACCAGAATCACCGGTGGTGAACGACTCTTTTTCTACGACGCCATTGCCCCCATCATCCATGCCGATTCCCTCAACCGTGACATCATCTATCAAAAATCACGTTACGATGACGGCCCCGGAGACTACCTCAACTGCCCCATGGACAGGGAACAGTACCTGGCCTTTATCAACGGGATCAAACAGGCACCCAAGGTGCCGCTGAAGGATTTCGAGGATGAAAAATATTTTGAGGGCTGCCTGCCTGTCGAGGTGATGATCAGCCGGGGTGATGACACCCTGCGTTACGGCCCCATGAAACCGGTGGGCCTGGCCGACCCGAGAACAGGCCGGGACCCCTATGGTGTTGTCCAGCTGCGCATGGAAAATCGTGCCGGCACACTCTACAACATGGTAGGATTCCAGACAAAACTGACCCATGGTGCCCAGAAGGAAATTTTTCGTACCATTCCCGGGATGGAGAACTGCGAATTTGCCCGCCTTGGCTCCATACACCGCAACACCTTCCTCTGCGCCCCGGAACTGCTTCTGCCAACCCTGCAGCTCAAGGCCCGGTCGCAGCTGTTCATCGCCGGCCAACTGTCCGGGGTGGAGGGGTATGTGGAATCCAGCAGCATGGGGATTCTTGCCGGCCTCAACTGCGCTCTTCTCATGGAGGGCAGTAAGCCGCTGATCCCGCCGCCGGCAACCGCCCTTGGTGCTTTGATCAATCACCTCACCGCCACCAGCAGCAAACACTTTCAACCGTCAAATGTTAACTTCGGCCTCTTTCCACCATGGGAGAAGAAGGTCCCTAAACGAATGCGCGGCCAGAAGCGGGCCGAAACCGCACTGGACCAACTCAGGCAGTGGCAGATGGCAAACAACATCCAGCTGTGATCCTGCAGTATTCAAATCACAGGAAGGAAACAGGCAGCACAGTGGTGAGCCTGCAGTGTGAGGAGCCGTTTGAACTCAAGGAGATGTGGGAGTAACCGGCTCATATCGCTATGACCGGTTCTATTTGACTTCATAACTGTTTTTTTCCTAAAATAAAGTATCCACCTATGGAAATGTGTCTGTTTGTCTCTGTCCGCTCCTCATTATGAGCTACAGGCAGAGACATTAGACAGTACAATTCGTCCATTCAACTTTTTTCAGCATTTAAGGAGTTTGCATATGGATAAAGGAAAATTCGGCAGGAGAGACAGGCTGGTCCAGCAAAAACGGCACGATGTTTACCGGGAGGAACAGAAGTGGCCCGAACCGACTCTGTGCAGCCAATGCCAATCTATTTTCAAGGATGGCCGCTGGCAATGGCCAGATACAACACCCCAGGAGGCAAATAATGTGGTCTGTCCAGCGTGTCAACGGATTGCTGACAATTATCCGGCTGGACATATTGAGCTCAAAGGAACTTTTTTAAGAAAGCATTGGCAGGAAATAAATAATCTTATTCATAATGAAGAGAAACTGGAAAAGGGTGAGCATCCGCTGGAACGAATTATGGCCATTGAAGAGACAGAAGAGTTCACCGTCATCACAACCACGGGAATCCATATTGCCCGCCGTATAGGGGAAGCAGTTTCCAGGGCTTATAAAGGTGAGTTTTCCTGTACTTATGGTGATGGGGAAAAAACTATCCGAGTCCTCTGGAGTCGCTAGGTATCTCATGGCCGCTACCCGAAAAGTCGTTCTGGATGTCCTTAAACCTC
This sequence comes from Thermodesulfobacteriota bacterium, assembly GCA_039715055.1. GTDB lineage: Bacteria > Desulfobacterota > Desulfobulbia > Desulfobulbales > Desulfocapsaceae > JBDLID01. Next base: position 9,081 of record JBDLID010000067.1, on the reverse strand, counting down.
ACAAACCCAATGGGGTGGATTTTGCCACGGCGCTGGCTGAACTGTCACCTGAATACCAGGTTCGGCTCAGCGTGGTTGAGGTTGATGAGAAAACTGAAACCGTCATTGTGGTTGTTAAAGGGCAGAACATCGTGTTTGAGTCACTCATCGAGACCATAAAAAAAATGGGGGCATCGGTCCATAGTATCGATGAAGTAGTCGTCTATGGCTCGGAAAATGTGTAGCGGACAAGGCCCGGTCAGCATGGGTGGCTATCCGGTTATACTGCATTGTGTTACCCACCTCCTTCATCAACTGAGTTGTCGATGAGCCCGGAGAAGGGAAAACACCTCTTTTCTCTTCTCTATCGTGGAAGAAAAATTGCCAGGCGCTACCTGGTCACCAATGGATTTGATGGAACGCTGACCATGCTCGGGCTGATGACCGGGTTTTATGTCAGCGGAACCCAGGAGCTGGGGGTTGCGATTAATGCCTGTCTCGGGGCAGCAATAGCACTCTTTATCAGCGGCTTTTCCAGTGCCTACCTCAGTGAAAAAGCTGAACGCACAGAAGAATTACGTGAGCTGGAACAGGCCCTGCTTGTTGATCTGAAGGAGAGCTACTACGGTGAAGCCAGTCGCTATCTCCCATTTCTTATTGCTCTGGTCAATGGCCTTTCCCCCCTTTTTCTTTCCCTGCTGATCATCTCCCCCCTCTTTCTCTCCTACCATGGGATTGAGTGGCCCTGTTCTCCCTTTCTTTTAGCCATCGCAATGGCTCTTTTCTGCATATTTCTGCTTGGGGTCTATCTGGGGGAAATAAGTAAACAGTTCTGGCTATATGCCGGGTTTCGTACTGTTCTCATCGCCATGATTCTGGTGGCGATCATTCTCCTGTTTGATTTCTGCAATTAATATCACAAGTCCCTGAAACGACTTTCTCCGACAGTATGATCCGGCAACATGCAGCACATGCTCACCTCTACCTATTTCAAAACCTGGTATTGAGCCAAAAATATTCGTTATAAGACCAGTCAACAACGTCACCAAAAAAGGCCCCGGCTGTCAAATCCTTAGAAGTTGACAGCCGGGGCCGTTGACACCCCTCACCACTTATTTAGAAAACTCTCAAATCATCACTTGGGAAATAAAAAGGTGACCTGAAACCGGCCGCCCAACTCTTCGGGCCCACCGGGTGTCGTATCCGCATGGTAACGGATACCGCCACCGACCTGAACCAGCTGGGGACCAAGTTTCAGCAGCTGCATGACAGTAAAATTAATCGGTATCGCCCAGTTATCAGTCTCCCAGTTATAGGTCGATTCCGTGTTGATGCCGATAGTTGTTTTTCTGGCTGTAATGAAGCTGACAAAAGGCTGGATAAGAGACATGGAGATGTCGGCCCGCTCATCTTCACCCGCTATTGACTCAACATGGTTGGCGAGCATGCCGAACGTCCAGGGGCCAAGTTGTTTAAGCATGACAGCAGTCGGCCCGATCCCCCATTTTTCACCGCCGAGCATTTCGTCGGAGGCAGTGGGAAAGAGGAAAACCGGTCCCACCCCCCAGATGAGTCCACCGGAGGTGGGTTCTTTCGGGGAAAAGAAAATCGACTGGACAATATCACCCATGCCGCTCTCATCCATATCGGCTTTAGGAATATCATACTGCTGAATCACCGGCAGGATAGTCCGGGAGATCATGTTCCAGTTTTCACCAATGGAGAGCGGGACAACCGGCTGGATATTGGTCTTCCACATGGACCCCTCATCATCACCACCAAAATTCTCATCATAGTTCACCTGGAGCGGTGCAGAGATCAGGGCTGCAATGGGGTTGGCCAGTTTTTTTGCCAACTCGGTCGCCTCATCGGCAACAGCAGGGGTGCAAAGACTCATCACACCCAGAACGGCTCCAACAAGCTTAAGATATCGACTGGTCATTTTTCTTTCCTCTCGGTATTTAGTTGCTGTTCTATAGCCACCCGCTAAAAACGAAAGACAGATAACAATAATAAACAATCCTAACATATCCTAAAAAATAGCAAAACCAATAAGATAATTATCAATCGACCTGCCTGTACTAAATTACTGTAGCTCCATTATGATTTTGTGCCATACCTGCTCAACAGTTGATCGAGATGGTTGGCAAATGATTGCCTGTCCCTTTTTGTCAGAGGTGACGGCCCACCTGTGTCCACCCCGCTTGATCGAAGGACGTCCATAAAATCTCTCACACTTAAACGATCACTTATGTTTTCAGCTGTATATAATTCACCACGGGGATTGAGAGCAAAACCGCCCTTTTTAACAACGTCTGCAGCCAGAGGGATATCAGCGGTGATTACAAGGTCACCACTTTCAAGCCTTTTTACGATCTCGTTGTCAGCAACATCAAGGCCGGATGATACCTGCAGGAAGTCAATGCAATTCGAGGACGGTATACGAACAGGTTTATTGGCGACAAGGGTTAACTGCAGCCTGGTTCTCTCTGCCGCCTTAAATAAAATCTCCTTGATCACCACCGGACACGCATCCGCGTCTACCCATATTTTCATATCATACTCATTCAGCTGGATTGATTCATAACGGTGACCCTCCATCACCTCTTGACCAGGCCCACTCCTCTGCAATTCTCTTCATTGATCATATCCAAACGACAGAAATAATCATAAAATCGGTTAGGCATTTGAAATTAAAAAAACGTCCCAACCCATATCGGGCCGGGACGCTTGCAGAGACTAGCCGGTTACGGCGGCTCTATTTACTTTGCCTGCGATCCGGGCAGGTCCGCTTGAGAAGCTTGTTGACACTGATCCTCATCCGGTCAATGGAGTTGGCCAGCCCTCCTATCTCATCAGAAGATTCAGTGTGGATCGAATCGCAGAGATTCTTACCAACAGAAATATCCTTGGCACTGTCTGACAGACGGATGATGGGAGCAACAACACTTCGATCCAGGAATATCCAGATACAAATAATTGCCACCAGCAGACAGCCGATGCCGAGGAGAAAAATTTTCAATGCTGCAGCCTTGGCCTCTACCATGGCCTGAGAGATAGAGATATAAACGACTGATATTCCCACTGTCTCATCCATCTTCCAGTTGTAGCCGTTTTCAGTTCCGTAAATCTCCTTCTGGTCCGCCGGTGCATCAGACGGGTCGCCGTGGCAGTTCAGACAGAAGGCCTTGTTGACGGTGATGGGTTTAGCAGTATAGAAATAAGGCTCACCCTCCTTTTCCACCATTCCATCTTTTTCAGGCAGGCCGGGTGATTCCTGAAAGGCCTTGATGATCTCAAGCTCTGAGGCATCCGCCTTATTATCGGGCCAGAGAGGGTCAACAGTTGCCTGCTTGAAAAGATACCCTTCCAGAGTCTCCTGGAAAATTTCATACTCCATCCGATTGACAACAAATTTGGACATCAACTCCGGAATAAAACTGTCCTGGTCGGGTACGATCTCCATGATCATAGGGTATTGATACTTACTGAAAAATTTTGAACTGGCTCCGATGTAATTAAATATGATTTCGCCCTTGCTCTTGGCCTCGCTGATGGCGCTCTGGCGACTGAACGTATAGCTTGTATAACCAATGGCCAGAGTGGCCAGTAAACTCAATATCGTAATAATCGCTACAAACTTTGACCGAATCCCCATTCGCTCCTCCAATCCTCAACTTGATACAATTTCCCACTGGTCACCCGGACCAGAATCCCCTGAACATCGCGAAACTATAGCACGGTGAGAAAAAAATAGGAACGGCAATCCCTCGATTTTTTTTGGTATTATCGCCTCTTGGCGCCGAACTGTGCAAATGACTAACCAAAAATTTATAGCGATTTTAAGATCGACCGACAAGTAACCGTATTTAAAATCATTTACTTGACCATACACCCATGGATGTAAAATAAGCTCCTGTTGCTTCTCTGGTCTTTACTTCCTGATAACACAGCATATTTCATCTCTTTCTCCTTGACAAACCAACTAACGCTCTATAAGAATTGGTTAAGAGGCGGAATATTATTAGTGAATTGATCAACACATCACCATATTTTCAATACCCGGCTGTCCGGCTGTGGTTTTCAGGTCGAAGCGACCGTTTCAGGAGAGAGTTTATGATTAAGCGATACGTAGTGGCAGGGCTCAGCACCCTCCTCTTATCCTTCCCCTTATACTCAGACAGTGCTCAGGCCGGCAATCCAGGTTCCAGCCAGACGGAGTTGCAGAGTGAAATTGAAATGCTCAAGAATATCGTCCTTGATCTTAATGAACGACTGGCAGCGACTGAAGAGATGCTGCAAATGTCTCTTGAGCAGCAGGAGAAACAGACTGAGCAGTCCGAGGAAGTCGAGGAACTCGTTGATGAACTGGACAAACGGGTCTCTGATAATGAAAAGCACAGCGCTCTTGACAGGCTGACTCTGGGAGTGGACCTGGAGAGCAACTTTAACTCAATCCACATGGAGACCAAAAGCCTGCCCGGGACCAGCTCAATCATGATCGGTCAGATGGCGTTTGCCTCAAAGCAGTTCAGCCCTGATGAGATGAAACAGTTTCAAACCATGTTCCGCAGCCAGTCTCCGGAGGACCAGTCGGTTGACAACGATGCACTCTTCACCACCCGTCTTAGAATCGATATGAAGGCCCGGCCGGTTCATTCCCTGTCTTTTGTCGGCCGTCTTTCGGCCAACAAGGTTTTTGGCGACTCCACTGGTGTAAAGTGGTACAACGGCGGTCCCAATGCCGTTACCATGGATGGTAATGTTCACTCCACCGGCAGTGATTCAGCCTTGCGGGTGGAACGAGCCTTTTTTACCTACTTCGGCGATCTTGGATCGTCCCACTATCACTTCTCACTTGGACGACGGCCGGCACTTGGCGGCTCTCCATCCGAATTCAGTGCTTCCAGTGTTGTCGGTGGCTCTCCCATGTCTCACGGTATAAACTGGCAGTTTGACGGTGCCTCTCTTGGATTCGGCCTGGATGAAGCTACCGGCATTCCCGGTTTCAACTTCAAGCTCTGCTGGGGTGTCGGCTTTGAGTCGGGCATCGGTTCTGGCAACTCATACTCCATGTCATACAACTCAGATGTTGATGACATGCAGTTCGCCGGCTGGATATTCAATATTTTTGAGCAGGATGAAACCAAGATCACCAATATGTACGCCCACGCCTTTAACGTCACCGACGGCTTCACCGGTCTTGTAGCCACACCCTTTACCATCTCGGGACTCGACAACAACGGTGACGGCAGCTATGACCAGTATGAAATGAATATGAACTCCGGTGGATTCATCAGCCGGACCGAGCCCACTGCCAATATCGGCACCATTGACATCATGACCCTGCTCGGTCAGACTCAGATTGGCAATGTCGGATTTTTCGTCGACATCGCTGCAAGTCACGCCCAGCCTTCCGGCGTTTCCAGAAACCCGATGCTCCAATTCCTTGGAACCGATGGGCTGCTCAACTCCAACGGCGAACAGTCCGACCGAACCGGCTATTCCGTCTGGGCCGGTATCAAATCAGATCTTCCCGGAGACGGAACCATTGGTTTTGAATACAACTGGGGCTCTCAGTACTGGATCGGCTTTACCGGCGGTGAAGACAATGTCGCAGGCTCCAAGCTTGCTACCCGTGGATCCGTGTACGAACTTTTCTACAACCAGCCCCTGGTTGAGAACAAGCTGCTCTTTTCCCTGGGCGGCCAGTACTACGATTACGAGTATTCCGGAAGCGGCAATCCCATGGGTGAACCGGTCAAGATCTCTGAGCTGACCGCTCTCGATTCATTCATGCCGGTGGTAGATACCATGTGGAACATCTACGCCAACCTGGCCTACCGCTGGTAACTCTTCTCTGCACTTGCCCAGCCGGCATCAGTAGAGCGACATAGTGCATTCTGGCAATGCATACCCTTTTATATAAAAAAGGGCGAATTTGGATAATTCGCCCTTTTTCTTTATTATGGGATTCGTACTTCCACACTCCTCGGACTCCCATCTATCCGCAATGTTCTGGAGACCCTCATGACAAATGGCGGCCAGCTTGGTGTTATCCTCACGACCCTTTCACTCCTGTTTTTTCCGGGAATCGGTCTTTCTCAGTCAAATGATATCAATCACTGCATTACCTGTCATACCGACGAAGAACGACTGGATGAGTTGACCGAAGATGCCGTTGCTTTCGGTGACGACGAAGAAACCTCGGACCTCCAGCGCGGACATGGCTACGCAGTGAAAAAGGCGCCCTTTGACCTTTATGAAAAAATCCTCGTTGCAAACGATTTTCTAAAGGATCCGCACGGAGAAATTCCATGCCAGATGTGTCACAAGGGCAACCCTTCCACCGATGATCCGGAGACAGCTCACCAGGGCCTTATCACAGATCCCAGTTTATCACCGCAGCAAACCTGCGGTCAGTGCCATGAAGAAATCACTGAAACAGCGGTCAACTCCCTCCACATGAACCCGGCAGTTCTTTTTGACACACTCGGCAAACGCTGCTCTGTTGAGCAGGTTGAAAAACTCTCCAAAAATGTCATCAAGGGCCAGTGTATGACCTGTCATCGCGGCAACTGCGGATCATGCCATGTCAGTCGCCCTGATGTGGCCGGAGGCGGACTGCGCGATGGCCACCGTTTTTTCAAACAACCTGATTTTATCTATCAGTGTTTTCCCTGTCATACCAGCCCTACTGGCAACGACTTTATTGGTAAACGTGGAGGCGGGGATGTTCATTACCAGAAGTTCGGTATGCGCTGCACCGACTGTCATAAAGGTGACCAGATGCACAGTGCAGCCGAAAAAATCGGTAACCGCTTTCAACGTGAAGGCCGTCCCAGCTGCCAAAGCTGTCACCAGGACTTAAAAAAGGGGACAATTCCCGAACACGAAGTCCACCTTGACAAAGTTGATTGTGCGGTTTGCCATGCCACCTCGTATCAAAATTGCCGAAGCTGCCACATGGGCGTGGATGAAGATAATATCTCCTATTCGGTCTCACCGCCCCCATTCCAGGGTTTCAAAATTGGTAAAAACCCGGACAAGCATAGTGCAAGGTACACCCTGTTCAGAGAGGTTGCTGTCGATCGTGATGCGTTCAAATCAGTAATCGGCAAGATGAAACGCTTTTCGGCCCTGCCGACCTACAAGCGGGCCGCTCCGCATACCATTCAACGCCGTACCTGGCAGAACAGCGACTGCAACCACTGTCACGGTGCAAAGGAAATCTTCCTCACCAGGGAGGATATGGCTTTTGACCAGATCGTCGCCAATCGCCATATCCTGCTCAATGACAATGAAATTCCCGCACCAGTGGATTCACAGCGTTCTCCCCTCCTGGCCCCGGTCAAACCCGATGAATCCATACGGGTCACCAGTGACTGGCTCAAGAAACACCGCAACGATAAGAATCTGCTCATTCTCGACACCCGAAGCCGTGAGGATTATGAACGCGGCCATATCCCGGGAGCCTACCATATCTGCTTCTGTCTCTTTCGCACCGCAGCCGATGAGAAGCCGCCCTATATGATGAAGCCCCCGGAAGAGCTGGCAGCCATCCTGTCCGGCAGTCGCTTCGGCCTGACGCCGAAAAAACGTGTAGTGGTGTATGATGATGGAAGAAGTGGCCGTGGAGTTGCTTTTCTCGCCCTGTCCATGATCGGACATGAAAAGATATCCTTTCTTGACGGTAACATCCAGAGATGGACCAGTACTGGTAACAAGCTGGTCAAGGGTAAGGCGCCATCGGTCAAGGCAAAAAAATATTCTCCCAAGAAGCGTCACCTGACCGCCTCTAATCACGACCTGATCGACAAGATGGGCTCGGGACAGGCCATTGTCGTTGACAGTCGTAACCTGGCCCAGTTCAACGGCGACACTTTTCGCACTGATATTTCCCAAAAGGGTGGTGCTATCCCGGAGGCCATAAGCCTGCCGCTGCGTTCACTGTTTGATGGCGATGGCAACTATTTCCAGGCCAACCGACTGGCCTGGCTGCTTGGTTCCAAAGGTCTTTCTCCTATTATGAGTAAAACCATTTTCACAACCTGTAATACCAACATGCTGGCTGCCGAACTTTTTATGGTGCTCAGCTACCTCGGCTATGACAATGTCATTGTTCACGACGGCTCATGGGCCGAGTGGGCTGGTGAATTTGAACAATAGGATCAGAACCTGAAACAGTAAACATCCCGGTGTTCTTGATATCCGGCTTTGGTAAAACAGGAACCTGCTCTTCGATCCCATTTCCACCTGGACGTTGCAATCTTTAAGGAGTCTAAAAAGGCCTTCTGGGCGACCAGGCTTCAACTACTGATCTTGCGTTCGTCTGCCTGTTTAAATCTGCAATAACTTAGGTAAAAAAACACTGGAAACAACAAAGCCCTTCACAGTCAATGACTGTGAAGGGCTTTGTTGGCCGGCTCTTTATTCCTGAGTCTTACTCGCAGGTCTTTGGCTTTTCAGCATCGAGAGCATATTTTCTCAAAAACTGATGAAGGTGCTCCAGCTGGCTGACTGAAAATTTATAATTCTGCATGGCAGGGAAATCAGGCATCAATTTTTTAAATTTCTTAAAATCTTTTGAGAAGTAACGCCCCCAGGCCTTTTTCGTCCGATCACCAGGGCTGACAACCGGTGCTTTTTTCTTTTTATGACAGGAGAGACATCTCCTGAACACATACCGCCCCTTGTTGGCATCACCCGCCTCCGGGTCAAACTTCTTCGCCGATGCCTCCGCAGTTGCTGCTTTCTTCCCGGCTGTTGCGGCTGCGCTGCTCTTTTTTGTTGAAGAAGTTGCAGTCCTGGAACTCTTCTTTACCGGTGCTGCCCCACCACCCCTGGTTGCAGACTCAACAAGATAACGGTGAATATTTTCCAGCTGTCGATCATTAATTCCCACAGCTCCGAAATCATGGTCCAGTTCACGGAGCTTCTTATAGTTGTTGGCAAAAAAAGTCTCCCATTGCGCTGTCGTTTTCTCACCCGGTTCCAGATTACCCAGGCCCTTCTCCTTGTGGCATGAACGACATGTCTGGATAGCATACTTGCCCCACAGCGCATTCCCGCCATCAGGATTATAAGCCCAACCACTCTGGT
>JBDLID010000066.1:0-16203 GCA_039715055.1 Thermodesulfobacteriota bacterium | reverse complement strand
CCCATGATATTTTCAAGTGCCTTGCTGTCCAGATCCTTGCTCATTTCCAGGTCGTTGATCATTATTGCAGCCATTTAAGCCTCCTTGATATTGTTGACTCTGTTTTGAATCTTAACTGTTGTCGGTATGTCTATGTCATTACACAATGCGTGCCATTATTAAAAACAATATCCCCAAGACCCTCAACCTGCTGAATAATCGTTGTTTTTTCTTCTATTGTTAAATATTTTTCGCCATCGTGGTCTCAAAAACAGAATTATAGTTTTCGAAAAAGTAACAATGAGGAACATTGGTGTCATCATCTCGACAACACTAATATATTTTTTCGTCAAATGAAAATTGTGTGAGAAATAGGTAATTCTACCTATTCCCAAAACGGTCAGTATCGGTTAAACATGCTTAACTCAAAGCAAAAAATGCCTTCCGGTCCATCACCGGGACATCTCGCACAATCATAAAATCACCTGCCTGACAGGGCTCGTTTTTCCATAAGGGACATTGAGAACATCATGCACACGCCTATTTTTCCCAATCGTACACGTCCACTCCTTAACCTGCTCACCCTGTTTCTTGCTGCACAGTTGCTTGGCGGTTGTGCCGAGGTGGGGCCGGACTACAAGCGCAGCGAACTTAAAACCGACAAACAATTTGAAGAAACAACCCCTGCTCAGCTTGACCCGGCCGAGGTCATCCGCCGCGACTGGTGGGCCGAATTCAACGACCCGACACTCACCGATCTGATCGACACGGGACTCACCGGCAGCTATGATCTTAAAATTCTTGTTTCCAGGGTGCTTGCCGCCGGAGCAATGATTGATCAGAACGAGGCAGACCTTTATCCTTCCCTTGGTTCAGAAACCGGCGCCCGCTTCAGTGACTCGAAAGAGACAGGCGACAGTCAATCGTTTACGGCAGGACTCAACCTCAGCTGGGAACTGGATATCTGGGGAAAGAACAAGCGAAGGGTTAAAGCAGCCAAGGCTGAACAGCAGGCTGTTAAAGCCGATTATCGCGCCGGCTATCTCACCCTGGTCTCTGATGTCGCCATCTCATACTTTACAATCCGCCAGTATGACGCAATGCTCGCCCTGACTAAGAGCTATATCAAGGATAATGAGCTGATCTTAACTATCTACCAGCAACAGGCCGCAGCCGGTATAGAAAGCGAGGACAAGGTCTACCGCCAGCGTGCCCTGGTCAATGAAAACCGGCAGGATCTGCTTGAGGCTCAGCGGGGCCGAGCCATTCAGGAGCACAAACTGGCCGCCCTTCTCGGCAAACCGACCAGCGAGGTCAAACTGGACCGTGGAACCAACCCCAGCCTCAAGCAGCTTCCCGAGGTACCGGTGGGATTACCTTCCGAGCTCCTCAACCGCAGACCCGATATCCTTGCCGCCGAGTATCGACTCAATAAAGCAACCCAGGAAATTGGGGCCGCCAAAGCGGCCAGGCTCCCTTCGATCAGCCTCACCGCCAGGGGGGGATTCACCAGCGCCGCTCTGTCTTCCCTTCTCAGTGGTGGGTTTCTTGGTTTTCTACCCAATATCAACCTGCCCATCTTTGACGGTGGCCGCGGCAAGGCCGAAGTTCAAAAGGCAATCCATGAAATGGAGGTTGAAAAAAACAAATGGGCTAAAACTGCCAACACTGCCTTTCAGGAGGTAGCCGACTCCCTTACCAATCTGGCCAATCGCAAAGAACAGCTCAGTATTGCCGGACAGCGGGTTGCCGATCTTAAAAAAATCCAGGCCCAGCTTAAATCACGCCTGGAGCTCGGCCTCATCTCCCAGCTTGAACTGATCGATGTCCAGCAGAGTCTCTTTGAAGCACTTAAGGCCGAAAAAAAGATCAGCAACCAGCTCTTTCGCGATACAGTTCTTCTTTACAAGGCACTTGGCGGCGGATGGCCTGACTCAAGCGCAACCGTAACCGCAAAATAAAATACCCAACACCAAGGTAAATGCTGTCGTGATTGTCAAGCTTCGCACTAGAACCGATAGAGCCGACCGGTCTTTGAACCTCACCTCTTTCCCCTTTGTCTTTGGAAGGGAGGCTGAGAAACTTCAAACCCCTGCTTACTCCACCGATGAGGCCAGGGAGGAACTCAAGCATGTCTCACGCCAACATGCCACCTTCAGCAGCGAAAATGGTGCCATTTTTCTTGCCGACAACAAGAGCCTCAACGGTACCAGGGTCAACGACGAACCACTTGACCAGACTGCAAGACAGCTGAGAACCGGTGACCTCATCATTTTTGCCAACCGTTTTGAATACGTTGCCGATCTCGATGACAGTAAAAGATCCCCACTCCAGCCGCCACTATACCTGCACCGCGCGTCAGGATCAGATAACGATCGTATTGAGATCAGCTCGCTGCCGTTTCTCTTAAGCTCAGGGGAGTTAAATCAGAAGAAATCCAAAACAGATGATGACTTTGTCAAAATTGAAAAACAGGGGGCTGAATATGTCCTTGCCCCGCTGATCCCCCAAAGCGGTATTCGCCTTGATGGAAGAAAAATCAGCGGTGGAGCCCATGTTCTCAATGAGGGCAGCCTTATTGAGTTTGCTCCAAATGGTAGCTATCGTTTTTCCCTGCACGATTCCGCCACCCAAGAAAAACCTGCAGCCGCCCCGGTCACCCCTGGCAGTACAGACAGCATCAACACCGCTGCATCCCAACCTTCATCCAGTGAACCTGCTGAAGACGCCACGATTTACATGGATGAAGCGACCAGTTTTCTCGGGGTCTTCAGTGAAGATGAGCAGCAGGCCCTCTCGCAAAAAACTCAAAGCAGCCCGAAACATCAAGGGGTGGCTCCACTACAGAAGCCTGCAGCAGCCCGCAAACAAAAGCGTAGTCTTCTGCTCTATGGGATAATTGGAATCATCTTTTGCGCCCTCGCCGGAGGAACTGTTTTTTACCTGCGTTCAACCCCTGAATCTGTTGCCCGCAAGCTCTATAAGGAAAAACAGTACCCGGAAAGTCTTATTGCCGCCGACACCATCCTTGCCAGCAAAAAAGAGAACAAAGAATTCCAGGCTATCGGCCTGCAGTCTCTCATCCAGACCACCCTGCCCTCTTTTCTTGGCATGCTTGGCGAACACGACACACAGGCTGTTGCCGAACTTTTACACACCAGTCGTCAACGATCGAGCCATATCAGAAACAGTGCTAATATCCTTGACTCCCTTCAATTTGTTGAAAGGGTCGACCAGCTGCTTACTGTTAAATCCCAGGAAAAATCCACTGATGAGTGGCAAAATGAAATCACCGAAATCAACAGTTTCTGGCAGGAGCACAAGAGTGTTTACCGGCCGATTTATGATGAAATGACTCTCCACGTTCCAGCATTTCGTCCGGTTCTTGAAAATTTTCATCGCCAGTTGAACGACAGCCGTGAAAGTGAAATTTATGAAGTAGGTAAAATCAAGAAAACCGAACAGGAACTGCACCGTCTTGCCGGACAAAAAAAATTCAATGAACTTTCCGCATTAATAAACGATTTCGACACAAACCATCCCGGCCTGATCAACCACGCTCGCTGGCTCGCCGATCTCGACCGCTACCGGCAGCTCATTACTGCCCTGGAAAGTCATGAGATTTTCACCAGGCTCACCGCCTTTGAGCAGTCGACGATGCAGACCAGGGTGTTTTCTGATCTCGTTGAAAAACACATCATCCCATCAAGACCCTCTGCCAAAACCAGCAGCCAGTTGAACAGTGTCAGGGATTTGTGGATCAAGGGAGAGGCTCAACCCGCCCTGAGCCTTTTATCTTCTGTTGACGATAAAGGCTGGAACCAGCTTGTTGCGCAGGAAACAAAAAAAATGGAGCGGGTGAGCCGCCTGTTTGGTGCAGCAACGGGCACAGGCAACCCGGAGACTGCCTGCCAGGCTGTATCGATGCTGCATACCAGTCCCCGCCCCTTTGACATGTTCTATATCGACCAAACCGTTCAAATCAAAAAACAGTGCCGGCAGCAGGCGCAGCAGAATTACTCTGCAGCACTTTTAAAGGCAAAAGACATTTTCAGCGAATATCTCAAGCAGGGAGGGATAAGCGGGCAGATGCGGCTGGCCTCTTCCGTTTCAAAACAGTACCGAAGCCAGGCCGAAAAGATCGGCAGCGCGCACCAACTTATCCTGCAAGCTAAAAATTCAGTCTCAGAAGGCGCGCTCACACTTTCAAAAGATGATCAGGTAAACGTTGACCTCATTGAAGAGGAATATGACATGCAGGTCAGTCGGCTGCAGGGCAGCCATGTTCTTTCAGCTGAACTCCTGAAGGAAAAACTGGCCCTTTTTCAACCGAAAAACACCCAGTAGAAAAAATCGGGGTGGTACAGTTCGTTGGATTTTCCAATCCAAAAAGAACCGCACGGAACATAAGCCCCTGCCTGGTACATTATTTTTGACCGGATTAAAACCACTTACACAACTCTTCTTATACATTCAATTATTCACAATCGTCACCGTCAGCCCCATAAATCAAAACAAGAAGGATGGTCGCTCATGAGCGATAACATTAGCCAGGATTATTCACAACAACTGGAAGAACACTCGGTAGAAGGAATTGAAGTTCTCCAGGGAACCAGTTCATTCATGGCCCATGCCCTGCTCTATCTCATCATCGCCCTTATCGGTGCCGGATTAACCTGGTCATTTATCACCAAGGCGGATGTCATCATCACCGCCAAGGGCCGCCTTGCCGAACGCAAAGGTGCCAAAAAAGTCTACTCACCGGTTGCCGGTGAACTTGTCGAGATCTTTGTCTCGGAAGGTGTGCCGGTTGGCAAGGGCGACCTCATTGCCCGCATCAAATCCTCCCAGGCCATCCAGAGTGCAGGTGCCGCCACCCAGGCCAGGCTGGCCCTTGAGAACATGACCCGGCTCAAGGAACAGTTTCCTGCCCAGCAGGAATTGATACAAAGGGAAATCAAATCCATCGAGGAAAAACTTAAATTACTGACCAGGGAATATAACCACCAGAAAGAGGCCGGGCTTCGCCAACTCACAGACAGCCAGAAAAGGGAACTGGAGATGATGCGGCTCCAGCTGAGTGACAAAGAAAGAGCCGTGGCACAGGCCAAGGAGTTGTTTGGAAAGTATAAAAAGCTTGCTGCTTCGCCAGGCGGCGGTGGAATATCCGGAAAGCAGCTCCAGGAAAAGGAGACTGAATTCAAGCGTGGAGAAGCCGAATACAAACAGACGCTTTCCCGTCTTGAAGACCTCGAACTCAATTTTTCCAGACAGTATCTCAGCTCCAGCCAGAAAATCGAACAGCTGAACATGCAGATCATTCAGGGACGACTTGCCCTTGAAAAGAAGCAAAACCTCTCAGACCAGGCGACAAGAGAGATCGAAATGAAATATCTTGCCGCAAAGGAGGCATACCAGGCCGCCTCCAAGGTCAACTTTTCCGATCTTGATGAAAATAACTTTCTTGTTATCCGCGCTCCGGCAGACGGAGAGATCTCATCGCTCTCCTATCACCAGCCCGGTGAAAAGATCAATCCCTCCACTCCCATTGTCACCATTTCGGAAAAGGGTTCCGGCAAGGCAGTGCTGCTTGCCATCCAGGACAAGGACCGCGGGCTGCTTAAAGTCGGTCAGGACGTCAAGATCAAATTTCACGCCTTTCCCTACCAGCGGTTTGGTTTTCTCACCGGCAAGCTAGAGTATATCTCCAACAATGCCCAGGCCGCCCGGGACGGTCGATCTATGTACAAGGGCAAAGTGAGCCTTGATAAAGACCACTACCTCGCCAACGATCGTCAGCTGCCGGTGCGCTTCGGCATGCAGGCCGATGTGGAAATTGTTGTCCAGCGACGCCGGGTAATTGATTTTGCCCTTGATCCGTTTCGTAAACTCGCCAGTAAATAATCAACCATAAAAAAAGGAGCTATCATGAGTACTGTTCTGACCATTGACAACGTCCAACTCACAGCCCAGGATGTGATCAACTTTCTCAAGTTCAACAATGAGTTCGAGGAAATTGCCAACCGCATCATCAGCGACAAGCTGACTGTCCTTGCCGCAGGCCAGCGCGGCATCAGCGTCAGCGATGAGGAGCTGCAGGGCGGTGCAGATGATTTTCGCCGTTTTGCCGGTATGCACAGAGCCAAAGATACCGAAGAATGGATGAAGGAGATGAATGTCAGTGTTGATGACTTTGAGTCCTTTATCAAAGATCTGCTGCTCAAAAACAAAATGATGCTTGATATCACCTCTGACGAGGCAATTAACGATTATTTTCGACTTCACTCGCCAAAATTCGAGGCGGTAGATCTCAAACATATCGTCATTGCAGGCAAGGACAAGGCCAACGAAATTTTCGCCCTGCTGGAAGATGACGAAGACATGTTTGATGAGCTGGTTATCGAGCACTCCATAGATGAAGACACAAGGTTCACCCAGGGCCGGATGATGAATGTCAGACGCGGAACACTTGGCCCGGACCTCGAGGCAAAGGTTTTCAATGCCTCCAAGGATGATCTGGTCGGTCCTGTTCAGCTTGGAGATGAGGATTTTTTTGAAATCGTCCAGGTCCTCAAGTTCCATCCGGCCGAGCTTGATGAGGATATCAAGATGGAGGTGAGCAAGGCCATTCACGAGGAGTGGCTTGCAGATCGAGCCAAAGATGTTCAGATCAAGATTAACTAACCACTGAGGTTTCTTCACCATGTCTTTGCTCGACTTTTTTAAAGAAGTAGAGATTTTTTCCTGTTTCAGTGACCAGGAACTACAGATTCTTGCCGACTCGCACAGTCAAAAAACTTTTGAGTTCGGTGAGATCATTCTGGAGAGTGGTCAAACCTGTGACAGTCTCTACCTTATTCGCACCGGACGCGCCCGTCTCTTTATCAGTGAAAAGGGAAAAGAAAAGAGTCTTGGGCTGTGCAAGGCCGGGGACACCTTCTCCGAGTCCATTCTTCTCAAGGAAGGGACTGCCGGCTATTCGGTACGATCATCGGGCAAGACAGAACTCCTCATATTCCCCCGTCAACTTCTTGTTGATCTGCTGGAAAAAAATAAAAAGGCCAGCCGCTTTGTCCACCAGTACATGGCGCTTAAGGCCGTCGGCGGTATTGTCGCCGAATTTTTCAACCTTAAGAAAAACAAGGTCGAACGAGAGGAATATGAGGAGATCATTCAGAGTATCGGTGCCAAGAGGGTCAGGGCCGGTAAAGAGATTCTCAAACAGGACTCGGGAGAGGACCGCAGGCTCTACATTGTCAGGTCCGGTCAGGTGGACATCATCCGCAGCGAGGGCGACGAGCGATACCAGATCCGCTCTCTTACCAAGGGTGAAGTCTTTGGCGAAAAAAGCTGTATCGATTATTCGGTACAGCCAGCGTCCGCAGTTGCCGCCAGCGACTGTCTGCTCATCATCATTCCCCAGCCCACCGTCCAGCTGATTCTTCAGCAAAACGCCACCATCCGCAAGATACTCGAAGAACGGATTGCATTCTTCGACAAAGAGCTTGAACGTCAGAAAAAAGTCGCCTCATGGCAGGGGGTTAAAAGCCTTGTTTCAAGTGCGGGCTCAGCCGGCATTGGCGGTAAGATCATCAAGCGTTTCGGCCTGGTTGAACAGGCCGAAGAGATGGATTGCGGCGCCGCCTGCCTGGCCATGGTCTGCAAGCACCACAAAATCCCCATGACCCTTGGCAAACTTCGCGAGATGGCCAACGTCACAAGTGAAGGGGCCACCATGGAGAGCCTCGCCCAGGTTGGCGAATCCCTTGGTTTTGCCACCAAGGGTGTGCGCTGCACCTACGGCTCTCTGCAGGGATTTGACCTGCCATTTGTCGCCCACTGGGAGGGGTATCACTACATTGTCGTCTACGGTATCTCCAAGAGCCATATCTGGGTGGCTGATCCCGGAGCCGGTTTTAGAAAGATGTCAGTGGCCGAATTCGAACAGGGCTGGACCGGCAACTGCCTGCTTTTTCAGCCCACCGAGAATATGGCTGAGCTTGAACCTCTCCAGTCGCCCTGGAAAAGGTTTATCGGCTATCTCAAACCGATGAAAAGGATCCTCCGCGATCTCTTTCTCGCAGCACTCATCATGCAGCTGCTCGGCCTCGTTGCCCCGATTATCATCCAGAACGTGCTCGACAAGGTGGTGGTTCACCAGAACTACTCCCTGCTCAACATGATGATCATGGGCCTCGGTATTGCCATGGTTTTCTCCCAGCTCACCGAGCTGGTCTCGGCCTACCTGGCAAACTTCCTGACGAGAAAGATGGACTTCACCATGATGGCCCACTTTCTCAAACATGTCCTGTCCCTGCCCGTTGATTTTTTTGCAAAACGCAAGACCGGTGATATCATAGCCCGTTTTCAGGAAAACGAAACCATCCGCAGCTTCATGACCGAATCGTCCATCGGCACGGTGCTCAATGCTTTCATGGTTGTGGTCTACATGGTGGTTCTTTTCAAGTACAGCGTCAGCCTCACCTTTGTCCTCATCGGTTTCCTCATTCCCCTGATTCTGATCACCCTGCTGGCCACCCCGAAGTATAAGAAATACGCCCGGGACACCTTCTATGCCCAGACCGACTCCGAGGCGTTTCTCATGGAGACCCTTGGTGGTGCTGAAAGTGTCAAGGCCATGTCGGTTGAGCGCACCATGCGGATGAAGTGGGAAAAAAAGTACACCAAGGCCCTCGATATCCAGTTCAGGTCCGAGATGTTCACCTCAATTATCAACGGCGCCAGTGAACTGCTCAAAGCGGCGGCCTCCATTGCCATCCTCTGGTTCGGTGCAAGGATGGTACTGAATAACGAGTTCACTATCGGCCAGATGATGGCCTACAACGCCCTGGTCGGCGCGGCAATGACCCCGGTACTCGGTCTTGTCGGCGTCTGGGATGAGTTCCAGGAGGCACTGGTCTCCATGGAGCGTCTCGGCGATGTCCTCGACCTGGAACCGGAACAGAAAAAAAGTGAAACTTCAAGCCGCGTTATTCTGCCGGACCTTGACGGCGACATTCGCTGTGAAGACCTCTATTTTCGTTATGGAGAAAAATCCGGCTATATCCTTGAAAATATCAGTATGACCATTCACGAAGGCTCCACTGTTGCCATTGTCGGCCCTTCTGGCTCCGGCAAGACAACCCTTGCCAAACTGCTGGTAGGACTCTATCGGGCCACAGAGGGTAAAATATCAGTCTGCGACTACGATATGGAGTCAGTGGACCTTGAGTACTATCGCCGCCATATCGGCTACGTAATGCAGAACAACCTCCTCTTTGCCGGCACGGTTTCTGAAAACATTGCCATGGGTGCCACGGATGCCGACCAGCGCAGAGTGATGCAGGCGGCCAAACTGGCCGACGCCCACGGCTTTATCACAAATCTTCCCATCGGTTACGAGCAGGTGGTGGGTGAGCGCGGTGTAGGCCTTTCCGGCGGCCAGATCCAGCGGATCTGTATTGCCCGTGCTCTCTACAATGAACCGAAATTTCTTATCTTTGACGAGGCCACATCAGCCCTTGACGGAGAGTCCGAGCACCATATCCAGTCGAATATGGAACAGATCCTCGCCAATCGTACGGCAGTGATCATCGCCCACCGGTTAAGCACGGTGATGAATGCGGACCAGATCTTTGTTCTCTACGACGGCCGCATTGTCGAAAAAGGGGTGCACAGTGAGCTGGTGGATGCCAGGGGCATGTACTATCAGCTGTTCCAAAAACAAATCTCCGCAAGTGACTCATGAGTGCAAAAAACATCGCCAAGGCCATTGAACGTATCGAGCTGATCCGTTCCACCCTGCGCTGGAAAAACCAACTGGAGAAAAGCGGCATCACAAGCCTGTTGGGCCAGCTCAATCAACTCAAAAACGAACTCCTCATGCTCTCCAGACAGGAGGGATACCTTAAGAGCAAAACCGGTCGAAAAGAAAAACCAAGGAGTGTTTCCCAACGGAGGCAGGCCCTGCTTGACCAGGATTTTTCTTTTACCGGCGTATTCGGTGAGAACCCCGACCTCCTCACCCTGCTTGAGACCGTTGCAAAAGCCGCCCAGACCGATTTCCCGGTCCTCATTGAGGGAGAATCCGGTACAGGCAAGGAGTTGATCGCAAAAGTTGTCCACACTAACTCGAAACGAGCGGAAAAGGACTATGTATCGGTCAACTGCGGGGCCATTCCGGCAACTCTTCTCGAGTCCGAACTCTTCGGCCACGTCAAGGGAGCCTTTACCGGGGCGGACTCAACGCGCAAGGGAAAATTTGAGTTGGCCGACGGGGGTACCCTGTTTCTTGATGAACTTGGCGAACTGAGTCTTGATAATCAGGTCAAACTGCTCAGGGCACTTCAGACCGGTGAAATTCAGCGGGTCGGTTCCGATCACAACATCACCGTTGATGTGCGCATCGTCGCTGCAACCAACCGCAGGCTCTATGAGATGACACTTGAAGGAAAATTCCGCGAAGACCTCTACTACCGGTTAGGAGTTGTTACCGTCACCATCCCTCCCCTGCGGGAGCGGGTCGATGAAATTCCCCTGCTCATCGACTACTTCGTCAAAGAGGCGGCTGACAAAATCGGTCGGGTACCTGTGCGACTGTCACCCAAATTGACCGACTTTCTGAGTCACCATCACTATCGCGGCAATATACGGGAATTGCAGAACATCATCTACCGCGTTTCATGCCTTGCTGAAGAAACCGGCGGTCTGCGTCACCTGCCCGACCCGATCCGGCCGGTGGAAAAACCCAGTAAAGCCCCTGGGGACACCGCGCCAAAAAGGTTGGAAGAAATCAGAACGTCTGCCAAAAACCTGGCCGAAGAACGATTCCTCGAAGAAAATCTCAGGCGCACTCAAGGGCGGGTCACCCTGATGGCCGAGGAACTGGGGATGAACCGATCCTACTTGCAAAACCTTATGAAAAAACACGGACTTAAGGCAGGTGATTTCAAACAGGCTTAGAAGACATGTCCTGACCGAGATTAAAACCGCTTAAAACTCCCCTTTCGCCGTGGAGCTCCAATGTGCAGTACTTTGCCCTGTCCACCTGAAAAACCAGGTAGTCTTCAGGCGGTAACCCCAGAAAATGGCAGAGAAGGCTGCGAATCATGCCTCCATGGGTCACCAGGAGAATGTTTTCGGCTGATTGCTCTGCCACAAGTGCGGCCACACTCTGTACCCGGTCAAGAAAATTGGTAACAGACTCCCCCTGCGGAAAACAAAAATCCGCTGACCAGACTGCCCACTGTTGAACCAGTTCCGGATCACTTGCGGCAATCTCCTCAAAACTTTTCAGTTCCCAGCGACCGAAGTCAATCTCACGCAGCTCTTCAACCAGACGTGGTTGCCGATCAAGGCCCAGCTCTTCACAACTCATCCGACAGCGCTTCATGGGGCTGGCCAGGATCAGGTCTATCTCCATTTTGGCAAGCACCGGCCCAAGTGTTCTGATCTGCTCCCGTCCCTGAACGTTTAGAGGCAGATCGCTCGCTCCCACGTAACGGCCAGGATATCCGACCTCCCCGTGACGAAGCATGAAGAGACGTCTGGCCATGTCAGTCTTTATCTCCGCTCAACCGGTATTTATCCCCGTATCCTCTTGGAGTTATCATCTTGTTATTCCAGATGAATGTGGTTGAGTTACCGATAATGACGGTGGATTGCATGTTGATTTCTGCATCGAGCATCTTATCAAGGGTGGTGACGGTCACCACCTCGTTGTCACGGGTTGCCCCTGTAACAATGCCCACTGGAGTGGAACCGGCCCGGTGGGTGAGCAGGATCTCTCTTGCCCGCTTGATGTGTTCGGTCCGTTTTTTAGATTTGGGATTATAGATGGCAAGAACAAAATCAGCCGCCCCTGCAGCATCGAGCCGTTTTTCAATAAGTTCCCAGGGAGTGAGAAGATCTGAGAGACTGACCGCTGCAAAATCGTGCATGAGCGGGGCTCCAAGTCGGGCGGCACAGCCGTTGATCGCAGCAATCCCAGGTATCACTTCGATCTGAACCCTACTGTTATTCTCCACTGCGATTTCAAAGACAAGACCAGCCATGGCATAGATTCCGGGATCACCACCGGAGATCAGGGCGATTTTTTTCCCGGCTTCAGCCAGCTCAACACCCTTGCGGCAGCGATCCACCTCCTGCATCATCGATGAAGCCAGGACCTCCTTGCCTTCTAGAAGGTCCGGCACCAGGTCCAGGTAGGTCTTGTAGCCGATAATGCAATCAGCGTTTTCAATGGCCTGTACAGCAGCCTGAGTTATATGATCCCTGCTGCCGGGACCGGTACCAACTACGCTGATCATTCCACCAGATCGATCCTGCTCTCGGCTACTGCCACTGTCACGTCCTTCCATTTTCGTTTCCTTATGATTAACCGGGCTTCACTGTTTTCATCAGCAGCGCTCAACAATGCTGCAGGCTCAGCCACACCTTTTGCGCCTGTGGCCGCAAGAACTGCTGCTGAAGTTGAGACACCGGGAACCCCGTTGAGTTCATCTTTGTTATAAAATTTAAGCTCCAGCTCCATGGATCGACCAAGTTCAAGAAGCCCATGTTCGTCTTTTTTCAGGTCTATGGTTGCAAGTCTGCTGATACACTGCTGATCGAGTCCGTGTTCTGCAAAAAGCTCATCAAGACTGCGCACCATATCTTCAACCGGTGTATTACGGTTGCAGCCAATGCCGACATGGAGATTTACCGGACGCAGGAGAAGGGAGCGGCTATCGCCTTCTTTACCTGTATGGGAAATGGCCAGGTCTGCGTCATCTCCACTGGTGCATCGTCTCATGTCTTCTGGCAGTTGGCCATCACCATATTCACAGTAAACCTTCAGCCTTTCCCCGTTGACGAGCCTGGTGCTCCAGCCGGTCAGTTTCTTCCAATCGTTGACAACAAGCCGGTTGCGACGTGCCCAAAGGTCAAGGGCAGTATGCCCGGTGACGTCCGATGCGGTGGTGATCACCGGTTGTCCGCCTGTAATTTCGGCAACGGTCAGGGCAAGCTCATTACCGCCGCCCAGGTGACCGGAGAGAAGGCTGATAACGAATTTCCCTTTCTCATCAAGAACCAGGACACATGGGTCAGAGCGCTTGTCACGGCATAATGGGGCCATTGCCCTTACAACAATTCCGGTAGCCATAATACAGACGATCGCGTCATAATTATTCCAGGCAGTTTCAATGGTTGACAGCACGCCCGATTCTGTAGAAAACATCTCAGCACCAGGCAGACGACAGCTCAGTCTCTCCCCAAGATCTTTTCCACCTCTGGTCACTGCTAAAATCGCTATCTTCATCCCTGTTGCCTTATACGCTCGCCCAGGAGTCTCTCAAAGAATTACAATTGCCCAAGAGGCTCCTGCTACTGAAAAAAGAAGAGCACGATACCATATCGCCGTTCCAGTTGTAAATAAGTGTAATTGGTAATCACTTTCTCTTCAGTAAATGACAGTCGTACCTGACCACCATTACTACCCATTAATGACCGGAACAAAGGACTAAACTGTGTATTTATACCTGCACCTCTTCAACTAATGTCCAGTCGGAAACCGGCTGGCTCCCGTATTCCACAGCTATTATTGTTTTTAAGTTCCCTTCTTAAGATGTGCAGGAAAACTCTTTTCAAGCTGAAAAATAAAGGCTAACATTACCACATTTTTGGGCAGGTTTACTCGTCCACGTTCTATCGGCACAGCCCTAACCACCTGCTTTCCGCAAAGAAGACGGAGTGACATTTCAATGGAATCCATAGGTATTCTCATCATTGACGACGAACCGGTCAATGTTGATATAATCAAGGAAATCCTCGAATTTGAGAAAGGGTTTACCTACCGGGCTGCAAGTTCCGGGGAGGAGGCCCTTGAACTGCTCAAGGATTACTTTCCCGATATCGTCCTGCTTGATATCATGATGCCTGGAATTGATGGCTACGAGGTCTGCCGAAGGATCAAAAAAGACCCCAATCACCGCTTCACCAAGATACTCATGGTGACCGGCAAGGCAATGATCGATGAACGCCTTAAAGGGTATGAGGTCGGCGCCGATGACTATGTGACAAAACCCTTTGTCGATGATGAGCTCCTCGCCAAGATCAAGGTCTTTTCCAAACTGAAGAAAACCGAGGAAGTTGATCTTCTTAAAACCTCCATCCTCCAACTCTTTTCCCATGAGACGAAAACCCCGCTCAACGGAATTCTCATGGGTGCCCAGCTAATCCTTGAGAACCCAGGGAACCCGGATAAAGTCTCCGAATTCGCCGGGTTGATCATGCAATCGGGTGAACGGCTCAACAACCTGGTTAAAAAGATACTCCTCCTCACTCACCTGAGAAACAACAGAAAATTAAACTCCTACGCCATGCCTCTGAAATCATTTCTTGAGGAGCTCATCGAAACCAGACAAAAAGAAAACAAAACAGATATTGTCCTTAACCTGGACTGTCCGGAAGACACAGAACTCTGTTTTGACTGGCCGCTGGTCCACACTGCGGTGGACAGCGTACTCGATAACGCCATTAAATTTTCAGAGCCTGAGGGAAAGGTCGATATCGACTGCCAAGTTAAAAATGGAGTCTGCACCTTTAAAATCACTGATTACGGCCCCGGTATCGATCCGGCTACCAAAAATTTCATGTTCAACGAATTCTATACCGATAACATAAAGCACCACACCAGGGGGACCGCCCTGAGCCTCCCCATTGCCAGGCAAATCATGAACCTGCATCACGGCAGTCTCGAAGCCGAGTCGTCTCCTGGAGAACAAACCACGTTTACCTTTACTTTACCCTGTCGTTTATCCGGTTGAACTGCCCATTCGACTGCCGAAATTTTTCTTTCAATGATTCGCTTCAACGACAACTACCGCCACTGCAGAGAGAACTCCCACTCTTTTACGCCCGAGACCATTAACAAGATGCGCCTTGAAGCCGGCCAGGATCTTGCTGACCGCTCGTGGGCCGGTATTGTCATCGTTCCCATTGCCTTTCTCATCGGCGGACTGGCTACAGATTTCTGGTCCGCTTACCCAGTTCTCTTTCTCCTGCTCGGCGGGCTGCTCATTTTCTCCACTCTCGGCAGGATCCTTGGCGTTCTTTACCTGCGTACGGGCAAAACTGCAAAACGCGACCTCTACGAAAACATCTTTTTTTATTCCTGCCTGGGCGTCAGTCTCAGCTGGGGCATTTTTCCGGCCGCTGCTCTGTATCTGTTTGGTGATGATTTCTCAAACGCCCTGATCATTATTCTTCTTGCAGGGATCGGAGGCGGCGCCATGGCCAGCTTCTGTATCTGGCGGACTCTCGCCTACCTCTATCTTCTCCAGCTGCTGCTGCCGGTCACATTTGTTGCGTTCTCCATCGGGACAACTACCATCATCGCCATCGGGGTCGCGTTGATCTTTTTCATGGTGTTTAACCTCTACCAGATCAAAACCTGGAATCGTCAATACTGGCAGGCCATGGTCAACATTTTCCTGCTCGATGAAAACTCCCAGTCACTGTCGTCACTGAACCGTGAATTAAACAGAGAGGTTCACGAACATAAAAGAACCGCCAAACATATCCTCATTGCCAAAGAGAAACTGCAGGATATCTACAACGCCTCCCCCAACGGCATCCTGATTCATGACTTGAGGGGCAGACTGCTTGATTACAACCAGCGCATGCTGGGTATGTTTTCTATCAGGGCCGAAGAAATCGGAAATCTTTCACCGGCCCGGGATCTCTCAGCCCCGGACCAGGACAATAGAATTCTCAACCAATACTGGCTCGATGCCTGTAAAGATATTCCCTGTGAATTTGAATGGCTCGCCCGGCGCCCCTCCGACAACTCCCACTTCCATATCCAGATCAACCAGCACCGGGCCCGCTGGGGCAACCAGTCAGTGATCATCTCAACGATCCACGATATCGAAGACAAAAAACAGGCTCAGTACGAACGTGAGAGTGCCCTTTCCTCACTGGCCGAGACCCAGAGCTATCTCCAGGCCATTCTCGACCACACCAGCCTGCCGATTTACTGCAAGGACCAGAACAACCGGTATATCCTTGCCAACAAGCAGTTCTCCCACCTTTCGGCAACAGAACTTGAACATATTGTCGGACAAACTGACTATGAGATCTTTCCCGAGGAAATGGCTGATCTCTTTCGCCACCAGGACAACATTGTCAAAAAGGCTGACGGCCCGCTTGAGTTCGAAGAAACTGTTAACCTGGATGACTGTG
>JBDLID010000065.1:0-16475 GCA_039715055.1 Thermodesulfobacteriota bacterium | reverse complement strand
AGGGTTCGCCAGACATGCAGCCCGACAGTGGCGCTGACGGTCAACACCAGCAGATAGCGAAACATGGGGTTGGTTCTCAGTTCAGTCATGAGACACTACCGGTTGAGTTGTTCAGGGAGCACATAAAGGAGGAAATAGCCCATTTACTTCTGGATACTTGAGGTGTCACTTTGTAACTATTCAGCGTAAAGGTGGTGCGTCCCTAAGCAGGGAGTTGTAACTGTTCAGCAGGGCCAAGCAGGCTGACGAAGCGTACTTGTGCTACTCGAGGCGGCCTGAGCGGTCACACGGGGGCGCTACTCAACAGTTCCGTCACTTTTATACTTTGCCCGCCTGTACTTACGATAACCAAAACCTATCAGAGATACACCGACAATTACCCCAATCGGCAACGCCAGTATGCCGCCGACAAGACCGGGCATTACAAAGATTAACAGGAAGCCCAGCAGTTGAATCAGCACGGCTATGTTCATCTCTTTTTTATCCACCACGCTCCACCTCCATATTCACTTCATTTCCCATAATAGACAAAGGGTGACCAAAAAAAAAGGGGCCCTGAAGCAGTTCATGCTTCAGGGCCCCTTTAAGTGGCTATTTTTGATATGATCTGTCTAGCCCAGCGCTGACGTAAGCGACTTATCCATCTTGGTGTTAATGATACCGCCGATATGCTCATCGGTCCAGATACCATCTTTTCGCACAGCCTTGGTGGCGTTGCCAAAGGAGATACGAACCTTCTGGCTGGAGACGACCTCCAGTCCCTTTTTAATTCGTTCCTTGAGCTCCTCGGGCTCGATCCCCTCGGCCTCACCGATGGGACCCAGTTCCTTCATCTGCTGGGTGAACTCGGTGATAAGCTTGACAAAACGCGGAGCTTCTGCTGCTGATGCCCATTGCAGGCTGAATCTTTCTTCGCGGATACCGATATCTTTCAGGACACGTTTAACCAGAGCATCCATTCCCATCGCATCATAATTACCAACCTGGTAATGACATTCGCCGAGTTGTCAGCCGCCGGTGAAGATGGCGTCTGCACCTTCTAAAAATCCGCGCAGGACAAAGGCGGGGTCCACCCTGCCGGTGCACATCACGCGGATGGTTCGCAGGTTGGGGGGATATTGAAAACGCGATACCCCCGCTGCATCGGCTGCTGCGTAGCAGCACCAGTTGCAGAGAAAACCGAGAATACTCGGGTTAAAATCTTGATCGGCCATGATCGATACTCCTTATCTATTTATACGCTTCTAAGCTGTTTCGGTCTCTTCTTCCTGCTGATTACCAAAGGCTTCAATCTGGGAGACAAGTTGTTCATTGGTAAATCCGCCCATGGAGATGGCAAAGGTCGGACAGTGCGAGGCGCAGATTCCGCAGGCCTTACACGATGCAGCGATGGTCTCGGCCTTACGTTTCTTGCCCACCTTCTTCATCTCAATGGCTCCGTAAGGACAGAGGCTGGCGCACAAGGTGCAGCCGATACAG
This sequence comes from Thermodesulfobacteriota bacterium, assembly GCA_039715055.1. GTDB lineage: Bacteria > Desulfobacterota > Desulfobulbia > Desulfobulbales > Desulfocapsaceae > JBDLID01. The sequence goes on along the minus strand of JBDLID010000065.1, from coordinate 14,996 downwards.
CCCTCCTGGTCCACATGGGAGACAATCGGATCAACTTTGACATAACCCTTGACCAGTGGAATAGCCGCCTTGGCAGCTGCCGCCTGGGCCTGGACAATGGTTTCATCAACCGGTTTTGGACTGTGCGCCAGTCCGCAGAGATAAATACCGTCCACAGCAACCTCAACGGGCCGCAGCTTGACATGGGCCTCGAGGATGAAGTCGTTGGCAGTGAGTGGCACCTTGAGGAGCTTGGAGAGCTTGTCGCTGCTGTTGGGTACAATACCCACAGACAGTGCAACAAGGTCAGGGCTCAGGGTCACCTCTTCCTGCATGATGGAGTCGAAGAACTTAACCTGCAGCTTGCGTGACTTCTCAAAGACCTCAGGTTTGCTGTCGGTCTCGTAAGGAATAAAGACAACACCCTTCTTCCTTGCCTCGAGATAGGCATCCTCGGCATAGCCGTAGGTTCGCATATCACGATAGAGGACAATGATCTGGGAGTCGGGATTGAGCTCCTTGACCTTGAGAATATTTTTCACTGCATGATTACAGCAGACCTTGGAACAGTAGTTGCGATCATCACCCCGGGATCCGGCGCACTGGATCATGACAATAGAATCAGGCGCCCGGTCTTTGGCACGTCCAGCCAGTTTCTTTTCAAGCTCCAGCTGGGTGACCACCTTCTTGGATTTACCAAGCATGTACTTGTCAGGACGATGCTCTTTGCCGCCAGTGGCAACAATGATGACACCGTGATCTACAGTCTGTTCCTTTTTCTTGGTTCCTTTGCCGGACTCAATCACCGATGAAAAATTACCGATGAAGCCCTGGGTCTGGATGAGTTCACCATTGGTCACCACATCGATCATTTTCGATGCATTGACCTTCTTGGTGAGGCTGGTGAGCTGTTTTGTCACCTCGTCTCCGGCAATGGTGTTCTTAAGCAGCTGGAGGTTACCGCCGATTTTGGAGCTCTTTTCAACCAGAACCGACTTGAATCCCTGGTCAGCCAGGTTCAGTGCCGCGGTCATGCCGGCCGTACCGCCTCCAAGGATCAATGCCTTGGGGGTTACCGGTACAGTCTGCTCAGGCAGGGGCTGGATGTGATTGGCCTTGCGGACCGCCATGCGCACAAGATCCTTGGATTTGTCCGTGGCAGCCTCCGGCTCATTGGCATGGACCCAGGAACACTGGTCCCGGATATTAACCATTTCAAAGAGATTCCGGTTGAGACCGGCATCTTTTAAGGTCTCCTGGAAGAGGGGCTCATGGGTACGTGGCGAGCACGCGGCGATAACCACCCTGTTCAGGTTCTCTTCCTGAATGATTTTCTGGATCTGCTCCTGGGAATCCTGGGAGCAGGAGTAAAGATTTTCCGTATAGTAGGCGACATTTTCCATATCACCGGCATAATCTGCAACCTCGGGGCAATCGACCACCGAGCTGATGTTGATACCGCAGTGGCAGACAAATACACCTATGCGCACATCATCATCTTTTTTGACGTCCTGCTCTTCGGGGTACTCCTTGAGCACAGTCCCCTTACCACGCACCTTTTTAAGCATGGAGGCGGCAAGTGCAGCAGCACCGGAAGACTGGGTCACTGATTCGGGGATATCCTTGGGACCCTGGAAGGCTCCGGCAACGATAATCCCGTCACGGCTGGTCTCAAGCGGGCTGAAGGTATCAGTCTTACAGAAGTTGTAATGGTTGAGATCAACGTCTGTGATTTTGGCGATCCCTTCAGCATCCTTGGGCGACTCAAGCCCCACTGAGAGAACCACCATATCGTGGGATTCAAACTTATGCTGGCCGTCAAGTGTTGAATAGGTCAGCTTGAGGTGATCATCCCATGGGGTGACATCAGCCACCTTGGCACGGACAAATTTGACGCCAATGGCCTCGGCACGTTCCCTTGCCGCATCAAAATCCTTACCGTGGGTACGGATGTCCATGTAGTAGATGGTGATATCCACCTCGGGATCATGCTCCTTGGTGACCAGCGCCTCCTTAATGGCGTACATGCAGCAGACGTTTGAACAGTAGCCGTTGTCGCATCCAAGATCACGGGAACCGACACACTGGATAAAGGCCATGGACTTGGGATGGCGACCATCGGAGAAACACTTTATCTCACCCATGAACGGTCCCGAGGCGGTTGTCATTCGCTCATACTCAAAGGCGGTTACAACGTCGGGATGTTTACCGTAGCTGAACTTATCAAGTGTTGACGGATCAATCTTGCCGAAACCGGGCGAGAGGATGACCGAGCCGATATGCAGAGTCTTCTCTTCAGGCTTCTGGTTAAAATTGATGGCATGGGACTGGCAGACCGGTACACAGATCTGGCAGGTGTCATGCTGGATATGCATACAGGTACTTGGGTCGATATAGTAGGTGGCCGGAACCGCCTGGGCATAGTCGATATGAATCGGCCTGGTGATCGACAGATCTTCGTTGTATGGATCCTTATGATGTTTGGGGCAGTACTGGGTACAGAGTCCGCAGGCCGTACAATTTTCCGCATCGATATAACGGGGACGGAGATTCAGCTTGGCCTTGAAAGCCCCTGGTTTTCCCTCCAACGCGAGAAGGTCAGCGTTGGTAATCATCTCTATATTTGGAGACCGACCGGCCTCTACCAGCTTTGGCGCCAGGATTCAGATAGAGCAATCATTAGTTGGGAAGGTTTTGTCCAGCTGGGCCATTACGCCGCCCACGGCAGGTAGCTTTTCGACCAGGTAGACGTAGTAACCCAGTTCGGTCAAGTCAAGTGCGGCCTGGATTCCGGCGATACCTCCGCCGAGAATCATTACCGCCCCTTCTCTGTGCTTCATTGCTTTACCCATATTGTTACTCCTAACTCTTGCTTGGGTCTTATAACTGTAAACCGGCAGGCGTTTATCGCCCTGCTCCGGCATGTAGAAACTTACTGTTGGACAACTGTTTCAACCTTGATGGCACACAGCTTATACTCCGGTGTCCTGGACAGTCGATCCAGGGCGTCAAGGGTAAGAAAGTTAACCAACGCCTCGATATGGTTGTAGGTGGTAAAAATTGTCCCTTCCTGGGATTTATCGGTCAACGTCGCCCGCATCTCAACTGATCCACGGCGTGAGGTCATTTTCACCCAGTCCCCTTCATTAATGGAGAATCGCTCTGCATCCACCGGGTTGATCTCGGCTCTTGCTTCAGGCGAAATGGAGTTGATCTCCGGGGTCTTGCCGGTCATGGAGCTGAAGTTGTAGCGGGAGAAATCCCGACCGGTAGTAAAGTAGAGCGGGTATTCATCATCAACCTGCTCCACCGGCGCGATATAGTCCTCAGGAATGAAAAGCCCACGACCGCGGGTGAACTCCTTGGTGTGGAGCACCGGGGTACCGGGATGATTTTCATCGGCCACCGGCCACTGCAGTCCAACCTCTTCCAACCGTTTATAGGTGATTCCCTTGTACTGGGGCAGGAGTGAGCGAACCTCTTCAAAGATTTCCTCGGCCGAATTGTAGGACATTTCATATCCCATCCGGGTCGAAAGCTCGCAGAAGATCTGCCAGTCCGGCTTGGCCTCACCAGGCGGATCAACCGCCTTGCGAACCCGCTGTACCCTGCGCTCAGTATTGGAAAACGTTCCGTCTTTTTCAGCAAAACAGGCCGCAGGAAAAACAACGTCGGCAGCCTTGGCGGTATCTGTCAGGAAAAGATCCTGGACAACAAGAAAATCGACCTTTTCCAGGGCATCCTTGACATGGGCGATATTGGCGTCGGCCACTGCCGGATCCTCACCAAAAACATATAGACCGCGGATATCACCCTTAAAGATGTTATCCCAGATCTCGGTGGCAGGCTTGCCCGGACGCCTGGGCAGTTTCACGCCCCATGCAGCTTCATAGCGGTCAAAGAGATCAAGGTCTTCAAGTTTGCCGTAACCGGGAAGCGTGTTGAAAAGCGCCCCCATGTCACATGCGCCCTGGACATTGTTCTGGCCCCTGAGCGGATTACAGCCGCCGCCCTCTTCTCCGACCTTGCCGCAGAGCATGGCCAGGTTGGCAATGGATTTAACCCGGTCGGTTCCGGTGACATAGTGGGTAATGCCCATTCCATGGTAGATGGCATGCCGCCCTCGTCCGGCATAGAGCCTGGCCACGGCGTAAAGTTGCTCCTCCGGGACGCCGGTAATCTTTTCGACGTAATCCGGGGTATATTTTTTGACGAGAGTCTTGAGTTCTTCAAAATCCTCAGTACGCTCCTCAACAAATTTCTTATTCCAGAGATCCTCTTCGAGGATGATATTCATCAGACCGTTGAGAAAGGCCACATCGGTACCGGGCTGAATACGGACCCAGTGATCGGCCGCATCGGCCAGTTTGGTCCGTCGTGGATCAACGACGATCAGTTTGGCACCCCTTTTTTGGGCCTGATGGACCCGCAAGCCTATGGTCGGGTGTCCGGTATCGGGATTGGAGCCGATCATCATGAAGAGATCAGTCTTTTTGGAGTCTGCAATGGAGTTGGTCATTGCGCCGCTGCCGAATGTGAGGGCCAGACTGGCCACCGTTGGAGCGTGTCAGAGTCGGGCACAATGATCTATGTTATTCGTCCCTATGGTTGTCCTCATGAACTTCTGCATGAGGTAGTTCTCTTCATTGGTTGCCCTGGCACAGGAGAAACCGGCAAGGGAATCGGAACCATACATCGCCTTGAGGTCTTTAAAGCGCCTGGCGGTGTACTCGAGAGCCTCGTCCCATGAGGCCTCAACCAGCATTCCGTTCTTACGGATAAGAGGCTTGGTGAGTCGGTCCTTATGCTGGACGAATTCGTGCCCGAATCTTCCTTTGACACAGAGTGCACCGAAGTTGGGGGCAAGATCCGGATCAGAGGTCACTTCGATTATGGTGTCTCCCTTAACACGGAAGATCATCTGGCAGCCTGCTCCACAGTATGGACAGGTGGTTCGCACCTCGCGGATCGGCTCAGCCTGGATTGGAATAATCTGGGCCTTCTTATTCAGGGCACCTGTTGAACAATTATCGACACATGATCCGCAGGAGACGCAGTTGTCAGTGAACTTGATGGAAAGCCCGATGGGCCGCTCTTTTTTATCAAGAGTATCACAGGTCACCTCGATGCCTTCATAATCACAACTTCTGACACACCTTTTACAAAACACACACTTGTTGGGGTCAACGGTGATTACCGGGTGAGAATTGTCTTTGGCGTAATGGGGAATTTTCCCCATTCCGGTCTTGTTGATGTTGACGTTGTGGTCAATGGAGAGCTGCTTCAGGTCACAACGGTCAAAGGCATTACAACCGCAGGAAAGACACCTTTCTGCCTCACGGCGAGCCATTCGTTCTGAAAAGCCGAGTTTGACCTCATCAAAATCCGTACTGCTGATCTCAGGAGTCCGGGACGGCATCTTTTCACGCAGTTTGACATTGATCCCGTCAAAATTCCGAAGATCCACATCATCAAAGGACTTGCCGCGGGTAAAGTTGAAGCGGCTGTCGGCAGGGTCCTTGGGAACCCCCATGACAAACGAGTGCATGTTGGCCACCGCACGGCGGGCAGAGACCACGGCCTGGATAACAGACTTAGGCCCGGTTGCGGCATCACCACCGGCAAAGACTCCGTCAACATTAGTCAGGGAGCTGCGCGGATTGGCTTTGATCATATTTTTGGGAGTGAGCTCTATGGATTCCTCGAGCTCTCCACCGGTAAAGCCACCCTGAACCGCAACGTTTCCAACGGAGGCGACGATTGAGTCGACCTGCAGAGTGTTGGTGGAACCTTCTATAGGTTCCGGATGACGTGCACCTCGTTTATCCGGCTCGCCGAGCTTCATCCGTACAAGCTCAAGACGTAGTCTTGACGGCTGATCAAGGCTCTCGGTAATCTCAACCGGAGAGGCCATGAGCAGAAACTGGGTTCCCTCAGCTTCAGCCTCGGCTATGTTTCTCTGGTGGGCGGGCATCTCAATCCGGGCACGGGGATAGATAATCGTTACTTCCGCCACACCCTGGCGAAGAAGAGTCCGCGCCACTTCCATGGCAACGTTATTGCCACCGATGACTGCGGCCCGCTGGCCCATGTCAGGCATCTTGCCTTCGGCTACCAGCTTGAGATAATTACAGGCGGTATACGAGTGCGGGGTGTTGGCTCCCTTGACATCAAGGGGAATATCAACTCCGGCGCCAATACTGATAAAGGTGGCATCGTACCCCTGATCTTTAAGGTCCTGGAGGGTAAAATCCTTGCCCCACTGCTGGTTAAGGCGAACAGAAATTCCGTGCTTGAGGATGGTATTGACCTCGTAATCAAGAACATCTTTTGGAATACGATATTCAAGCAGGCCGTAGCGCAGGGCACCGCCGAGTTTCGGGGCCCCCTCAAAGATGGTGACATGATGCCCCTTTCTCGTCAGAAAATGGGCTGCGGTAAGTCCTGCCGGACCGCCGCCGATAACCGCTATGCGCTTACCGGTGGGAGAGTCCTTTGGAATCTTGAGATCAATCTCATTGCTCATGCACCAGTCCGCAACAAACCGTTTGAGATGGTTGATGGATACCGGTTCATCAACGAGAATCCGACGACAACGTGTCTCACAGAAACGTGGGCAGACCCGGCCAACGGAAAACGGCATGGGGTTCCGCTCCATAACGAGCCTCAAGGCCTCTTCGTACTGACCCTTGGCGACATGGGCGATGTAGCCCTGAACGTTGATCTGCCCGGGGCAGGTGAGATTACAGGGTGCTTTACAGTCACCGAAATGCGTCTCGGCGAGGATACCGAGTCGTTCCTGGCGATGGCCGAGAACTTTTTCGGAATTGGTGGATATCTCCATGCCGTCTTGAGCAAGCGTCACACAGGAACGCATCAACTCATCCTTACCTTCAACCTCTACAACACAGACTTCGCAGGGGGCGTCGGAAGGATTGTCCTTTACGAAACAGAGAGTGGGAATGGAGATATCAGATCTCTTGGCCACCTCAAGGATGGTCAATCCCTGTTCGGCTACGATCTCGGCACCGTCAATTGTGAGCGTAACAGTTGTCATACTATTCTACTATTTAAACCACGATCAGTAAGCGGAGGCATCCAAAGCGGTGCCTCCAGAAAATTTATACACAGGAACCCGGATAACCCGTCAGGACGGTTTCCACTCCTTGAGAAATACCGGCAGATGTCCGGCCTCGCGAGGTCCGATGGTAATCTTCCAGTCAGGCAGCTCCTCTTCAAGCTCACCTTTGATGGATGCAAGGTAGCCGGGAATAATCAGGTCGCGATGCTTGACCTTGTCCTCTATACCTGATTTTTTGACAAACTGTGCGATGAGATCGGCGCCGAATTTGCCTGCTGCCCATGCGGTGAGGACAGACAGACCCTCAGTATCCTTGATAAGCAGCCAGGTGGGGACTTTGGAGCCCTCAATCTCACCGGAAACGATAAAGTAGGTCAGTGAGAAGTTACAGGTGATAACAACCGGTGAATCCTCACCGGGACCTGTGAGCGGGTAAATGTCCTCGCTGACAACCATGGGCCGCTGAGGATCAGTGAAGAGATTCATTCTTTCCAGCATGAGCGGGAAAAGAATATCCCCCTGGAGATCTGAGAGGATAATGACGCCGGCATATTTGGCGATCAATACCGAGGCAATCATGGCCTCCATGAGCGGATCATCACTCATCTCACAGACAAAGTTGAGCGTCGGAAAGCCAAGCGGCTTGAATTTGGTGTTGATAGCGGCACGCCTGGCAACCACGTTATCTTCCAGCGCAGCTTTAATGGTACGGGCGCCGGTATCGATGGCGAGATCCTTGAGACCTGCACCAAGCAGAGTTTCAGCCACCTCTATGCAGTTATCAAGATTTGTCGCCTTGACCCCCATGGGGGCTCCGGCATCTTGGGCCACCTTGGCCATATCCTGGGCATTGTCAGAAGTCGCGCCGTAGAGAAGCGGTATCCGGTCGCCGCAGAGTTTGGCTGCCGCCGCAAGGTTTGCAGCACTGTCACTCATCAGAATAAGAGCTGCTCTGGCAGAGCCGTCCAGGACCTTCTGGACCAGTGCAGTGAAGGAGGCCTCGTCATTCTTGGCATCTTTCACTGCGATGAGCTCCGCCTTCATGATGACGCCGACCCGCTCATACTCAAGCTTGTTGAATCGCTCAATCCGGCCGTCAACGTCTGCGTCACTCATCTCGGTGGTGACAAGAACACCTAGACCGGTGGGGTTTTCAAAGCGTTTTTCATGACGGAAGAGACAAGTCTCGCCGCCAGTGGTGAAGGTGTCGTCACCACTACCCAGCTTGAAGGTTCTGATCGGAGGCGCCGAGGCCTCACCGATGGTGGCCTTGGCCTCATCGCTGACATAGGGACAGGTGTCGATCTCCGCCTGACCTGCTGCAACTTTCATTGCAAAGGCGAGACACGTGGGAATATCGCACTCACCGCAGTTTTTCTTCGGCAGCATCTTGAGAATTTGAATGCCAGTTAACGCCATGGTTGTTCCTCCAGTTCTCTTCTATCTAACTAGTGTGATATTGATAATAGTGTATCTTTTCTTATAAAGAGCTCACTCTAACCACTCTGTTGCCCGGTTAAAGTGAGTGTGGGGCCGGTAATAAAACAGTGTTCAAAGCTGTCTCAAAAGAAATCAGCTCCACTGGTGCCGGGCTCACACAGGCCTTAAACAGCAGTTTCCATCTCCAGACACGGATGACCTTTTTCCTTCAGGAACTCAAGGATCTCTTCCTCGGTGGTTCCCTGCTCTTCTGTGGCAATCATGTCGAAGAGCTCGGGCATGCCGATATCCTTGCACACCTCTTTGAGCTTGTCACTGATCTCGTCCTTCATCATCTTCGGCAGCCAGACAACACGCTTGATGCCGCCTTCCGCCTTGAACAGCTTCTTACTGGTCATGTAGTGCTTGGAAACACCCATAAAGCCCGGAGTCTGCATACCACCGCCGGCCATGCCGGCAAGGCTGGTAAACTTCATACCTGAAGGTGTCATGCCGAGGTAGTCGCGATTGACAACCATGATGCCGTTACACTGGGGCAGCATGGCGGCAATAGCCTCAAAACAGCCACAGGCGGTCATCGGATTATTCATCAGTGAGTAGCAGCTGACCTCGGGCACTGCGCCGCGGGAGGCCTGGTTGACGAACTCGTTGATACCGCTGTAGTAGCCGTTGTCCTCATCGGTACAATCACCTTTGGGAATCGGCTGATTGGGCCCTGTCGGGTTGATCTGGTAAGAAGCCTTGCCGTCAAGCCAGTTGTAGGCACCGCACATTCCGATCCGCTCGGGAGTGATGACACAGACATGGCTGGGAGCAAAAGACTGGCAGAGGGTACATGAGTAAAAGACCTCTTCGGTCTCATCGGTCATGGAGCCAAGGCGCAGATCACGCTCGGTGTAGACACTGTTGGCAAGGTCCATAACCTCCTGAACCTTTTCCTCAATGGTGAAAAGCTTGACCTGAATCTTATCGAGAATGGCACCAAACTCCTGGTGTAGTTTTCCGTGAAGCACCACGCCGATATGTTTGAAGGAGAAACCCTTTTCGACAGCAGCTTTACCAATCCTCACCCACATGATATTCCGCTGGCCCATGTGCATGATGCCCTGGATATAGTTGGTGAGGTGATGGAACTGACGCTCCAGAATTGGCTCGAAATCGGACTGCATCTCGCGGCCGGCAACCTCGACAAGAATACCAAGAGGCAGGTTCTGACCCTGTTCAATATCGCTGATGTCCGGGCCTTCAAGAGTGACAAGACCGTCTTCAACCTCATCCATCTCTTTGGAGATAAGTACCTCGACACCCGGGGTCCGGCCGCCGCCGCACTCCATGAAGAGGTCGTCTTTTCTGACCCGCTCACCCTCAAATGCAGGACCGAACGACATGGGAATATCGATCTTGGTGACATTGACTTTGAGTCCACGGACCTCGATGGCCTTCTGGACAATCTCGTCATGGGGAACCTGGGAGACGACATGCTCGTAAGTACAGATACCTGTGGGCAGAACCTCGGGAATATCGTAATCAGAAATGGTCGGGAATCCCCAGTTGATGGCGCCGGCGGCGTTTGCATACCACTCATCGGATACATCACCAAACGCCATGACAAAGGCAAAGGTCCGATCCTTGTTGTAGAGCAGGTTGCCGATGGCGTCACCGGGCTTGATTCCACCGAAGGCGAGCGCTACACGACAGGCAAAGCCGATGGCAAAGACTGCAGTGGTGTAACTCTTGCCAAACGGAACGAGGCGTGTATTCCAGCCGACCTGAACATTGTTTTCAACCAGCAGGTCGGCCATGTTCTTGCCGTCACACTGGTCATGCATGAAGATGTAGAGATTCTTTTCCTGCAGCTCCAGGGCGATCCTGGAAGCAACCTCTTTATCGGCCGGGGTACCCATGATGGCGGCAAAACCCGGGGCGGTGCCGTCGACAAATTCAACGCCACGCTTCCGGAAGATGACATCATCGGCAGCTCCAAGCCAATAGCTTTCAGCCGTAGGATCCTCGGTCTTGGTATAAAAGTCCGGGGTGTTGAGATAGCGAACCGCCTCATACATCTCCTCGGCGAAAAAAGTCGCCATACCGGCATCGAGTGCCGGAGCAAGGTAGGGCAGCCAGATGTCTTCTGAGACAACAGGAGGCATCAGCGAGCGACATTCGGCAAAAATATCCTTCATGTCACCCAGTTTTTCAACCTTGGCACCCAACATACTGTAGATGATGGGCAGGTAATAAGCGGTGTTTGGAAAAGAGACTTCCTGGTCGGCACCAAATTTTTTCAGCGCGTCCTCATAGCTCTCTTCAGCCATATCGATAATTTTCTGGGCTCCACGGATGGCAGCAGAACAGATGATCTTTGACATATTAAACTCCCTATATGGTCTCTTCGTATCTTTAAGGGTTTCCCTTGAACATCAATGAAGCTTATATCAGCCCATCAAACCGTTAATCAATTCCTTGGTCATATTGATCGCCCTGGGGTGACGCATGATCAGAACCTCGCCGCCGGAGAGCAACATACAGCTGGCGGTGAGCGCTTCCATCATCACACCACGGCGTTCCTGGTCACCAATCATGTCGTCGGAGGCAAGTTTTGTTTCCTTGGCCTTCCAGACTTCCCGGCCGAGATTACAGATGATCGGCACCTGCAGCTTCTCATCCTGCTGGGTAAGGGCGGCCATCCTGATTCTCTCCATGACAGAATAGGTGTATTCGATACCGTAGCCAAGGGCGCCGATGGATGGATCCATCATTACCGTCTCAAGTGAGACACCGAGGTTTTCAAGGAGAATATTCAGCTGCTTGGCCAGGTTGACATCGATGGGTGATGCGGCGATGATCGGATGCTGAAAGGCCATGGCCGTTGCTCCGATTGCTCGATAGTTGGCATCCTCAAGCGGCCCAAGACATACTTTCTTGGTGCCGATAACCGCGGTCAACTCACGCAGGGTTTCGGTGTCTTTGTCAGTGTTGCCGCAGCCCCATACGATAATCGGCACGTCAACGGCTTCAACAATATCGTTGGCTACTTTGGCAGCATCTGCTGCAGAGCGATTTTCGCCGTTGGGATCAGTTGAGGCAAGGGAGATGGTGATGGATTCAGCACCGTACTCCTTGACACATTTCTGGGCCCAGGCAACCGGATTATCAAGTACATCGCTGAAGTGACGGGTCAAGGTCTCTGGCCAGTCTTCAGGATTTGCGTCTGGAACCTCCATGGAGATCAGCGATTTGTGAGGCTGATCTCCCTCAAAGAGGTGGAACGGCAGTGAACCGCCGCCTCCGACAGTGACTGTATTATCATCGTTGCCAAGTATGGTCTCACGAATAGAGCCGCTGTACTGAACGATATAATCCTTATCAGCAACCTTGGTCGCCCGATCAGCCAGTGACCCGGTTTCCCTGGTAAGGGCGGCAGCCGCCAGGTCACCGGTAGCAGCGGCAGGAGCTGGCGCGGGGCTTGCTTTTTCTGCCTTGGCTTTGGCGTCAGCTTCTGCCTTGGCATCGGCCTCGGCTTTTGCTTTCGCATCGGCTTCTGCCTTGGCTTTGACGTCGGCCTCTTCTTTGGCCTTGGCGTCAGCTGCTGCCTTGGCATCCGCTGCAGCTTTTGATTTGGCATCCTCATCGGCCTTGGCCTTGGCATCGGCTTTTGCCTTAGCAGCTGCTGCAGCTTTTGCGTCAGCTTCTGCTTTGGCATCGGCTTCCGCTTTAGCCTTTGCGGCTGCTTCGGCCTTGGCTGCAGAATCATCGGCTGCCTTTACCGGTGCCGCCGGCGCAGGGGCTGCCGGTGCTGCAGCAGGGGCTGCTCCACTCAGATTCGGCTCACGCTTGAGAATAGTGTGGGCGCCGGCAAAGCTCATGACCGCCTCGAACTGTTCATCACTCAGCCCATAGGCCTTTTTCAGGGCCGAAAGGCCGTGATTCATAGCCTCGAGGGCCATGACTCGCTCTTTTTCATTCATTGCATGCTCTCCTGCATCATCTATGGTATTGGGCACCGCCTGGGATGCCTCAACTGTAGTTTGAGCTGTACCAACCGGCTGGGCTGCACCCTCTTTCGCCCTGGCCACCATCTGTTCTGCCTCTGCCCTTGCCGCGGCAACGATGGCCTCGGCTTCGGCCTTGGCCTTATCAAGCATTCCGTCAACATCAACATCACTGAGAACAATCTCTTCTCTTGCCTCGGCAACCTCAGCTGCCTCCGGCGCACTTTCTTCGGTGATGCCGGGACGCGGCAACAGACCTGCTCGTTCCATAATTTCAGGAACTGCACTCTCCCACTCAATTGCCATGACATGGGCACCGGCGACACCTTCAATCTCTTTGACCTGATTAATGATGTCTACACAGATGTTGATGCCCTCATCCTGCTTGTCCTTGGCACCCTGCATCCGCTTGATGATCTCGTCAGGCACATCCATGCCCGGAACGAAATTTTTCATATAACGTGCCATGCCAACCGACTTGGGCGGAGTGACACCTGCAAGAATATAAACCTTCTCATGGAGTCCCAGGTCGCGGACCATTTCCATGAACTTGGTAAATTTCTCTACGTTGTAGATAATCTGGGTCTGGATGAAATCAGCACCGGCAGCCACCTTCTTACCAAGCCTGACCGCCCGGTATTCGAACGGATAGGCAAAGGGGTTGGCAGCTGCGCCTAAAAAGAGCTCAGGCTGGTGAGATTTGATCTCCTCACCACACTGGAAGCGTTTATCATCACGCATCTCCCTGACCATGCCGAGCATCTGAATGGAATCCATATCAAAGACGCCTTTGGACCCGGGATGATTACCAAACTTCTGGTGATCACCGGTGAGGCAGAGCAGGTTTTTCAGGCCAAAAGCCTGAGCACCGAGGATATCCGACTGCATGCCGATCCGATTTCGATCCCGGCAGGTCATCTGGATAACCGGCTCTACCCCTTCCGACTGGGTAATTATCCCGGCACCAATGGAGGACATACGGACAATGGCGGTCTGGCAGTCAGTGATGTTGACAGCATCAACATTACCTTTCAGCAGTCTGGCTTTTTCCCTGACTACTTCCGCATTACCGCTCTTAGGTGGGCCGAGTTCGCCGGTTACGGCGAACTCACCCGATTTAAGTATTTTTTCTAGATTGCTTCCCGACTTCATCGGTGCTTCTCTCCCTAACAGTTAGACGATGGAAACTCTTCTACTTCTGACCACAGCCCGCTCCGGGGATACCCTGGCCAGCCTCAAGATCACGACGCATCTCCATATCAAACAGGACACGATCCTGCTTCTTATTGATACCGAGTGCCTCACGCTTACCATCAATGGCCTTGATCATGGCCTGGGCCAGTGCAACCGGGTCTGACTCAACTCCCCAGCAGGCCCCGAATTGCTCCTTGATATCTTCATACATATACTTGGAGAACTCTTTGGAGCCCTCGATGGGCAGGTCATTGAAGACGACATGGGCACCGGAGGCGACAAAGTACTGACCGATGGCAATGGCCTTCTCACTCATCCACACAGGAGCCGTGCCGCAGGCCGGCAATTCGGAGATATCGTCACCGAGACCGCCCTCTTTGACCATCTCGGTCAGAGCGATGAGCAGCCGTGAGTTATCGACACAGGAACCGACATGAAGAACCGGCGGCATGCCGACGGTCTCACAGACTTCGGCCAGGCTATCGCCGCAGAACTCTTTGGCCGCTTCGGGCCTCATCATTCCTGCACGTCCAAGGGCCTGGGCCGCGCAACCGGTGGCCAGAACCAGGACGTTATTCTTGAGCAGCTCCTTGGCGATCTTGAAATGAACGTCATCGGAGTGCTTGTAATGTTCACAGCCGACCAGGGCGCCAATGCCCTTGATCCGTCCGTTCATAATGTTGTCGTTGAGCGGACGATAGCTCTGACGGAAACGACCACCAAGCATGTAATTGATGGTCTCGTGGGAAAATCCGACAACGATATCAAACTTCTTATCTTCCGGGATATAGAAATCGCCACGCTTCTTGAAGTTGTTGATGGCGTGGATGAGGATTTTCTTGGCCGATTCCATGGCCGCCTCTTCCTCAAACTGGATGTGTATGGCATCGGGCATCTTGGCCCGGTAGTTGGTCGTGATGATGTCGGTGTGCATGTCTTTTACCACCTGGGCAACAGACTGCATGACACATTGGACGTCGACCACCATGGCCTCAACTGCGCCGGTGGCAAGGACCATCTCCTGCTGAATAAATGACGCCGCTACGGCAATACCGCGGCGCATGAGGATCTCGTTACCGGTACAGCAGACACCGGCAAGGTTTATCCCTTTGGCGCCGGCCTTTTTGGCCAGGGCCTGGATCTCTTCATCTTCAGCAGCCAGACAGAGTGACTCGGCAAGCAGCGGCTCATGTCCATGAACCGTGACGTTGACCATATCCTCTTTTAATACACCAAGGTCAATCAAGGCCCGTTTGGGCACCGGGGTACCGAACATGATGTCAGTCAGTTCAGTGGAGAGCATGGATGAT
>JBDLID010000064.1:0-16746 GCA_039715055.1 Thermodesulfobacteriota bacterium | reverse complement strand
CGTCAGGAAGACGGTCTCACCGTCATGACCCGCCTGGTCCTGCCCGGCGAGCTGGTCAAAATCCATGAGCTCCGCCGCAAGAAGGGTTTTTCTGTGGGCCGTCCGGCAAACATCATCGAGGCCTCTGATGCCCGTATCACACCTGCCTGTCCGTTTTATGGCTCATGCGGCGGTTGTGACCTGCAGCACTGCAGTTACCCCACTCAGCTGCAACTGAAACGAGATATCGTCCGGGATCTTCTTGTTCGTTCAAAACATCCACGCCTCAGACAGCTGGCAGGCGACTTGTCTCTGCCCCATGGAGCAATAAATGTTTTTGGTTATCGGCAGCGTATCCGGCTCCACATCGACCAGAAAAACAGGCCGGCCTTCCATCACTTTCACAGCCACCGGCTGATCAGTGTTGACAACTGTTTGCTCGCTGGTCATAAAATCAATAGCGCACTTACAGAAATTCTGAAAAACGATGCTGGCCAATTTCTTCTACGCCGCAGTGAAGAAATTGAACTGATGCTCAACCCGGCTTCCGGGAAAGTCACCGCTCTTTTCCACCTCAAAAAAAAGATCAGTCCCACTGACCGCAACAGTGGCCGGGAGCTTGTCCAAACCTCTCCGACGCTGGAGAGGGCACTTGGCCGTGGAGAAAACTTTCCCCTTACCGATCTTGACAAAACCACTGAAAATTCAGAATTTCGCATGGCTTTTTCTTCTTCCGCACTGGAAGGAAATCACCCCCTGATGCTGAGCTGGGAGGCGGGCGGCTTCTGCCAGGTCAACCTTGAACAGAATGACAAACTGATCAAACTGGTTCTCGACGGCTGTCAGGCTACAGGTGACGAAAGCATACTCGATCTCTTTTGCGGGCTGGGCAATTTTTCCATTCCCCTTGCCCTTACGGCCAGGTCACTATTGGGGGTGGAAGGTCAGGGTTCTGCCATCAGGAGCGCCAACCACAACTCTACCCTTGCCGGTCTCACCAACACCTCTTTTGAAAAATGTCCTGTTGACCGGAAGTGCCGGCAACTTATCGGTACCGGGCAAACATTTGATCATCTGGTTATTGATCCACCCCGCCAGGGTGTTCCCGGTCTGGCAAATGAACTGGCCGCTCTGACCCGCAAGCGGCTGGTCTACGTCTCCTGTGACCCGGCAACTCTCTGCCGGGACCTTGCCCGTCTGCTGGAAACCGGCTTCATTCTGGAGTCTCTTCAACTGATCGATATGTTCCCCCAGACCCATCATATCGAATCCGTTGCCGTCCTTGAAAAATCATCCTTATGAAGCTCACCAGCGACTTTATCCAGCAGTGATACCCGCCGATCAGCCGCACCGCTTACCGGGAAAAGAATTGACAGTTGGCCACTTTCCCGGTAAACGATGACCTGCGATTATTCGCTCTTTTCAGATGTAATCAAGAGTCCAGACCGAATCCGGATAACCTTTCAGGGGTTCTTAAAAAAGACATGACGGAGACGGCGGCGACTGACAGCCAAATAAAAAAGAACCATGACAAAAGAAAGCCAGGTACAGAAGCAACGACGTGAAAAAGCGGAAGCTCTCGCCGAGCTCGGTGTCAGCCTTTACTCAAACACCTTTAAGCCGGGCAATGCCATTAAGGACCTCCTCAACAAGGAGAGCCAGCTCGAATCGGAAAACTACGAGGCGACCAACTACACCTATTCGGTGGCCGGCCGCATTATGTCCATGCGCAAGTTCGGCAAGGCTGCCTTCTGTCACATGATGGACGGTACCGACTCCATCCAGGTCTATTTTAAAAAGGCCACTCTTGGTGATGACCAGTTTGCAGCCTTTAAGAAATGGGATATCGGCGACATCGTCGGTATCGTCGGCAAGCTCTTCAAGACCAAGGTGGGTGAGCTCTCCATTGCCGCCGAGCAGATCGTCATGATCTCCAAGTCACGGCGACCGCTGCCGGAAAAATTCCACGGCCTCACCGATGTGGAGACCCGTTACCGCCAGCGTTATGTGGACCTGATCGTCACCCCGGAGAGTCGGGACACCTTTCGCAAGCGGGTGGAGATCATCAAGCTGATCCGTGATTTTCTCAACAACCGCGGCTTCATGGAGGTGGAGACACCGATGATGCAGCCGGTACCCGGAGGCGCTACGGCCAAGCCGTTCAAGACCCACCACAACGCCCTGGACATGGATCTCTACCTGCGCATCGCCCCGGAGCTCTATCTGAAGCGGCTGCTGGTGGGCGGCTTTGAACGGGTCTTTGAGATCAACCGTAATTTCAGAAACGAGGGCCTCTCCACCCGCCATAACCCGGAATTCACCATGCTCGAGTTCTACCAGGCCTATGCCACCTACCATGACCTGATGGATCTCACTGAAGAGCTGGTCTCATGGCTCTGCCAGGAAGTGTGCGACTCCATGGAGATCGACTACCAGGGGACCTCGGTCAACCTGGCCCCGCCCTGGAAACGCTACACCATGGACGAGGCATTGATCGAAGTCGGAGGTGTTGACGCCGAACTCCTCAAAGACGATGAAAAAGTATTTGCACTTGCCAGAGAAAAGGGCATTGAGCTGGAACCGCTGGCCGGTGCCGGTAAGGCCAAGACCGAACTTTTTGAACTGCTGGTTGAGGAAAAACTGATCGACCCCACTTTTGTCACCGCCTACCCCACAGAGGTTTCACCACTGGCAAGACGCAATGAGGATGATCCAACAGTCACCGACCGTTTTGAACTTTTCATCACCGGTCGAGAAATTGCCAACGCCTTTTCCGAACTCAATGACCCGGTAGACCAGCTGCAGCGTTTTGAAAAACAGATCGACGAAAAGGGCAGTGACGAGGAAGTCCATCACGAGATGGACCTCGATTTCGTTCGCGCCCTGGAATACGGCATGCCATCGGCAGCCGGTGAGGGTATAGGCATCGACCGGCTGGTGATGTTGCTCACCAACTCACCGTCTATCCGCGACGTCATCCTCTTTCCCCACCTCAAGCCTGAAAGCAGGGGACAGAGTGCGGTGAAGGATATCGCCGGGGAAGCAGGCGAGGACTGTGCCAAGAGTAAAAAGGGGGAGTAGCATCACGATTAACGGCATAAACCCGAAGTACCAATATCGAGATCTGAAACAAACGCAAATGACCGAAAAGGAAAAAACAAGATGATGAGGTTTAGAGGTTTATTTCGGGCCTGTTTCTCTTTTTTTCTTTTTGATACTGTCTCGGATTTTAGATTTCGAATTCCGGGTTTCCTTCGTCCGGCCGTAAACTCGCCTTCAGCTTTACAGATCGACTTGAACAAAAAAGTGGTAAACCCTCCTCCTACTCAAGCGGCGGTTCCAACCCATGTATGAATGGTTCATCAGCTTCCGCTACCTGCGGGCACGCCATAAACAGCGTTTCATCTCGCTCATCTCGCTCATTTCGGTGGCCGGAATCACGGTCGGGGTGATGGCACTCATCGTCGTGCTCTCGGTCTACTCCGGTTTTACCGGCGGCCTGCGTGATCAGATCCTGGCCATCAACTCCCACATCATCATCCAGCAGTACGGCGGCTCTGTTCACAACTACCAGCTGCTGCGCGACCGGATCCTCCTCGAAGACGAGGTGGTCGGCGCCACCCCTTACATGTATGCCCAGACCCTGGTCTCCGGCCGTCGTGGTGGTGCCGGTGTAGTGCTGCGCGGTGTTGATCCGGAAACCGCCCAGGGCGTCATCGGCCTGCCGGAACAGATAGTTGAGGGGGCCATTTCTGATCTTGCCGATGACCCGGACAGCCGTATTCCCAACATCATCCTCGGTATAAAGCTGGCCAAGGAACTCGGTGTGGGGGTCGGCGACAAGGTGCGTCTCATCTCACCGTCCGGGCCGCTTACGCCCATGGGCGTTATCCCTAAAATCAAAACATGCAGAGTCTCCGGTCTCTTTGAATCGGGAATGTTTGAATATGACTCGACACTGGCTTACATGGGGATGGGAGGAGTTCAGGATTTTCTCGAGTTGGACGATGTTGCCCACGGTCTTGAGGTGGCGGTGAAGGAAAAGGCTCTCAACCGCACCGATAAAATCGGTGAAGCGATCCTCAAGAAGATCGGCCCGGGATATCTTGCCAAGGACTGGATGGCCATGAACCACAACCTTTTCGCGGCCTTCAAGCTGGAGAAAATAGGGATGTTCATCTGCATGGCGCTCATCATCCTGGTGGCGGCGCTCAACATCATTTCAGCTCTTATCATGGTGGTCATGGAAAAAGAAAAGGATATCGCCATCCTCAAGTCAATGGGGGCCACGTCGAAATCCATCATGAAAATCTTCTTTTTCCAGGGTCTGGTCATCGCCCTGGTGGGAACCATACTGGGGGTAGTCAGCGGGCTGTCGCTCTGTGAACTGCTGTCGAGATACCAGTTTATCGAACTGCCGTCAAACGTCTACCCGATGACCACCCTGCCCATCAAGGTCCTGCCGGCAGATGTGGCGATCATCGCCTGTTCGGCGGTTGTCATCACCCTTGTTGCCACCCTCTATCCCTCGTGGAAGGCCTCTAAGGTCAAACCTGCCGAGGTGTTGTCATGACCGACACGACAAACGCCACCCTTCTTCAGGCGACCGGGGTCACCAAGAACTTCGAGCATGAAGGGGGCACCATCGAGGTCCTCAAAGGAATCGACCTTGAAGTGGCCCAGGGTGAAATGGTCGCCATTGTCGGCGCCTCGGGCTCAGGCAAGACAACTCTTCTCCAGATTCTCGGTACCCTGGACCTGCCCACCGGCGGCAGCCTGCTCTTCAAGGGCAGGGAAATGACAAAAGAAAACGATGATAGCCTTGCAGGCTATCGCAACCACTCCATCGGCTTCATCTTTCAATTCCACCACCTGCTGCCGGAATTTACCGCTCTGGAAAATGTGATGATGCCCGGCCTCATCGGCGGAAAGAAGCAGTCTGAACTGGAGGAGCCGGGCAAAGAACTGCTCGACCATATGGACCTCGGCCACCGCTTGACCCACAAGGTCACGGAGCTTTCAGGCGGCGAGCAGCAGCGGGTGGCGCTGGCCCGGGCACTGCTCATGAAACCGTCACTACTCCTGGCCGACGAGCCCACCGGCAATCTGGACAGCCGCTCCGGCCGACTGGTCTTTGACCTTCTCAACCGCCTCTGCAACGATATGGGACTGGCCACCGTCATGGTGACCCATAACATGGAGCTGGCTTCAAAAATGGACCGCTGTCTGCACCTCAAAGACGGAATGCTCACAAACAGTGAACTGTAGGCCACCTTGCAAAATTGCCTTTTTGCTCAATCCCAACGTCACGAGGCAAATTAAAATGCTCACATATCAATTATATGCTGCGCTTTTTAATTTCCCTGTTTCTCGATCTTGAGCGAAAATTCGAATTTTTCAAGGTACCCTGTAACTACCGCGATTGGCGATGACAGTCTTTCCCAGATATCCCTAGCTTATCAAACACCTGCAGAGCCCTGCTTTTACGTAGATTTTGTCAATTGATCCTGGCTTTACCTTTTACCCACTTATAGATATAATTGAGTATTTCTAACCGAAAATTGAAAAAGGAGGAAGACAATGAAAAGATCAATACTCATTATGATTGCTGTAAGTGTTATGCTGTTATCCGGCTGTAAGTCGCAATATATTGGGCAGACAGTTCGACAACCGGCACATACTTTGGCTGCAGTGACTGGACACCAGGTCGTCACCATGAAACATATTGTCCTGGATTATGACTATTCCATCAAGGGTGATAAAATTTATTTTGATGGCACCATTGGCTGTGGTCCAAAACTGGCAAAAACCTGGGATGATCTTGATATTGATCTCGAGATCTTATTCATCGATAGCAACCAGAAAGTTGTTAAATCTGAACGCTTTTCTCCGGTCAGTGGTGATAATTTCTGCGAGAATCAAAACCTATTTGTTGCATCTTACCCCTATCTGGACAGTTATAAATCTCTCACATTTACTTACAGTATGTCCATGATCGCTCATTAATCACCCTCAAAGAGAACAGGTTGAACCTCCTCCATGAGCCTACCCCAGGTGCTCTTTAAGTATATCGCACAACAGGGGAGCAACGGAATAGACATCCAGCAGTTCATCGCTTCTGGTACCCGGCACGGTATCTGAGCCGATCACCCGGTTGATTCCGTTTTCCTGAAAACGGTGGCGGGCCTCACCGGCCATGACCAGGTGGGTGGCCATGACCGCCACCTCGGCGGCACCGGCCTCACGGCAGCGCTGGGCAGTCTGAATAATGGAACCGCCGGTACGGATCATATCATCGCAGATGATGACCCGTTTGCCCTTGACCACACTGGAGACCTGGCTGACAATGGTCTTGTCGGTGTCGAACCGGTCCTTATCTGCTGCGGTGTGAGGGCAGCCGAGCAGGCTGGCCAGCCGGGCAACACGCTTGGAAAAACCGTAGTCCGGCGAGACCAGAACCAGGTCATCCAGCCCCAGTTCCCTGATCTTTTCCACCACCAGGCTGTCGGTCCAGACATGCTTGGTGGAAACCTCGCCGCTGTGGGCGTGGAGCACCGCCTCGGAATGAAGATCGATAAAGGTGACAAAATCGGGCCGTGCCCGGTAGATCTGGCGGGTGCGGGTTACGCCCTTGGGGATCTCATGGGAACCCGGCTTAGCCCGCTCCATGGTGGAATAGCCGAGGTAGGGAATCAGGACACTGATGCGGGCGGCATTCCAGTAGCGACCGCCCTGGATCAGATCGAGCAGCTCCTGGTGAGAGCGATCACTGTGGGTTGCGCCGATGATGATCAGTTCCTTTTCAGCAATTTCGCAGGGAAATGCATGGTAGCGCTCACCATCGGCAAACTCCCTGGTGATCATCTCGTAAAACTCCATACCACACTCTGCCGCCACCTTGACGGCCAAATCAGTTGAGGCCTCATTGGCGACAAGAACCCTTTCCCGCATCACGTTCTCCCCTCAGTTAAAGCGGATTGCAGAATTTCGAACCGCAGAAGTCTAGAAACTGCACCATCGCTGCATTTTATGTTCGATATCCGACACTTCTCTCTTTTTCAAGGTAGCCTTCAACCACTAACCCATGGCAGCCACAATGGCATCACCCATGGCAGCGGTTCCTACCGCCTTTGCCTTATCCGTTGCAATATCGGCTGTGGCGACCCCACTATCCAGGGTCTTTTCCACGGCTGCATCAATGCCGTCTGCAGCTTCATCAAGGCCGAAACTGTAGCGCAGCATCATTGATGCCGAGAGAATCTCGGCAATGGGATTGGCAATGCCCTGGCCTGCGATATCCGGTGCTGAACCGCCGGCAGGCTCATAGAGGCCAAACTTGTCCTTGTTGAGGCTGGCCGAGGCCAGCAGCCCCATGGAACCGGTGAGCATGGCCGACTCATCGGAGATGATATCGCCAAACATATTGCCGCAGAGCATGACGTCGAACTGATGGGGATCACGAACCAGCTGCATGGTGGCATTATCCACATAGAGATGGTTGATCTCCACATCGGGGTAATCGGCAGCCACCTCCATCACCACCTCACGCCACAGCACCATGGTGGTGAGGACGTTGGCCTTATCAATGGAAGTCACCTTCTTGCCGCGCAGCCGCGCTGCGTCAAAGGCCATGCGGGCGATGCGGTCAATCTCCGAACGTTTGTAGGCCATGGTGTCATAGGCGCGCTCATCAGGACCTTCTCCCTCACGGCCTTTGGGTGTTCCAAAATAAATGCCGGAGGTGAGTTCCCGCACGCAGAGGATGTCAAAACCCTCACCGACGATATCAGACCGCAGGGGACAGGCCGCAGTGAGTGATTTGAAGACACGGGCCGGGCGAAGATTGCAGAACAGGTCAAAGTGCTTGCGTAGCGGTAGAAGGGCGGCGCGTTCCGGTTGCTGCTCCGGGGGCAGACTCTCCCATTTGGGTCCACCCACCGAACCGAACAAAACGGCATCACTTTTTTCACAGAGTGCAAGAGTTGACTGGGGCAGTGCCTCACCGTGGTTGTCAATGGCAATTCCGCCCACATCACCGTACTCGTAGGAGAGTTCAAAACCGTATTTCTGTTGAGCAGCGTCAAGGACCTTAACTGCTTCCGCCATTACCTCAGGCCCGATTCCGTCACCGGCAAGTACCGCTATCTTCTTCATTGTTTACCTCTTTATATCTTAAATATCATACAGGAACAGCAGGGCTCTTTAAGCCTGTGATTCCCTTTTCCATTTATTGCTGAACTCCTTACTCTGCGCTGAGAAAAATAAAGGAGATGACCGGTCATAGGTAGCAGATTTCACCGAATTTGACCAGTGTCGTTTGATCCTGGCAAAAATTATCCTGTGACCAGTGCTACTCGAGGCGGTCTGATGGGCCGCAATGTGGGTGCTGCTGAATAGTTACAAAACAGGATGGAATTTCTAACTGACAAGTGCGGAGGTATCTTCGAGGTGTATCTCCATCTCGGCAATATCAATTTCGGACAAGTTTAGATTGTGCACCTCATCCATTGCCGAGACGATAAAATCAGGACTTTTTTGAAGACCGATCCCCAAGTGGGTACACATCGCGTCGGCAATGCGCACCAGACAGAGAAGTTCATTGGAATTGTCATATTCCCTATGATGGTGATCACGCACAACGACACAGTATGGTTCCGGCATGTTCCACAACTTCATGAGTTTATATCCCTGTACTGTATGGAGAGAAATCATGGCCTCGTCAAACAGGGCATCGGTCATGGGAAGCGACGCGCCCTTCTGCTTCATCTGCTCGATAACCATAAGAATCAGAAGCTTACCCACATCATGGAGAAGCCCACCAAAAAAGGCATGACTTTCAAGCTCACCCAGCTTACACCGCCTGGCGAGCCACCTGGCCCCCATTGCACATCCAACGGAATGCTGCCAGAGCCTGCGCATAAAAAAATTGAGTTTTTTATCCTTGCTTCTGAACTGATCTTTTGACGCGCCCAGCAGGGTAAGACGCCCTACCTCGCGCATTCCCAACCTGACAATTGCCGACCTGACTGTGAGAATATCTGACAATCCCTTATAAAAAGATGAGTTCGCCATCTGCAGGACAAGCCCAGCCAGAGCCTGATCGGTGACAATGGTCTTTTCAAGAATTTCCATGTCCGGATTCTCTTTGACCAGCTCTTCCTGGATTTTCATTCCGGTATGATTAAATACCGGCAGGGAAATCTCTCCGCTCTCGATCGTTTCCCTGATAGCATCGACAAACGACACTGTGTTTTTCATACTATTCTCCGGAAAGTCGTCGTATTTCAAACAATGGGCGCGGCGCATTGAGGCGCGGCAGACAACGCAACAGTTCATCCACACTGGTGAGCCCGGCCGCCGCTTTTAAAAGGCCGTCCTCCAGAAGGGTTACGAGACCTGAATGGGAAACACTGATCTCACGGATCTCATGACTGGTTTTCTGCTCAAGTATTGCATCTCTTACCTTTTCATCAAGGACAAGCAATTCAAATACACCAATTCTGCCGCTGTAGCCGCTCTGTCTGCACCGGTCACAGCCCCTTCCCTTTTTGAATGTGGTGCCTGCCAGATCCGAAGCAGTGCAGCCGAGCCGCTGCAGCTGCTGCTGACTCACCTGCACATCAGCGGCACAGTGAGGACAGACCCGCCGCAGCAGGCGCTGGGCAAGGACACTGACCACCGTCGAAGAGACAAGAAAAGGGGCGATATTCATGTTTAAAAGACGAATCAGACCGCCGATACTGTCTTCGGTATGAAATGTACTCATCACCTTGTGCCCGGTGAGGGCTGCATGTACTGCCATTTCCGCCGATCCGTGATCCCTTATCTCACCGATGACGATGACATCGGGATCCTGTCGCACAATATGACGAAGGGTCTCGTCAAAGGTCAGGTTGATGTTCGGCTCGATGGAACACTGGGCAACCCCGTCTATCACATACTCCACAGGTTCTTCTGCCGTAACAATGGAGATTTCACTGCTCTTGATATGGTGAATGCAGCTGTACATGGTGGAAGTCTTGCCCGAACCGGTCGGGCCGGTGATCAGCAGGACACCGCTGGGCTGGTAGACGGCATCCTCCAGGAAATGGAGCAGCATCTTCGGGGTCATGCCAATGGAGTTGATGTCCATCAGCTCCTTCTTCTGTTTCAGGAGCCGGAGGACTATCTTTTCCCCATGGACAGTGATGTAAAAAGAGACCCGGATATCAACGACACCGTCTTCGTACTCAAAGAGAATCCGCCCGCCCTGGTGCCTCCGCCTTTCCGTGATATCAGCCTCGCACATAACCTTGTAGCGGCTGGCAAGCGGTGGGACGACATCCAGGCTGAAATCTTTGTAATGGCGAAGCACGCCGTCCTCCCGGAACCGGACCTGCAGTCGATCTACCCTCGGCTCAATGTGGATGTCACTGGCATCACTTTTCAGTGCCTCGATGATAATTGAGTTGGCAATACCCACGGCAGTTTCTGCATCGACATTCAATTTTCCTCCATTTCGGATGGAGGTCAGGGTTCTGAGGGTGTCGCCCAAAGCCTTCTTTTCAGCAATTGCTGTTTTGACCCCCTGTCCCAGATATTTTCTGGCCATACTGAGGCTGATTTTATCCAACGGGTCTGCAAAGGCGACAAGGAGGTTTTCGTCATCGGACTTTACAGGGATAAATTGATGTTCAAGGGCAAGGCGTGGAGGGATACGCCGGAACAGCTCTTTGTCCACCTCGGACATGGATACATCGACGAGGGGAAACCCAAGCTGAATGGAGAGAATCCTGTTAAAGAGTTTTTCATCAATGAAATTATATTTGATGAGGACCTCGCCAAGTTTCAGCCCTGTCTCCCTGTCTTTCTGAATTGCACAGGCAGAATTCAGATCAGCCCGCTCAAGATGCCCCAACTCCACCAGAATCTCTCCGATACGGATGGAAGAGGCGCCTTCCTTCAGGGCCCTGCGAATGGTCTTATCCGTAACAACGCCAATATCCTTGAGGACATTGACAAGAGAAAGCGGAGTGGTCAGTTTGGAGCGGATGCGCTCTGCGTGACAAACCTGTTCTTCACTGACCAGATCAAGCTTCAAAAGAAGCTGAACGATCTCACCATAACCTTTTGAACTCATATCACCCGTGACCCTTTTCGCCGTCTGCAGCTGGAACAGACAGACTTTTTGAGTGGTTGTGAAAAGACAGAAAATCCCTATTTATAGAATCGGCAGGTGAAGAGACAAACGTTAACAGGAAGTGAGGTGCCAGACAGGCGGCTTGAGAAAACAGCAAAGAACGGAAATGGATCGACACCCAAACTGCTCTACAGAAATATTTAACCGGCTATGGCAGGAGTGGAGAAAATCAGAAGTGTTCGTTCCGCACCGGACAAGGGCAGAACAAACTGCATTACTTCCATTTTGTAACTATCGAGCATTTTCCGGTCAACCCGGCCCAGCTCTTCCTCCCAGCGTGGCCCCTTCATGCAGATGATGCGGCTTGTCTTACCGGCCAACGGCCGGCACATTGTGAGAAAAGGCCCGATTTCAGTGACCGCCCTGCTGGTAATGTGGCTGAACTGCTGGAAAGGATCAAGCAGGCCCTTCTCCTCTACCCGGCCGGCCAGAACAAGTGCCTCATCAAGCTTCAGCTGGCGGACAATATGACGCAGAAAGGAGACCCGTTTCAACCGGGGCTCGACCATGACAAGCCCAAGGTCTGTCCTTGCCGCCTTGCAGACCAGGCCGGGAAAGCCGGCACCGGTACCGATATCGAGCAGACGACTCTTTTCGGTGAGCAGGGGCAGCAGGGTGAGGGAGTCGATGAAGTGCTTCTCAACAATTTCCAGCTCGCTGCTGCTGCGGGAGATGAGATTAACCTTTTTCGACCAGCGGCTGAGCTCTGTATAGTAGGTAAAAAGCCGGGACAGGGCTGGTTGGCTCAGGTTGACGCCAAACTGATCAACTCCTGCGGCAAGAGCGCTATAAAACTGCTTCTCGTTCACAACCGTTCGATGGGCTAACGATCGCGCAAACGTTCAGTGACCGAGTTGGCGTGAGCGGTAAGGCCCTCGAGCTCGGCCAGACGGCGGATATGGTCTCCGTCCTCCTCAAGTGCCTGCCTGGAGTAGCTGATAATGGAGCTTTTCTTCAGAAAGGTCTCCACTCCCAGGGCCGAGGAAAAACGGGCAGTGCCCATGGTGGGCAGGACGTGGTTGGGGCCGGCCAGATAATCGCCTGCCGCCTCCGGAGTGTGAGCACCAAGGAAAATCGCTCCGGCGTGACGGATGCGCGGCAGCCAGGCCCATGGATCTGTGATCATCAGCTCCAGATGCTCAATGGCAATCTCATTGGCCAGATCAACGGCCTCGTCAAGAGAATCGGCAATCAGAACAACCCCGCGGTCCTCCAGGGCCTTGCGGGCGATATCACTGCGGGAAAGCGACTGCAGCTGGCGTTCCAGCTCACCGTTAAGACTCTTTGCAAGCTGGTGATCAGTGGTCACCACCACGGCCAGCGCCAGGGGATCATGCTCGGCCTGGGCCAGCATGTCGGCAGCCACA
This sequence comes from Thermodesulfobacteriota bacterium, assembly GCA_039715055.1. GTDB lineage: Bacteria > Desulfobacterota > Desulfobulbia > Desulfobulbales > Desulfocapsaceae > JBDLID01. The sequence continues at coordinate 4,221 of JBDLID010000064.1, read as the reverse complement.
TGGGCGGCCTCGGCGGTTTCGTCAGCGACAATCAGGACCTCGGACGGTCCGGCGATCATGTCGATTCTCACCCTCCCTGCGACCTGGGATTTGGCCTCGGTGACAAACTGATTGCCTGGACCGACGATGACATCAACTGCAGGAATTGTCCCGGTGCCGTAGGCAAGAGCAGCGATGGCCCATGCCGAACCGGCCTTGTAGATTTCACTGATGCCAATCTCCTGGGCGGCCACCAGCAGGTGGGGACTGACCTTGCCCTCCCTGTTCGGCGGGGTCATCATCACCCTCTGGGAAACGCCGGCGATACCCGCCGGGATACCGTTCATCAGCACCGAGGAGACCAGAGGGGTCGAGCCGCCCTGGCCACCGGGAACATAGAGACCTGCGCCGTCAACCGGCCGTACCAGACGGCCGACGATGGTGCCGTTTTCCCTGGTCTGCATCCAGGAATCCTCCATCTCCCGCTCATGAAAGGACTGGATCCGCTCGATTGCTTTTTCAAGGGTTACGAGAAACGGTTCATCCACCAGGTCATAGGCCTCTTTCATCTCGGCCGCTGACACCTGCAGGTCCTGAGATTTAAGTTCAGGGGCATCAAACTTGCGTGTATATTCGACAACCGCCGCATCTCCTCGCTGACGGACATCTGCAATAATATCTGTGACAGTGGTCCTGCAGGAACTGTCACCGGACTGGAAACGGTTCAAAAGTGATTCCAGCAGTCGCTCGCCCTCTTCGGATTGGACTTCAATGGGATTTATCATTTTTTCGCTACTCTATTTTTTGACTTTCTCGCTCCCCCTCAAAACAGGTGAGCCATATGCAAATCTTTTATCGCGCCGCTTGCCTTCTGTCCAGTTTTTCCAACATTTTTTGTAACTATTCAGCTACACTCCATCTTGTTCCATTTAAGCCTTCTCACATAGCACAAGCATGCTTCGAAGTCTTAAATGAACCAAGCTGAAGCACATCCGGAGTCTACGCTTACCTGAACAGTTACAGTTCAGTGTAATGGGCAATATTCCTTTCTTGCTGAATAGTCACCAATTTTTCACCATTGGTTACATCAGAAAAAAATCCAGGAGAAATGCCCCCATTGTCAGCAAACCGGTAACAGCAGCAAAAATCTTCACTCCCATCATCAGCGGCTTGACAAATTCCGGCAGCTCCTGTTTTTCCGGACTGACCACCTCACCCGGTGTATAATCGACACGCTCCTTTATAAGGCGCAGCAGCCGGTCCGCCTCCGGCTGGCTCTCGATATGATCACCAAGATTCATTTTGCCACCATCTTTTAAGTGGGCATTGATCTGATAATATATCGTGGCGCCACCGCCCTGCCCCGAGCTGACCTGGGTTGTAATGGTCTTTTTGATATCTGCTACCTGGTCATGGCGGGCTTTTGTCACCCATGATCTGGTCAGGAATTTGCGTTCTGAAGAAATCTCACGATCCGTAATATCAACGATCAATCTCGAAAACAGCGTATAAATTCCCCAAAACGTACTGCCGAAACCGACCAGCCCGAAACCAAATCCAATCATAGTTGTCACCATGGCGGGAAAATAGGATCTGTCGGCCTCGATCAGATTAGAGATTGTCTTGTAGGCCATAAAGGCGGCAACACCAAGACAAAAAATCCCGATCAGTGTAAAGACGGTGCCGAACTTAGATTTTCTGTCCGGGTTATATTGCAGGTGGAGACTGCGGGACGACTCTTTGACAGCAACATTTTCAGGTCGAGGAGGCTGCTTCAGCAACTTGTCCTCCTCGGCCTGACTCAGGTAAAGGTACTGGGAAACCTCTGGACCGCCCTCAGCGGCCACCGGGATCACGAAATTCAAGTCAAGATCACCGATGGCGGCCGAAAAATGCACTGCCCAATAGATATGACTCCCCTCAGTGGACTCTGAACTTGGCGGCAATGTCTCGTCAAGGGTAACCTGAAATCGAATCTTTGCTCTCCCGCCGCCCTTATGGTCGACACGGGTGAGTGCCCTCTTTCGCCATTTAACCGACTCGCTCCGCCGATTGCCGCTGGATGATCCTTTTGAATAACTGACTCCAATGCAGTTAACAGTGACCTGCAGCTGATCAGAATGAGCACGGTCAAAATGGCTGAGGTCGAGATGACCGCCGATTTGACCGCCTTTCACTGCCGAGCCCGGAAAAGGATCAAGCGTAATTCGGGCATCCCTGTACTTGTGGTAAATATTAAACATCTGGTACAGGGGTTTGATAAAAAACAGCAGGGCTACCGGAAACAGCAGGACCAGCAGCTTTATGTCGTTTTCGACAAATCCCTGGCCGGCCTTGATTCGCTCAATAAATCTTTCGATTCGAAGATCTGGAAAGACAGCGATGACGATGAAAAGAGACATGGCCAGCCAGACAACAAAAAATACAGCAAGAGCTATAAGCTGCAGACTGGTGTTGGTCTTTATTTCTCCATTCTTAATATCTGTCACTTTCATCTTAATACTCTGGCTGCGGCCCGGAAAAATCTGTTTGAACAGCCGACCAATCACCCATTCAACAGGTCGTGATCCCCACTGTGCTGTGGCGTTGGCGGTTTTATGGTTCCAGGCCCTTGTGACCCCAGTGAACACCTATGGTGCCCATCATGAATTTTTTGCAGGAGACCGTTTCAAAACCGGCCTGTTTAAAAAGATCCACCAGCTCTTCAGCGGTGTGGAAATCCATGGTTGAACCGGTCAGGTAGGCGTAGGCGGCCTTGTCCCGGGCGACCAGGCGGCCCAGAAACGGGATGCCGAAACGAAAATAAAAACGGATAAAGGGGTAGAGCAGGTTTTTTTGCGGGGGCGTGGTGTCGAGACAGACGATCCTGCCGCCGGGTGCGAGCACGCGATGGACCTCTTTGAGCACCCGCAGACTGTCATCCACATTGCGCAGCAGGTAGCCGAATGTCACCGCCTCAAAGGTACCGTCTGCAAAGGGCAGCTGATTGGCGTCACAGGCCTGCCAGGAGATGGACTGGTGGGTAAAACGGTTTTTCGCCGTAGCCAGCATATTCCGTGAAAAATCACCACCGAGCACCTTAGCCGCCGGGTAGGTCCTGTGGTAGAGGGCTGCAATATCACCGGTGCCGGTGGCCAGATCAAGGACCCAGCCCGGTCCGGGATCACCTCCCTTTTCCACGACAAAACGCCGCCACGCCTGATCCTGGCCCATGGTCATCAACCGGTTCATCAGGTCATAACGACCGGCAATGGCATCAAACATCTCCTGAACCTGGGGTCCCTTACTCACACTCTTGCTCCCAATAAAAAATCTATAAATTGACCGCCTGTATTTCTACACAAGCCATACATCCCGGCTACATCAGCAGGACTTTAGCGCCGACACCTCTTCCCATCTTCAGGTCAATAAGAGCCTGGTTGGCCTCGGCGAAGTCGTAGGATTCAACGGTGGGGGATATTTCAGTCCTTGCAACAATCTCAAGAAATTCCTCCACATCGGCCCGGCAGATATTGGCAACGGACTTGATCTCCTTTTCCAGCCAGAGGTGCCTGGCATAATCGAGATCAAGCAGACACTTCTTGTCGTGCTCTTCCTTGCGGATGGCATTGATCACCAGTCTGCCGCCTGGCTGAAGCTGCTCCAGGGCAGCCATGACCGGCGCCCATGCCGGTGTGGTGTCGATGATCGCCTTCGGTGATACAGGCGGCTTCTCGTCACTGTTGCCGGCCCAGGAGGCTCCCAGTTGCCGGGCAAGCTCCTGCTGCACGGGGTTACGGGCAAAGACCATGACCTCCGAGTCCGGATAGAGCTCTTGCGCCAGCTGTAGTACCTGGTGGGCCGAAGCACCGAAACCGGTGAGCCCCAGCGGTTCACCATTTTTGATGCCGGCAAGCTTAAGCGAGCGGTAACCGATGGCGCCGCCGCAGAGCAGTGGCGCAGCTTCATGGTCAGTGAATTTTTCGGGTATAGCGTAGACAAACGTTTCCGGCACAACCATGTACTCGCCATAGCCGCCGTTACGGTCCCGGCCGGTGGCTAAAAAATCACCGCAAAGGTTTTCAAGCCCCTGTCGACAACAGCGGCAATGGCCACAGGCCGAATAAATCCAGGCGACTCCAACCCGATCACCCTCAACAAACCAGTTGACACCGCCTCCGTCAGCCATCACCCGGCCAACCACCTGGTGCCCCGGAATCACAGGAAGCTTCGGCGGCGGAGTCCGCCCCTCAATCTCATCGA
>JBDLID010000063.1:0-17626 GCA_039715055.1 Thermodesulfobacteriota bacterium | reverse complement strand
TGGCAACCAGTCGGAAAGGGCTCACCTCCAGTGTTGCTGCCGAGCGTCTTGTGCTTGACGGCCGCAACCGGCTGGAGTCGGCTCCGCCGCCTTCGCTGCTGACCATCTTTATCAATCAGTTTAAAGATTTTATTATCTACATTCTGCTCTTTGCCATCCTTCTTCTCAACGGGTTGATCGGCTTTTTTCAGGAGCTGAGTGCCAACCGTTCGCTGGAGCCCTATAAAAAATGAAAATCACATCGGATATGGTCTGGCATCAACTGCAGACCGGGGAAATCATCACCGAGCTCGCCAGTGACCAGGAAAAAGGACTGACCCCGAAAGAAGCCCGGGAACGTCTGACGCGGTTCGGAGAAAATGTACTTGCCGTCAAACAGGGAAAAGGCGTATTGCTGCGTTTTTTGCTGCAATTTCATCAACCGCTGATCTATATCCTGATAGCCGCCGGTGTCATAACCGCTGCCTTACAGGAGTGGGTGGATTCTGGTGTGATTTTTGGTGTAGTGCTGGTCAATGCGGTTATTGGTTTTATCCAGGAGTCAAAGGCGGAAAATGCCCTTGCCGCGCTGGCAGACACCATGGTTGCCGAGGCCACCGTTGTTCGTCAGGGTGAAAAAAAACGGGTCCCGGCAGCAGAACTGGTCCCGGGCGATATTGTTCTGCTCCAGGCTGGTGACAAGGTCCCTGCTGACCTGCGGCTATTGAGAACCCGGGACCTGCAGGTGGATGAATCCGCCTTGACGGGTGAGTCTGTACCGGTAGAGAAGGGTGTGGAGCCTCTACACTGGGACACAGCCCTTGCTGACCGGAAAAACATGACCTATGGCTCTTCCATGGTCACCTATGGCCAGGGAACCGGTATTGTAACCGAAACGGGGATTAATACCGAGGTCGGCCGTATCTCCCAGCTCATTTCTTTAGCCCAGGATCTGGCAACACCGCTTACTCGTAAGATAGCGTATTTCAGCCAGATCCTGCTCTATGCCATCCTGTTGCTGGCAGCTGTTACTGTTGCCGTGGGTTTGCTGCGTGGTCAACCACTTTTTGACATGTTTATGGCTGCTATTGCCTTGGCGGTCGGTGCAATTCCGGAAGGGTTGCCTGCTGCAGTGACGATCACCCTTGCCATTGGTGTTGCTAGAATGGCAAAACGTCGGGCTATCATCCGTAAACTACCGGCTGTAGAAACCTTGGGCAGTACCACGGTGATCTGTTCGGATAAGACTGGAACGCTTACGGAAAATCAGATGACTGTACAAGCCATCATGGCAGGTGGTGTGCATTATGAGGTCAGTGGGGCGGGATATGCCCCACTTGGCCAGATTGTCAGACAGGACGGATCAGATGGCGATAGTGCTGCGGCGCTCGACGACTGCCTACGGGCCGGAGTGTTGTGTAATGACAGTCAGCTCCTGGAAAAGGACGGCGGCTGGCAGGTCCAGGGCGATCCTACCGAGGGGGCTTTGCTGGCGGCAGCAGCAAAAAGAGGATTCCGTGAGAAGGAGCTGGAAGTACAATATCCCCGCCTTGATTCAATCCCTTTTGAATCCCAGCACCAGTACATGGCCACTCTACATGATCGAGGCGTTGATGAGCCACCCGTGGCTTACATGAAAGGCGCAGTGGAGCAGGTACTTGCTAAATGCGCTGAAGCCATAAACAATGATGGTAACAAAACGGTTTTGCACTTTGATAAGATTAGTCGAGATGTCGCACACATGGCAGCCAGGGGCTTGCGCGTACTCGCTTTTGCCCGCAAAGAATTGCCGATTGGAACCACAGGGATACACCATGAAAATGTGTCCACAGGGCTAACCTTTTTCGGCCTGCAGGGGATGATTGACCCACCAAGAGCCGAAGCCGTAGAAGCGGTGAAAATCTGCCGGACAGCCGGAATCGAGGTAAAGATGATCACCGGTGATCATCCGGCAACTGCAGCGGCAATTGCCGGACAGATTGGGCTCCACAATGACACCACCGGCACAACAGGAGAGCGCGCAGCACTCACCGGTCAGGAGCTTGCAAAACTTTCAGACGATGAATTGATCAGTGCTGCTGAAAAGACAAGGGTTTTTGCCCGAGCCACTCCGGAACAAAAAATTCGTCTGGTTCAGGCCCTGCAGGCAAGAGGGCATATAGTTGCCATGACCGGTGACGGAGTAAATGATGCCCCTGCCCTCAAACAGGCCGATATTGGCGTGGCCATGGGCATAACCGGAACAGACGTTTCCAAAGAAGCTGCAGACATGGTCCTCACCGATGACAACTTCAGTTCCATTGAGGCAGCAGTTGAGGAAGGACGCGGTGTGTTCGACAACCTGACCAAGTTCATTGTCTGGACTTTGCCTACCAACCTGGGAGAAGGGCTGGTTATCCTGACGGCAATTTTTCTCGGTATTACCCTGCCCATCCTACCGGTGCAGATCCTCTGGATCAATATGACAACGGCTGGGTTTTTGGGATTGATGTTAGCCTTTGAGCCGAAGGAGCCTGGTATAATGCGGAGACTGCCCCGTGACCCAAGCACCCCGATTCTTACCAGGGAACTGACCACCAGAATCTTCCTGGTGGGAACCCTGCTGCTCATCGGTGTCTTCGGACTTTTTAGATGGGAGTTGGTAATAGGTGCTTCAGTTGGGCAGGCACGCACGGTTGCAGTTAATACTTTTATCATCATAGAGCTTTTCTACCTGTTCAACTGCCGCTCGCTGAGCAAATCAATATTCCAGCTTGGTATTTTTTCCAATATGTGGGTCTTTGGCGGAGTATGCGCCATGCTGGCGCTGCAGATTGTGTACACCTATCTGCCCGTTATGAATCGGTTGTTTCACAGCAGCGCCATTGGTACTGGCTCCTGGACCCGGATAGTGCTCGCAGGACTTGCTGCCTATGTAATTGTAGAAGCAGAAAAAAAGTTTCGAGGTTCTCGTTTAAAGCAGCAGCCCTGAGTCAGGATATATTAAACCACAGGTACATATCGTTAAGGCCACCTTGAAAAATTGCCTTTTCGTCCAGCTTCTTCGTTATGAGAAAAATTTTATCCTCGAAATATCAACTATATGTCTGTGGTAAAATTTTTCTCATGCCTCGATTCTGGACGAAGATTCTAATTTTTCAAGGTACCCTTAAGGCTTATGCGTACGATATTGTCCAGGATCTGGTGACCTTCTCCCGGAAAACCAGACAAGCGTAAATTAAAGAAGCCGGGGAGAATGTATCCATGAAAAGAGAGGTGGCCTGAAAGGGTCGATCGGCCAACAGGCTGTATGGTGTCATCTAGCGGGAACTAATCGAAATATTTTTCAAGAGCGATTTAACCGTTTAAAATTGCTTGATTAATTATTCTGTGATATCATTAGTTGTTAATGGTTTCCCTAAACCGATAAGGCGGAAATGGACGTAGTACTCTCAATCAACAGCCAGACATTCAGCCGGAATGTCGATCTGATGCGCTCCAGGGCATCCCGCTATGCCATCTATGGTGTTTCCATCGCCCTGGCGGCCATTCTTATCGCCACCCTGCTCAGTGATTTTGTCAACCATGGTTCAGTCTCCGTATTGGGAATGTATCATGCCCAAAAGGAAAATTACGTTCTGTGGGTTTTGGATGCCCTGCCCTTTATCTTTGCCTTCTGGGGTCAGTATGTCAGTGCTCTGATTGCCCATGAGGCCAGCACCATGGTCAGCGAGCAAACGGAAGAGCTGCGCCGTCAGACCGCCGATCTTGAAATGAAGGTGATGCACGATTCCACCCATGATCACCTCACCGGCCTGCCCAACCGCTCCCTCCTGCTGGATCGTATGCAGCAGGGAATTGCCCTTGCCAAGCGGGCGCAGGATCATTCCGCTCTGCTTCTTCTCGACCTTGACCACTTTAAGGAGGTCAATGACGCCCTGGGCCACTACCATGGCGATCTGCTGTTGAAGCAGGTCAGTATCCGCTTGAAAAATGCCCTGCGCCCATCAGACACCGTCGCCCGCCTGGGCGGTGATGAGTTTGGGGTGTTTATCTCTTCCATGAGCGAAGAAAAAAGCATTGATGTGATCCTCACCAAGATCAAGAAGGTGTTTGCAACACCGTTTACCCTGAAAGAGGACATTGCCCTCAATGTCAAGTGCAGTACCGGCGTGGCCCTTTACCCGGAACATGGTCAGGACGTTGACACCCTGGTTCAGCGTGCTGATATTGCCATGTATGTTGCTAAAAATTCCCAGCGTGACTACCTCGTCTACTCTCCAAAAATCGACCAGCACAGTTCAAGGCGTCTCACTCTGATGGCGGAGTTGAGCCACGCCATTGACAATGGCGAACTGCGGATCTACTTCCAGCCCAAGGTTTCATGCCGGACTGGTAAGGTCGAAGGGGCGGAGGCGCTGGTACGCTGGCAGCATGCAAAGTTCGGTCTCATCCCTCCGGACCAGTTCATCCCCATGGCGGAACGCACCGGCATCATCGGATCACTGACCACCTGGGTGCTCAAGGCAACCTGCGAAGCGTTGCAGAAATGGTACAGCCAGGGACTTTTTATCACCGCTTCGGTGAATATTTCTCCCCAGACCCTGCTGGACCCCGAGTTTCCCGAGACCCTTACCGGCTTGCTGGCCGCGGTCGATCTGCCGAAAGATACACTGGTGCTTGAGATCACAGAGACCTCGGTGATGAAAGATCCTGATCTGGCACTTTCGATCCTGTTTCGCTTGCGTGAGATGGGGATCAAGATATCCATTGACGATTTCGGCACCGGCTATTCGTCCCTTTCCTACCTGCGTGAAATGCCGGTGAGTGAAATAAAAATCGACAAGTCCTTTGTCATGGAGATGCTCTCCAATGAAAAGGATGCGGTCATTGTCAAGGCGACCATTGACCTGGCCCACAATCTCGGTCTGCAGGTTGTCGCTGAAGGGGTGGAGGAGAGGAAGGTTGCCCTTCGCCTCAACGGGCTCGGTTGCGACCTGATACAGGGTTTTTTGTTCAGTAAACCCTTGAGCGATTCCGATTTCATGGAGTGGCAGACCGCAAACAGGGCAATGGAGCAGGAAAAAACGATGGAGTCTCATCGCCAACCCTGATTTTCGGTTCTCTTACCTGCCAAACATTATGTCTAGAGGATGGTCTTTCCGGCCAGAGAGGCTGCCAGCTCCACACCAATTCGAGCCGTCTTGTTGGCCTGATCAAGGATGGGATTGATTTCGACGATATCCATGGAGCGGCAGCGACCGGTGTCGGCAATGATCTCCATGGCCAGCTGAGCTTCGCGGTATGTTATGCCGCCGCTGCAGGGGGTTCCCACTCCGGGAGCGTCCTTTGGGTCCAGCCCGTCCATGTCCAGGCTGACATGGAGGCGGCTGCAGTGGCGGAGCTGGTGCAGGATTTTGGTCATCACTGCAGCCATACCCTGTTCGTCGATATCGCGCATGGTAAAGACCGCCACCCCGAGATCGTGAAGAAATGTGCGCTCTCCCTCGTCAAGGCAGCGGACACCGAGCAGCACCACATCTTCGGGAGTCAGGCAGGCTCCTTCTCCCCCTACATTGACCAGCTCACTTGGGCCGTGACCCAGCAACATGGCGAGTGACATGCCGTGGATATTGCCGCTGGGTGAAGTGGCCGGCGTGTTGCAGTCCCCGTGGGCGTCAAACCAGATCACTCCGACATTTTTTTCCTGGTTGATACCGCATATGGAGCCAAGGGCAATGGTGTGGTCGCCGCCGAGAAAGATGGCGGACTGACCGTTTGTCGCCGCCTGCCTGCCGACCTGGCAGGTCAGTTCACAACCCTGCTCAATGGCTCTGTTAAGGTTTGTTGAGGTGACTCCCTTAAGGCCATAGCGTTGCGGTACCTGCAGGTCACCATGGTCATGAACCTTGTAGCCATGAGCTGTCAACACCGTGTAGAGACCGGCGTAACGGATGGCGGACGGAGCCATATCCACGCCCCGGTGGTTCTGTCCCAGGTCCATTGGCACGCCAATGATGCGAATCTCCTTTTCCATGACAGTCTCCTTTGAGTAGTTGTCAGCTGACATCATAAAGACTCAATCGGGTCTCCCTTAAAAGAAGTATATCATGGATCAACATCCTGCAAAAATGGATGCCGGACCCAAAACATGGTGCATATGGGGGCTTCTTCCTGTTATATTGTCTTTTTTGTGGCCGCTTGTGGTTTGCTTCAGTTTGTCCGGTTTGGCGGCCTGTATTTATTGTCTGCTTATAATTGCAAGGTACACCATTGATCTCTGAGTTCCCCCTCCGCTCCCGCTTCGCCCCGACTCCCAGCGGCTATCTCCATCTCGGCAACGGGGTTAACTTTATTATCACCTGGATACTGGTGCGCCGGGCGGGTGGTATTCTGCGGCTGCGTATCGATGACGGGGACGGCCAGCGCTGCCGCAGTGAGTATGTGGATGATGTCTTTCGACAGCTGGACTGGCTCGGCCTTGATTGGGACGAGGGACCCCAGGGGGCAGATGAGTTCCATCGCAGTTATTCCCAGCACCACCGTTTTGACCGCTACCGGCAGCTGCTTCAGCGGCTGCGTGAAGAGGGCCATGCCTACAGCTGCGACTGTTCACGGCGTGAGATCAGGGCCAAGGTCGGGAACTCGGTGTATCCGGGATTCTGTCGTCTCAAGAGTAAAACAGAAAACACCAATGGAGCTACCCGGCTGTTGGTTCCCGGAGGAGTGGTTGTTCAGGTGGAGGGGAAAGAGGTAGGGCTCACTGAAAATATGGGGGACTTCATCCTCTGGCGGCGGGACAACAGTCCATCCTATCAGCTGGCCAGTCTTGCTGATGACCTGGATGACAGGATCAGCCTGATCGTTCGAGGTGAGGATCTACTCGGTTCCACGGCGGCGCAGCTATTCATGAGCCGATGTCTTGATGAGCAGTCTTTCAGCCGCAGCCAATTTTTCCACCACGGCCTGGTGACAGGTCCGGCGGGCGCCAAGCTGTCCAAGTCGGACCGGGCTCTCTCGCTGCACTCCATGCGTGAGCAGGGTGCTGAACCACTTGACGTTTACCGGGCCGCCGCACCCTTCCTGGCCATCGATCCCCGGGAAGTCACAAGCCTGGAGGACCTTCTGCAGGGTAGCCGCGACACATCTGCTCCGGAGTTTATTTTACCATCCTGATGTACCGGTTGTCGGCAAGACAGCCGCAGTTTCAGATCAGCCTTTTTTAATTCCCGCCTTCTGCATTTTATAGCGGAGTACCCGTTCACTGATTCCGAGCTGTTCCGCGGCCCTGGTCTGTACCCAGCCGTTGGCCTTCAGAGCTTCCGTGAGCAGCCGTTCTTCAAAGGCGGCCAGCTGTTCCCCAAGGCTGCCCTGGAGATCAGTTGATTGACTGGAGCGAATTTCCGGCGGCAGGTCGCTGAGATTAATGGTCGTCCCTCTCGTCATGGTGATCAGCCGCTGGACCAGGTGCTCCAGTTCCCTGACATTTCCAGGGAAATTATACTTCATAACCTGGGTCATGGCTTCACTGGCCAGGGTGACCGGGACTTCTGAATATTTGGCAAGAAAGAAGTCAAGCAGGGCGCTGATATCTTCTTTTCGTTCACGCAGGGGAGGAATCTGCATTTCAATGACGTTGAGGCGAAAGAAAAGGTCTTCGCGGAAGAGCCCCTCATCGACCATGTTCTTGAGGTCCCGGTTGGTGGCGGCAACGATGCGGACGTCAACATCAACCTGGCTGCTTGATCCCAGTCGGGTGATGGTTTTTTCCTGGAGCACCCGCAGAAGTTTTGCCTGGACCGGAGCAGGAATCTCCCCGACCTCATCGAGAAAGAGGGTGCCGCCATGGGCCTGTTCAAAGAGCCCTTTACGTTTTTTATCGGCACCGGTAAAGGCGCCTTTTTCATGGCCAAACAATTCAGACTCAAAGAGGTTTTCAGGAACGGCCGCACAGTTCAATTCCATGAACGGTTTGTTGTTCCTGGGGCTGAGGCCGTGGATGAGGCGGCCGATGAGTTCCTTGCCGGTACCGGTTTCTCCTCGCACCAGAATGGTCCAGGGTGTTGGCGCGGCCCGTTTGACCATGGAGAAGATGTTTTGCATCTTAGCTGAATCACCGATAATCTTGATGGGCAGATCTTCAGCCTGGACACCTTCTGCGACCTGGTCTGCCTCCCTTGCGACAATGAGCTGTTCATCAATTGTACGGATCTTGGCAAGGAGCTTTTCCAGGTCCACCGGTTTTTCGAGAAAATCATCAGCCCCAAGCTGCATGACCTTGACCGCTGTTTCCACCGCTCCGTAGGCGGTGATCATGATGGCGTGGATCAGCGGGTTGCGTGCTTTCATCTTGGCGAGGACCTCGTCACCGTTCATATCACCCATACGATGATCAAGCAGTACCAGGTCGAGAGGGTAGTCCTCAAAGCTGTTCAACGCCTCTGCGCCGCCTGCGGCGGTGATGACGTTGTAGCCCTGGTTTTTTAGAAATCCGGCCAGCATCTCGCGCTGGATCTGTTCGTCATCGACGACAAGGATATGCATTGGTTTCTCCGGTTAAAAAATTACGTACGACTTTTGATATCCAGCGGCAGCCGGACAGTTACCGCCAGGCTGTCCGGTTCCGGTCCGCGGCTGATGGAGATCCGGCCGTTATGGGCGTCGGCTATCCGGCGACAGAGAGAGAGGCCGAGCCCTGTTCCACGGGTTTTTGTTGTAAAGTAGGGCTCCATCATCTGCTCAAGCGCATGGTCAGACAGATCAGAAGCGGAGTTTGTCAGCTGCAGCACTGCCGCACTGTTTTCTTTAGCCAAACTGATGTTGACGTGGTCACTGTCACTTTCAATACTGTTTTTGAGCAGGTTTTCGATCAACTCGCCAAGCAGGTCCGGGTCTCCCTGAACCATGAGCGGTGACTCGACGTTGGTGCTGATGGCGACCTGTCTCCTGCGGGCAACGTCCTGGTAGAGGGTAATTGTTTTGTCGAGCAGGGTGTCAAGCTGGATCGGCTCAGTTGCAGGACTAAGCGGTTGGGTATAGCGTTTCAGCCTGGAAATGATGGAGTCGGTGCGCCGGGTTGCCTCCCTCATGGAGCTGAGCAGGTCACGCTGATCGTTGGCCAGGTTGTCAGACTCGATGAGAAGTCGCTGCAGTCCCATATCAAGGGCGTTGAGCGGGTTGCGAATTTCGTGGGCAATGGCACCGGCGGCCCGGCCCAGGGCAGCCTCCTCATGCTGTCTGGCAAGCATCTTTTCAACCTCACGGCTCTTTTCAATATCGGCGGTCTGGTACCGTTTCAGCAGCCAGGAGGAAGAAGCGCCAAGCAGGCAGAGGATTATACCGAAGAGAAGGAACTGACGGCGAAGTTCGGTGCGACGATTGGAAAAATATGTGGCATCAAAACCCACCACCAGGGTACCGAGATCGGTACTGAGCCGGGTTTCGGCAACAGACTGTGAGGAGCTGTCAAGCAGTTGCACACCTTCCGCCTGGTTGTCACCAGGAGCCTCTTCGATCCGAATGTAATGGATATCAGAGAGTTTCGACAGCTCATCGAGTTGGGCCTCAAGCCCGGTTCGCTGACTCAGCTGGTCGATTTGAGTCGCATCAAGACCCACCACCAGGCAGCCGGAGTCATCTTCAAAGTGGTGGGTGTAGGTGGCAAGGTTGCGGTGCCTTGTAATTTTGCGTTCTGAGTTGTCTGGAGTGCAGTCTGCCGAACCCTTCAACCAGGCAGCCGGTGCCGAAAGCGGCGGCACATCGTCACGGATCACAGTAACCCCTGCCAGGCCGGCTTTTTCTGAAAAGGCGCTCAGTTCTTCTTCGGTAAACGGTCGGATATCATCGAGGTAGGAGGCAAATTCACTGCTTGCCGCCAGAAAGATCTCAATGGTCTTATCGATAACCTCACCGGTAAGAACTGCATTTTCAACATTCTCCAGGATGATGGCCACCATCATCTTGGAGCGTTTAAGAGCCTGTTTTTCAAAAGAGTGGTGAATCCGGTTAAGCTGGTAGAAAAACAGCGACAGGACAACTGCTATGAGCAGTGCAAAGACAGTGAGGTTGGCGCGCCAGGAGAGAAAGGTCGGAGCGGGGTGGATCTTGTCAGGAGATGAGTCGGGTTTCATCGACGACCTCCTCCACCATTCCCGCCGCCATGACCGTTTCCATTGCCGTGGCCATTTTCTTTACCGCGGTTTTTTCCTCCGGCCTGTTCACCGGTTCGACCCCTTTCCGCCTGGCCGATTTTACCCGGACCGGAACTTTGTCGACTGAAAGTCCCATCGCTCTGTTTGCGGTTTCCCTGCTTGTGAAGACCACGACCGCAGCTCTGTCCCAGCCGTTCCCTCACACCGGTTGGGTCGTCAGGGTTGTAGTGGCCGCTGCGGATTCTTTCAGCATGGAAGGTTGTTCCATCTGTTTCAAAATTGCCCCAGGCCCTGACCGGAAAACCTTCCTTTATGCAGCCCGGCAGATAACGGCCTCCGGGACGTTTGAACCACATGGATTCTGAAAGTGAAATAGTCAGCGATGGGTGGCGCTCACCACTGGATCCGATCAGCACATCCTTGACAACAACCGTCCGCCTGGCTCGGTCAATGGTCTCGATTTGACCGGTGACCTCTTCAGCCCTACCCGATGCGGGCAGGGCTGAGAGGAAAATGGCGGCCAAAAGGATTGTGACCAGTTTATTTCTGTGCAGTGACAACACTGTGCAGGGTCTCGAAAAATGCGTGCGGGTCCATGTCCACTCCCTCGGCAATTTCTTTGATGGTATCATCACCATGGGCTGTGACGTTTTCCTTGGCCAGGCCTTTGATAACAGCATCAATATCCAGGCCGAACTCCTGGCAGATGTCATTGAGCTTTTTCCTGCCGAAACCAGAAAAGGGTGTGTCGGGAAATGGAGCGTTGCCCACCTTTTTGGCCTCTGCCGGTTTGATGATTTCGTAGAGTCTCTTCGGGTTGGTATTGTTGGCGTCGGCAATTTCGCCGATGGTCTGTTTTTCGTTCTCAACAGTGATCTGTGCCTTTTCGAGCAGGGATTTTGCCTTTTCCAGGTCAATATTCATCTTTTTGGTGAATATCTTCAGGGAGGACAGTTCGGCGTGACCGTAGGGTGGCTCACCAAAGACCTCTGACTTTGCATCCTTGATTGACTCGGAAAATTCAAGCACCGTTGACATGGGCGGAATGTGAAAGTAGGTGCCGAACCCGACGATGAGAGTCACCACCATGGCGGCGTTAAAGCTGGGGGTAAAAACCCTCATCTCCCTGGATTTATTTTTCATATAGGCGGTGATCACCTTCCAGTTATAGAAGACGTGAAGAAGGCCGGCGATGAGGAAGAGAAAACCGAGGTTGACGTGGAGGTCGCTCCACTGGCCCTTTGATAATCCCCAGAGCCGCCAGTCCGCCCAGTAGGCCACCCGGCCGTGGGGTACGATATAGAGGATTACAGTGGTGAGAATGCAGAGCACAAAAGCGATCAGCATGGTCATTGAGGTGATTTTACGCAGGTTCATTGTCAGCTCCTTTTTTACAAGTGACGTGATTGGTTAAATGTGTGTAAAGAGCTATCAATAATCATGCCTGGTTGTGTTTTGTTTGTTAATATGCTGAAATTATAATATAAAAATAATTATCAAAATCATCAAATAACTTTGATCACCTCTGTCGGTGTATAATTACCATGGATCATGGACTTTGTGTCGACAATTTTGTCGAGCAACCGGTGTCTGGATCGACAATTTATGTTCGATGGCGCTAACTATTTGTAAAATTGTTGTTTCTGTGTGTGTTGAAGGGGGGCTGGGAGGTCTTGTCAGCCAGATTCGACATATTTGTCGACCGGCAGACAGGTCAGTAAGGCCGGTTGTCTACCTTTTCGCAGATGTTTTTATCCTGCAGCATGTTCCGGCTTTCTCCGGAGTTAGGGCCACCTTGAAAAATTGCCTTTTAGTCCCAACTTTTCGTTGCGAGTAGAATTTTGTCCTCGGAATATCAACTATATGCCTGTGGCAAAATTCTACTCACGCCTTGATTTGGAACCAAAATACTAATTTTTCAAGGTACCCTTAGTTTAATAGTGATCGCAGATCGTCGATACCGGTCAGACTCACCTCATTTTAAAATATAGGTAACTGTTCAGCAGCACCCACATTGTGGTCGATCAGGCCGCCTCGAGTAGCACAAGTACGCTTCGTCAGCCTGCTTGACCACACTGCGGGCCCTGCTAAACAATTACAGTTCCCTGCTTAGGGACGAATCCAGCTTTAAGCTGAATAGTTACAAATATAGTTTCTTTATCGGTGCGGCAAGGTGTGAAGCGAATCTCCCAGATCAGTATCGATGACTCCCCGGTTTAAAAAGAGGTGAAAGAGCAAAATGACATAACAGACCACAGCAACAACGGCGACAGGCGCAAAAAAATAACCAAGGGGGCAGAGAATGACAACGGTCAGCCAGTGCAGGATGATCACCTTGCCTGAGTGGAGGGTGATGGGGAAATCGCCACGGCGACAGATAACGGCAAGGCCGCTGAGGTTCCAGCCATAGAGTGCAGTGAAGGCATGGAGTCTCAGCAGGGGGTAGAGTGTTTCAGGGGTGAGGGTTGTGGAAAATTTGAGGAGGATGTAGCTGATTCCACTGACCGAAGTGATCAGAAGAAAAAGCAGGCCGGAGCCGAGAAAGGTTTTCTCCTGTGTCTTTGAGCCCAGCCTGACATAGAGGTAACAAATGAGAAGAACAATAAAAAAGAGGAGCAGGGCACAGAGCAGTTGAGGAATATATTGATGGGCAAGGATAAAGAGGAAGAAGACAATGACACCGAGATTCACCCCCCAGAAACAGATTTCGGTCTGAAAACGTCCGGTTGAACTTGCGTTTTGCTCCACTCGACTGAAGATGACAGCCATGGTGATCAGAGAGAGGGGGAAGGAAAAGGCGAGAAAAAAGGTGTTGAGGGCAAATTTTTCCAGAGAAAACAGGTGGAAGTAGGAATTATTGGCAATGACGAAACTTGAGAAGACAAGGCTGAGGGAAAGACAGAGTAGTGCGGCCTGGTGAAATTTGGCTGCGGCGGTCTCCTGGCCTGAAAATAGCGCAGCTGGCCACAGCCTGCCAAAGGTCTGAGTTCGGATATATTCAACCAGCAGGGCCAGGGGTAAGGGCAGAAGCATGGCAATAGTATAGAACTCAAAAGTGGCGGCCAGGGTGAAGCCAACGGCGAGAAAGAAAAAGAGCCCGGTGGTCAAGCTCAGGTGTCGCCTCCCCTCACTGAAAAGCAGCAAGACCGTGGAACCGCCGCAGAGGTTGAATAAAAAGATATGAAGCCTCTCAAAACCGGTGGCAGAAGAGTGGGGGGTCAGGTGATGACCAAAGCCAAAGGCGAGTCCTGCAGTCAGTATCGTTACAATGAGAATTTTCAGGTTCCTGCTCATAAAAGATTCCCTGGGCGTTGGCGGGTGCGGCCGAGAAGGTGGCATAATGCCTGTTCAAGGCGTGGATGGCGGAAGGAAAAACCGGAGTCGATCAGTTTGGAACAGTCGGTCCTGCAACCGCTGAGGACGGTTTCTTCGGCCATCTGGCCATAAAGGAGGCGAATGAGGGGCGCGGGGATATGAATGCGGCCGGATCGATTGAGAAGCGTGGCCAGCTGTAGCATGAACTGCTTCTGGGGAAGAGGCTCAGGTGCGGCGATATTAACGGGACCGTAGAGTCCGGTAGCAGTGGAGCAGTGGAGGAGCGCAGCAACCATGTCGTCAATAGAAATCCAGCTGAGATATTGGCTGCCGGGTCCCATTGGGCCAAGTCCGGCTTTGGCAGCGGGGAGAAATTTTTGAAGGGCACCTCCCCTGGGACTGAGAACCACACCGATGCGCAGAAGCAGGGTGCGGATGGTGGCTTTTTCAGCCGGTAGTGCAGCCTGTTCCCACTGCCTGCAGACATCTGAGATAAACTGGCTTCCCGGCCGGTGATTTTCCCTGACCGGTTCATCACCGGTGTCGCCGTAATATCCGATAGCTGACGCGCTGATAAAACTCTCAGGGGGAGGCGACATTGCAGCAGCGGTTTTGGCCAGCAGCCGGGTCGAGATAATACGGCTGTCGATGATGCGACTCTTTTTATGGGACGACCAGCGCCCGGTGGAGATATTGTCGCCGCCGAGGTTGATTATACAATCGACCGACGGGATGTTGTCCCGGTCAATGGTGGCGTTTACCGGATCCCAGAAGATTTCATGATGGCCTGGTCGAGGTGGTCGTCTGACCAGGGTCCAGACCTGGTGGCCGCCGGTGGTTAGAAAGGGTTTCAGGGCTGTCCCGATCAGGCCGCTGCCGCCTGAAATGAGGAAACGCATAGGTTTCCTGCAGCGTTTATGGGCGCGAAGGTCTTCTCCCAGGGTGGCATGGCGGCTGGTGAAGAGCCGTCGAAGATGGTCGTGCAGGATTTTGTGGCCCCGGGTGGGAACCAGGTGGTGAAATGGCAGCCGGTAGGTGATACGGTCTTCAAGGAGCCCGCCTCCGTCAGGGTGATCGGAAAAGAGGTGGCAGTGGGACCAGAAACGAAAGGGGCCTTTGACCTGGATGTCTTCAAAAGAACGACCTGGCTTGTCGTGGATATGCCTGGCTTGCCAGTTCAGGGAAAACGGGCCGATTCCGACCTTGAGATGGCTTGTTGAGCCAATCTCGACACCGTTACCTTCTCTTGAGAGGATAACGGTCTTCTCCCATGGCGGAATCAGCCTTTCCAGGGCACCGGGCCGGGAATGATACCGGTACAGCTCCCATGCCGAGGTATCAAAACGGCTCTTGTGGATAAAGGTGGATTGCGGGCCACTCATCAGAGGAGGTCAGCAAGGGCCGTTTGGAGATCATGATGCCTGAACGGGTAACCCTCTCGCTCCAGTACTCCAGGGTGGACTTTCTGTCCCTGGAGCAGGGATGCACCGAATTCGCCAAGGAACAGGCGGATAAGAGATGCCGGTGCCGGTAGGACGTGAGGGCGGTGAAGGCGGGCAGCAAGGGCTGCAGCAAATTCCTTTTGACGCACTGGGGCAGGGGCGCAAAAGTTGACCGGCCCGTCCAGCTGTGGGGAGTTTACGATATGAAGAATCCCGCCGATCACATCAGTCAGGTGAATCCACGGGAACCATTGTCTGCCGCTGCCCAAGGGGCCACCAAGACCGAGTTTAAACGGAGTTTTCATGGTTTTCAGGGCGCCGCCCTCTCGACCCAGAATGACTCCGAAGCGGGCGAGGGCCACCCGGCACCCTCGGTCAACAGCGGTAAGCGCCTCTTTTTCCCAGTCAACGCAGAGACGGGCGAGAAAGTCACTGCCCGGTGGATGTTCTTCCCGCCACAGCTCATCTCCACCGTCGCCATAGAAACCGGCAGCTGAACCGCTGATCAGGGTTGGTGTCGAGCCGGGCGTGATTGCCTCGACCAGGTTATGGGTGGTGAGAATCCGGCTCTCATACAGTTCTTTTTTATAGGAGCTGCTCCAGAGGTGGAAGACGGAGCGTCCTGCCAGGTTGACAAGGAGGTCCTGCTCCGAAACCAGCTCCTGCCAGCTGCCTTTTTGGCTGGTGTCTGCGGCAATGTAGAGGTAGTCGGGGTTTTGCGGCAGGTGTCGGTGTTCATGGCCGCCAATGGCGGTGACCCGGTGTCCGCGGTCAAGGAAGGCGTTGCCAAGGGCCGTGCCGACAAAGCCGGAGCCGCCGGTGATGAGTATTTTCATTGAACCCTCCATGGATGATCGCCGGGCGATCAGTCAAATACAAGGGGAAAAACGGGGTTACTCAAGGCTTGATTGAACGATCTCCTTGTCAAAATAATTCACAGACATGCCGCCGTCAACGACGATGGTCTGGGTGGTGATGCCCGAGGAGCGTTCGGAGAGAAGAAAGGCGGCCGTATCTGCAGTCTCTTGAGTAGTCAGGGCTTTTTTGCGGAGGATGGCCTTTTCGGCAAAGAGGTAGCTGTCCACATAGCCGGGGATACCCGCCGAGGCCGAAGTCTTGAGCAGACCGGGAGCCACGGCGTTGAAGCGGACCTGTGAGAACGGGGAAAAGCTTTTTGCCAGAAAGCAGAGTGAAGAGTCAAGTGCTGCCTTGATCGGCGCCATGTAGCCGTAATTTTCCGCAGCCATCCGAGTGGTGGAAATTGAGATGGTGACCACCGAGGCACTGTCGGAAAAGAGCTTCTGGAGATGGTTGCAGATGGAGATCAGGGAAAAGCAGGAGATGTCCACGGCCTGGAGAAAGTCCTTTTTCAACGTTTGATGAAAGGGCTTGAGCCCTTCGGAATAGTTGGCAAAGGCGATGGAGTGGAGCAGTCCGTGGATACGGCCGCCCTGGTCCGGTTTGATCAACTCTTTGATTTGTGCTGCAACGCTTTTGATGTTGTTTTCATCCTCCACATCGCAGATAAGGACTTCGGACTCGGGAAAGAGTTTGACCGCAGTTTGTTTTCGTTCTTCACTGCGAACCACATGGATGATCCGTGCCCCTTGGGCACCAAGGGTTTTTGCGGTGACAGCGGCAACGGATTTTTTATTGGCAAGACCGAAAACAACAATATTTTTTTCAGAGAGATTGAGAAAGCTCATATGGATACCAGGATAATGGTTGCACTAAGATTTGCAGCAGGATACACCACAGGGGTGCAGCAGACAAGGGGGAAACCTTCTGATGGTTGCCGCCCCTCAAGAGATCAGTTAGTATGGGCGACCGTTTACCCGGTCAGCAGCTGCCGGTTTGGACAGCAAATAAAAAAATAACCGTAGAGAGGCATCCTCCCAGGTAAAGGATCATGGCAAATTACAGGATTGGAATTGATACCGGCGGAACCTATACCGACGCGGTACTGGTTGACACAGAGAGCGGGGTAGTGCTTGAGACCGCCAAGCAGCCCACAACCCACTACGATCTGGCCAGGGGAACCGCCCGGGCCCTTGAAGAACTTCTGCAGAAATCATCGGTTGGGGGTGAGGAAATTGCTGAACTCTGTCTCTCCACAACCCTTGCCACCAATGCAGTGGTCGAAAACAAGGGTGCAAGGGTGGGGCTTTTTGTCATCGGTTATGTCAAGCATTTCCGGCTGCCTGTGGTGGCAAATGTTTTTGTTAAGGGAGGCCATACCATCGCTGGTGACGAGGAAGAGCCGCTTGATATCGAGCATATTGTCGACACCATTGAAGGTCTCAAGAACGAGGTTGATGCCTATGCAGTCTGTGCCTCCATGGCCGTGGAGAATCCCACCCATGAACTGGTCACCGAAAAGGCGATCTCGATGATCGACCCCAAGCCGGTATTCTGCTCACACCGGGTTTCCATCCACGCCGGGATGAGGGAACGGGCGGCAACCGCTGCACTTCATGCCAAGCTGATGCCGCTCATGGAGGATTATCTTGCAGGAATTCAGGCCGCCATGATCAGGGAGAAGATATCGTGTCCGGTGAGTGTGGTCAGCGGCAACGGCAGGCCGATTAGTATGGATGACGCGGTGCAGCAGGCAGGTGCCACCGTCGCTTCAGGCCCTGCCTGTACGGCAGAGTTCGGAGCCATGCAGACCGAAGGCGACGGTCTGGTGGTTGATGTGGGTGGCACGACCACCGACATTGCCATGATCAAATCGGGCAGGGTGCTGCTGGCTGAAGACGG
>JBDLID010000062.1:0-17703 GCA_039715055.1 Thermodesulfobacteriota bacterium | reverse complement strand
ACCTTCGCCGCCAATACCACTGCCTGCTCCTTGAGATCCTGCTCCCGTCTTTCCCGGAAGTCACCGACATCGATGGATAGCCGAACCCGCTGATTCACTGACCGGGTGATCATCTTACGCATCAGGTACTGCAGGCTGTCCAGGATCTTTCCTTCCTGGCCGGTGAGGGCTTCCTGGTGGTCGCCACCGATATGGCAGTGAAGATTTACACCCTCTACCTCGGTTTTGACTTCCGAGGGGAATCCCATCCGGGTGAGAAGTTCTGAGAGCTGCTCCCGTACCGCCTCAATGGTCTCCTCGGTCAACGGTTCTTTTTCAACAACCGGGGCAGCTTTTTTAACAGCCTTTTTTTCACTTTTTACTTCGGCATCAGCCTCTGTTTCAGGAACACTCTCTTGTTTGGGCTGTTCCTTTTTAGCCGCCTTTTTGGGCCGTCCCGCTTTTTTCTTTGGTGCAGCCTTTTTTTTCGGCTCGGCCACTTCTGCGGACTCTTCACCATCACCTTTTACGGAGGCACGGATATGGGCCTTTTTACGGATCAGACCGAATATTCCTGTTGAACCGGTCTCGATAACCTCGATATCTAAATTTTCCTGGGCGGCTTGAAGAGACGTGCAGGCCTCCTTGATCGCATCCGCCACCTCTTTACCGAAAAAGTCTTTTTTTGCTGCTGACATTAACTGTTCCTATTGATAGAGGGAGAGGGACTCACGCCTTTTTCTGCCGATTGATCATCTGCTGCTGTAAAATGGCGAGCAGGTTATTGATAAACCAGTAGAGCACCAGGCCGGAGGCGAAATTAAGAAACATGAAGGTAAAGACCACGGGGAGAAACATCATGATTTTGGCCTGGGTCGGATCGGCTGTGGTCGGTGTCATTTTCTGCTGAAGAAACATGGACCCGCCCATGAGCAGGGTCAACACCGGGATGCCTCCGAGGTACGGAAGGTCAAACCCGATCCAGAGACGGTCAGGGGCGGAAAGGTCGTTAATCCAGAGCATGAAAGGCGCATGCCGCAGCTCAATACACTGGAGCAGCACCTTGTAAAGGGCGAAAAAGATAGGGATCTGCAGCACCATGGGGAGACAACCGCCAAGGGGGTTGACCTTGTAGGTCTTGTAGAGGTTCATAACCTCCTGGTTCATCTTGGCCGGATCGCTCTTGTACTTCTCCTTGAGCTTGACCATCTTGGGCTGCAGCTTCTGCATATTCTTCATTGACTTCAGACCCTTCTGGGTAATTGGCCAGAAGGCAACCTTGAAGAGGATCGTCACCAGGATGATGGCAATTCCGTAATTGTTGAAGAATGAATTGAAAAAATTAAGCAGCCACAGGGTCGGCTTGGCGATCACGTCAAACCAGCCGAAATTGACTGCCTGATCCAGATTGTCACCAATTTCCTGCAGCCGGGCGAGTTTCTTCGGCCCGATATAGAGACGATAGCTGTAAAGTTTCTCCTCTCCGGGCTGCAGAGTATCCAGCGGTCCAGTCAGGCTCATGCTGACCGGGGCGGTCTCATCTTCTCCACCACCTTCCATCTTGAGGAGGTTCTCTTTTTCCCCGGGCAGGATACCCGAGATGAAATAGGTTCCCTCGTAAGCGGCCCAGTCCATGGGACCCTGGATAACATGGGGCCCTTCTTTTCTGGTCTTGGCTTTGAACTCCTCCAGCGAACCGTTGACATAAGCGGCCGGACCGGAAAAAAGAAAGCGGCTGGCAGCGGTAATGGTCTGGAAGGGACGATTGGCCTGGTGCAGTACGGCAGCACCTTGCAACACCTGGCCCGATTGATTTTTCACATGGACCTGAAGGTCGATGAGGAAGGAGTCCTCATGGAAGACATAGTTACGACTAATCGCAACACCTCCGGTGCTTGCCCCAAAGGTCAGTTCCCCCTTGCCATCAGCAAAATCGACCTGGGCGCGGTCCCTGCTGTAGAGCTGCCGGTCACCGGCAATAGAGCCCCAGGAAAACCGCATCGGCAGCCCTTCTTTCTCGTCGGTGTTGACCAGCTGCATCCCCGGTGATTCCTCTTCCAGCTCCATCCTGTAATCTTTCAGGACAAAACTTTTTACGGCTGCACCGCTTTCAGTGAGTACGGCAGTGTAGAGGTTGGTCTCAACGGTCACTTCTTCCGCCGGCCGGCCTGCTTCCTGTTCCGGAACCGCCACCTCAGCGACCTTATTTTCAGTCTTTTTTTCCGTTGAAATCTGCGCTGCTGTTTGCTGCGCTGCTGTTTGATCGGCCGCTGGCAGTGTCTGGACTTGCGGCGGGGCACCCTCTTCCGGGACAGGCTGATCAGAGCCGAAACCGATGAAGAAATACTGGTAACCGATGAGAATAAGAAAAGAAATGACGATTGCTAAAAAAGCTCTATAGGTATCCATGATTCAGTATGTTTGAAGAATCCCCTGTTATTACAACGAAGGCACGGGAGATAGTGAGCCGTTTACAACAGCCCCTTAGTTTTTTTCTGACAGTGACAGTGTCCTTGAACCGGGTCGTAGCCCCCTGGTGAAAAGGGATGGCAGCGCAGTATTCGGCGAACAGCCATATAGCCGCCCTTGAATACGCCATGACATTCAATGGCGGTGAGGGCATAGGAAGAACAGGTGGGAGTAAAGCGACAGCTTGGCGGGAAAAGGGGAGAGATGAGGTAACGGTACCCCTTGATAATAAGGAGGATCCCTTTTTTAACTATCACAATAGTTTTGACTGCTGGCCAGAAAGTTTAAAACTGTTCCGGACAAAACAACCACTCGCTCAGTGTAATAGGGACACGGCCCGGTCAATTTCCGCAGGGCTCGTCAGGGTAAAGTCGGAACGAACGGTAAAGACGATGTCGGATCCGGCTGGAAAACAGCCGCGGTTGAGACGAAAGGATTCCCGTATAATCCTCTTTAACCGATTTCGCCTTACCGCTCCTTTGATCCGTCGATGGATACTGATTCCGATTCTGTTGAAACCCAGGCCATTGGGCAGGGTAATTAGAGCAAAACCTCTGCCGCGGAGCCGCTTCCCTTGTTTATAGACCCGTTCAAATTCACCTGGTTTCCTCAACAGCGAGGTCTTGGGCAATTTAAACGACTGCACCCGGGTCAGGCCGAAAGACGCTTGCGACCCTTGGCCCGCCGGGCCTTGATCACGGCACGGCCGCCGTGGCTTGACATTCTGGCACGGAAGCCATGGGTCCTTTTCCGCTTCAGATTACTGGGTTGAAAAGTTCTCTTACTCATTGTCGACTCCTAATCCATGACGAACATGGCTTATGTTTTACTGCTGATCATCCGGCCTGTTACTACAGACCACGGCAAGACCGCTGTGACAGTTATTATCCTGGTCCTGCACTTAACAAAGTTGTCCACCGCCAAACAACCGGGATTATTACTGCGGTGGATCTGACCGTCAGCGCCCGGCAACAGGCGTCTGAACAAAACACCAAACAGAAATATAAAACACAGATCAGAAAAGGTGTCAAACTTTTTCCGTTTCAGGGTCGTCATTTCCCTTTAGCCTATAGTTCTCAGCAAGATTGTTGTGAGAAATACGGCTTAACACCGGACCCGCTTCCATTCCTTGCGCCACCCAAAACAGCGTGTTATCCTCCCCTGAACGTAACTATTCAGCAGGTAAACGAAACTGAGGGACTCCGGATGGGGTACTGCTGAACAGTTCCCCCTGAACCTTTCAAATTTGCTTCCCTCCACAAGCTGCAACTATGACCACTACCACCACCTACCAGGATATCGACTGGGACCGACTCTGGAAAAACAGCCGCCGGAATAAATCCTGGTGCTCCAAAGGGGCCGGTGACTGGAACAAAAAGGCCCGTTCCTTTCAGGAGAGAAACAGCCGCTCGCCCTATGTGGACCTTTTTCTTGAGAAGATAGACCCCTTTCTCGACAGCTCGACCACCATCCTTGACGTGGGCGCAGGCCCTGGAACCCTGGCTCTGCCTCTGGCCGGACACGGAGCCTCGGTCACCGCCATTGACTACTCACCGACCATGCTTGAAATCCTGGAACAAAGCGGAGCTGATCAGGGCCACAAAAACATCACCACCATCTGTGCTGCCTGGGAGGATGACTGGCAGAGCCACGGCGTAGTCCCCCATGATATCGCCATCGCCTCCCGCTCCATGGCCGTGGACGATCTGCGTTCAGCCCTGACACGACTCAACCGCTATGCAAAAAAGTATGTCTTTATCAGCGACCGTATCTCCCCGACCCCTTTTGAACCGGCAGCCTTTGAAGCCATTGGCCGGGATTTCAACTCCGGCCCGGATTACATCTATACGCTGAACATTCTCTACACCATGGGCATCCACCCCCATGTCGATATCATCAAGCTGGACCAGGACACCCGCTTTGACTCCATTGACACGGCCATGAAGTCCTACCGCTGGATGCTCAAGGAGCTGACCACCAAAGAAGAAGAGCTGCTGCGGAGCTACCTTGAACGTCAGATCGTAGCCCGCGACGGCGACTCCGTCACCATCCGCCGCAGCCGACCGCCGCGCTGGGCACTGATCTGGTGGCCGACAAATCCGAAAATTTCATAAACACAGTCTCTCAAACAAACATATCAAAAAAATGGTTGCTCAGCAGCCGGCCCAACTCTTACCGATTGACGAATCCCCTGCATTTATGTAGGTAGTGGCCATATTCTTTTCACCTGAATCCCCGAACCTATGGAACAATACGATATCACAGTCATCGGCGCCGGCCACGCCGGTTGCGAAGCAGCACTGGCCGCCGCCCGGATGGGCTGCCGGACGCTTGTTGCGGTCATCAACGTCGACACCATCGGCGCCATGTCCTGCAACCCGGCCATCGGCGGGCTGGCCAAGGGCCACCTGGTCCGTGAAATTGATGCTCTGGGCGGTGAGATGGCAAAAAACATCGACGCCACCTCCATCCAGTTCCGCCGCCTCAACACCTCAAAGGGGCCTGCGGTCCGCTCGTCCCGTGCCCAGGCCGACCGGCTCCTCTACCGGCTGCGGATGAAATCGGTCATGGAGGCCCAGGAGGGCCTTGATATCCGCCAGACCGTGGTTGACGAGATCCTCACCGACTCGGAAGGCAGGGTCTGCGGCATCCGTACCTCCCTGGATGAAGAAATTGAAACAGGGGCAGTGGTGGTGGCCACCGGCACCTTTCTCAACGGCCTGATTCATATTGGTCTCAAACAGTTTCCTGCCGGCAGAATGGGGGACACTCCATCCACCTCGCTTGCCGGCTGGTTCAAAGAGACCGGTTTTAAGATGGGACGGATGAAAACAGGGACAGTCCCCCGTCTCGACGCCAAAACCATCGACTATTCAGAGCTTGAAGTCCAGCACTCTGACCAGCCGCCGTCATTTTTCTCCTTTGGTGAAAAAGGCGACTACAAACTCCCTCAACACCCCTGCCACATCACTTACACCAACGAGAAAACCCACGAGATCATCCGTGGCGGCATCGATCAATCACCCATGTTCACCGGTATCATTGAAGGAGTCGGTGCCCGTTACTGTCCCTCCATTGAAGACAAGGTTATGCGTTTTCCTGAAAAAGGGCGGCACCAGATTTTTCTTGAACCTGAAGGTCTCGACACGGTGGAGGTCTACCCCAACGGGTTGCCCACCAGTCTGCCGCTTTCAACTCAGGCGGCCATGATCAACTCCATCAAAGGTCTTGAAAATGCCCTGATCATGCGGCCCGGCTACGCCATTGAATATGACTATGTGGACCCCCTGGAACTTAAACCGAGCCTTGAGACCAAGCGTGTCCCCGGACTCTTTCTCGCCGGCCAGATCAACGGCACTTCCGGCTATGAAGAGGCCGCAGCCCAGGGACTGATGGCCGCCGTCAACGCGGTACGCTCCATCGAAAAAAAGGATCCCGTCATCCTGGACCGCTCCCAGGCTTACACCGGTGTGCTCATCGATGATCTGGTCACCTGCGGCACCAGGGAGCCCTACCGGCTGTTTACCTCCAGGGCGGAATACCGGCTGCTGCTAAGGGAGGACAACGCCGATATCAGGCTCTCCGACATCGGTCACGAGATCGGCCTGCTCAGCGATGAAAGCCATGATAAGTTTGTCCTGAAAAAAGAGGCCATGGATAAGGGTGTTGCCCTGCTTGAATCAATTACGCTTACCCCGAACAAAGCCTGCAACGAGGCTCTGGCCGCGTTGGACTCCGTTGCCCTGAAACGTAAGAGCAGCCTTGCCGAGCTGCTGCGCCGGCCGGAACTCAGCCTTGGCCTGCTGGCCGAACTGCCTGTCACCGAAGAGCAAAAAACACAGGTCCGGGCCCTTGCCGACTCTGAAGTGTGCAGCGAGGTCCAGCTCCAGATAAAATTCCAGGGCTATATCAAACGACAGGAGGAGCAGGTGGCCCGCTTTAAGAAACTGGAGAAAACGGGTCTGCCGGAAGATATTGACTACTCCCAGCTGTCGGGACTCTCCACCGAGGTAGTGGAAAAACTGACCACGGTACGGCCGCGTTCACTGGGCCAGGCCTCACGCATATCCGGGGTTACCCCGGCCGCAGTCTCAGTACTTCAGGTCCACCTCAAACGTAACAGTCAGGAACGGAGCTGACAGATGACCTTTCCACAAATCGATCCGGTTATCTTCAGTCTCGGTCCGCTCAAGGTCCGCTGGTACGGCCTCATGTATGTGCTTGGCTTTACCGCCAGTTACTTCCTGGTCTGGTACCAGATCAAACGCTTCAAGTTCAAGGAGCTGGAGCGTGTCTTTGAAAACGCCAACCTCACCCTGATCCTCTCGGTGATCATTGGCGGACGCCTCGGTTACGTATTGTTCTACAACTTCTCCTACTACATGGCTCACCCCATGGAAATCCCCGCCACCTGGAGCGGCGGCATGTCCTTTCACGGTGCCTGCCTCGGCGTCATGCTCGGCGGCTGGATCTATGCAAAAATAACCAAAGTCGATTTCTGGGCCGGAGCCGACACCTATGCGGTCACCGTCCCCATCGGCCTTGGCCTTGGCCGCATCGGCAATTTTATCAACGGCGAACTCTATGGCCGGGTCAGCGATGTCCCCTGGGCCATGGTCTTTCCCGGAGGCGGGCCCCTGCCCCGGCACCCCTCCCAGCTCTACGAGATGCTTCTCGAAGGCGTTGTCCTCTTCATCCTGCTCTGGTCACTTAAACAGAAACCCTGGGAGAAGCGGCCCGGCTGGCCGCATGGTTCCATGCTGGCACTTTTTCTCATCGGTTACGGTATAATGCGCTTCATCGTTGAATTTTTCCGTGAACCCGACGAGCACATCGGCCTCCTCTTCAGCTTCGTTTCCATGGGTCAGCTCCTGTCCATACTGATCATTGGTCTCGGAGCTGCCATCTGGGCCTTCCGCCTCAGGGCGATACGAAGCTGAGACGGCCTGGCCGCCAATAACCCGGAAATAAAAAAAAGGGGCTGTTGCGATAGTGATCGCAACAGCCCCTTTTTCAATCCTTCCAGTGGTTCAGTAAAGCCTTACTGCACCCTGCTGTAGAGATGTTTACCCGGCTTGAATTTCACTGCATTTCGTGCGGGAATGGTAATGACCTGTCCGGTCTGGGGATTGCGTCCCTTCTTGGGAGCTCTTTCCACAACCCGGAAGGTACCGAAGCCAAGCAGGGTCACCCGCTCTCCGGACATCATTGCCTTAACCATGTTACCCAGAACATTATTCAGAGCCTTTTCCGCCGTCACCTTGGTGGTGCACGCAGATTTGGCAATGGTTGCTACAAGTTCCGCTTTATTCATTCTTCCTCTCCTTGACCTTCAACCTGTATTGCAGAAGTCACCGTCTGCAACAGGTAACTCCAGCATCTGTTTTCAAAAAAAATATGACGTCGTAAAAAAACCCTCCACCAAGGAGGATGAGGGGCCACATGACCACCTCTGAGAGAAGAGATGAGAACAAACGGTTGCCACCGAGTGTCTTGTAACTAAAGCACATTTACCACGACGACGAAAAGGAGGTTTTCGCCAGATTGAGAGCGGTGGGCTTAATTACGACGTCATCTACACTGTCTTAGAAAACACATCAGCAGCCAAATAACAATTGTAGGAAATACCCATTTTCAACTAGGTATATTTACCTATGCGAAGAATTAATATTTGTATTTTCAAAGAGTTGCCAGCAGAACAGTATTCAATAAAAATGAATATTTTTTTGAAATCGGCAGCTGCACCAGCACAAGACACCACCAAAGCAGGCTTTACTGGCGAAAATCAGACGAGGGTGGGAATGGAGAATAGTGGGAATAAATGGTGCAGACAGGCTGCTGCCTGACTGTTGTCAAAAATCCTTTATGACAAGGCCGTTGCGAACGGCAAAATTGACAAGATCAACACTGTTCTTGAGGTTGAATTTTTTGAGAAGGTTGGCCCGGTGATGGTCTATGGTACGAGGACTGAGGTGAAGAATTTTCGCCATTTTTTTTGAGGTGTGACCGTCAACAACCAGTTGCAGGACCTCCCTTTCTCTGGGGGTCAGCGAGTCAAACGGAGTTGATCCCTTTGAGCGATACGCGCCGATGACATCATCGGCAAAATCCTGGGAGAGGAAAGGCGACAGGTAGGTGGACCCCTGCTGAATACGTTTGATGGCCAGGAGCAGTTCCTCATCGGAATCGTCCTTCATCAGGTAACCGTCGGCTCCGGCGGCCATGGCGTGATAAAAGTATTGCTTGTTCTTGTGCATGGTGAGCATCAGGATCTTAAGATCGGGGTAGAGCGCCTTGACCTTTGAGATCGCCTCAATGCCGTTCATCTTCGGCATTGAGATGTCGAGGATCAACAGGTCAGGGACCTGCTCCTCCAGAAAGACAAGGAGTTCTTCCCCATCCCCAACCTCGCCGATAACCTCCAGGGCCGGGTTATGGCGGATCAGGTTTTTAAGTCCCAGACGGATCAGACTGTGATCATCAGCCAGAATGATCGTATATTGGTGCACGACCTCGTCGCTCATACAAGCCTCGCCAACGGTTTATCAATTCTCAGACATGTGCCGGATTGGTGTTTGGTAACAGGTAACAACATACTCAAAACTGCTACTTAAAATCAAGAGTTACCGGGCAATGGTCAGAACCCGGGACCTCTTCCAGGATGTCGGCGTCCCTGATCCGCTTCCGGCTTGCACCATCCACCATAAAATAATCAATCCGCCAGCCGATATTTCTCTCCCTTGCCCGAAAGCGATAACTCCACCACGAGTAGCGTTTGGGCTCAGGGTGATAAAGACGAAAAGAATCCAGCCAGCCCGCGGCGCAGAACTTCTCCATCCAGGCCCGCTCCTCAGGGGTAAAACCGGCATTCTTCTCATTGGATTTGGGATTGGCAAGATCTATTTCCCTGTGGGCGACATTGAAATCACCGCAGATGACAACACTCTTCTTCTCTGCCAGTTTTTCTGCGTGTGTTTGGAGCAGCTCATTAAATTCCCCCTTGAGCTCCAGCCGGCTGAGATCACCCTTTGAATTGGGGAAGTAGCAGTTGATGAAATAAAAATCCTCATACTCCAGGGTCAAAACCCGCCCCTCATCATCAAAAAGGGTGTGATCCACCCCTCTCACCACTGACAGCGGTTTTTTTCTCGAGTAGACGGCCACCCCGGAATAGCCTTTTTTTCGGGCCGAGAAAAAGTAACAGTGATAGCCCGCAAGGGATCGAACCTCATCGGGCAGCTGCTCCTCCAGGGCCTTAATCTCCTGCAGTGCAAGAATATCGGGCGCCACTTTTTCAACAAACCCGACAAAGCCCTTTTTCACCGCCGCGCGCAAGCCGTTGACATTCCATGAAATCATTCGGCAATGATCAGTTTTTTTCTTTGCAGCCCCGGTGAGTTTACGCGGGGTCACTCCGATCTTGGGGCATTTTTCAGAAAGCAGACAGCGATCGCAGTGGGGCCCCACTGGCCGGCAGGTCCCCTGACCGAATGCGACCAGCAGTGAGTTGACCGGAATCCAGTGACGCCTGGGCAGTTTTTCACGCAGTGCCATCTCGGTTTTGAGAGGTGTGGCGGTCTCGACATAGCCCCAGATATTCATAATCCGATGAACATGGGTGTCGACACAGATCGCATCAATCCCAAAGGCCTGAGCAAGAACGAGGTTTGCGGTCTTGCGCCCCACACCGGGCAGGCTGACGAGCTGGTCCAGGTCGTCTGGAACCCGGGAATCAAAACGGCTGACCAGGACCTCCGGCAGATTTTTCAGGTAGCGGGCCTTGTTTTTATAAAAGCCCACCGGGTAGATGAGTTTTTGCAGCTCCTCCTCATTCAGTTCGCCAAGTTTGGCTACATTTGGTGCTTTTGCAAAAAGCCTTGCCGCAGCCTCGGCCGTCACCTCATCCTTGGTCCTTGCCGAGAGAATCGTCGCCACCAGCACCTTGAAAGGATCTTCGCTCTGAACCGCAATCAGATCCACCACCGGGACCCGGTATGACCGGACCTCCTCAGAGAGCAAGGCGAGAAACTCATCGATATCAATTCTGCTCTGAGATTGTTTTTTTGTTACCACCCTGTCTCCTGCTCTATATTTTCTCTTGCCAGCACTGCTTTAATCCTACACTGACAGAGGGAAAAGCAATGAATCACTGTTCAGAAAATTAACATTTCCGCTTGACTTTCTGAAAAAGAGCGCTAAGAACTAGCCTCAATTTTATTATTTAACTTACCCCTATCATTGTAAAGAAACAAGGATGTAGACGCTATCATCACTGAGCTTTACACAGGGGACAAAAAAAGACGAGCTGTTACAGACCATTTGGTCCAGTGACACAGGTGGCAGACTGGGGATGATGTCAATTTTCCATGATCCCGGAGAGGTTCCATTGCTCACCCATTTTCAAATCGGCCAACTTTGGAAGGTTACCATCTGTATCGATTGTTTTTTGATCACAATCGGAGCAGACGATAGTTTTTCAGGGCGGCTTGATCAGCTTATAACATTTTAACAGTACTGCCGCCTGGAAGAAACAGATCGACCACTCTGCAGCAAAGCAAGGAGTTCGTATGATTTACAAAATTTTACCATTCATTGCCTGGTTCAAAGACTACGGCTTTGGCAAATTCAGAATCGATCTGCTGGCGGGCATCACCGTTGCCCTGGTACTGATCCCGCAATCCATGGCCTATGCTCAGCTGGCCGGACTCCCTGCATACTACGGCCTTTACGCGGCCTTTCTGCCACCCATGGTGGCGGCCCTGTTCGGCTCCAGCCGGCAGCTGGCCACCGGACCGGTTGCCGTTGTCTCCCTGATGTCGGCGGCATCGCTTGAGCCTCTGGCAACGGCAGGCTCCCCGGAGTTTATCGCCTACTCAGTAGTGCTGGCCCTCACCGTTGGTATCTTCCAGTTTTCCCTGGGTGTACTTCGACTGGGTCTGGTTGTTAACTTTCTGTCCCACCCGGTGGTCAACGGTTTCACCAACGCCGCGGCCATCATCATCGCCTCTTCCCAGTTTTCAAAATTCTTCGGCGTATACGTGGACAAGGCCCCACATCACTACGAGACAATGGTGCGGGTCGCCCAGGCAGCCATGGATTACACCCACCTCCCCACCCTGCTCTACGGTATCACTGCCGTAGTGATCATGGTGGTGCTTCGTAAGATCAACCCCAGAATTCCAAACGTTCTGGTGGCAGTGGCCCTCACCACTGTTATCTCCTACTTTACCAACTTTAACAACGACGCCATTGTCAATGTTTCCACCATCCAGTCTCCCCATGTGGTCAAGACCATCAACGAGTTCAATCACACCGTTGAGGAGATCAACGAACTCGGTGTTGAGCGTGCCGGTGTCGGCATCCAGGTGGATGAGGAGCTGGCCCATGACGGCGGCGGACACGGTGTCAAGTCGCTCAAACTGATTGAACTCCAGGCCAGGGTGGAATCATTGACCACTGAGATGGCCGAGGCAAAACATCACGGCCACCTGCTGCGTAAAGAACTGCGCTCCATGAAATTTGAGGCGGTAGAAAAAGGTGGAGCCTATACCTTCTTCCCCAAAGACAACATCCCCGGTGGTGTTAACGCCGACGGACGCACCTGGCGAATCAGCATCAAGAACAACGTCCTTGATCTCACCAAGATCAAACTTTCCGGCGGCGGTGCCGTGGTTGGTAAAATCCCCGAAGGTCTGCCGACTTTGACAATCCCGGAACTGACTCCCAAAACATTCATGAAGCTGCTGCCGACGGCGATCATCATCTCCCTGCTTGGTTTCATGGAGGCAATTGCCATTGCCAAAGCCATGGCCGCCCAGACCGGTCAAAAACTTGATCCCAACCAGGAGCTCATCGGCCAGGGACTCGGCAACATCTTCGGTTCCATCGGCTCCTCGTACGCCACCTCCGGATCGTTCTCCCGTTCAGCGGTCAACCTTCAGGCTGGTGCCGTCTCCGGTATCTCCTCGGTGATCACTTCGCTGATGGTCATCGTCACCCTGCTCTTTTTCACCCCGCTGCTCTTCCATCTTCCCCAGGCAGTGCTGGCGGCAGTCATCATGATGGCCGTTATCGGCCTTGTCAACACCAAGGGTTTTGTCCACGCCTGGAAGGCCCAGTGGTACGACGGTGCCATCTCCATCCTCAGCTTCTGCGTCACCCTCTACTTTGCCCCCCATCTCGACAAGGGCATCATGGTCGGTGTGGCGCTGTCCATGGCAGTCTTCCTCTACAAATCCATGCGGCCTGTGGTTGCCGAGCTGGCCATGAACGAGGATATGGTCCTGAAAAGCGCTGAACACTATCATCTCAAGGGCTGTCGCCACGTCTCGGTTGTCCGCTTCGACGGTGCACTCTTTTTTGCAAACGCCAGCTATCTCGACGAGCAGGTCGCCAAGTTCCGTACCGAGCACCCGGACCTGCGCTACATTCTGCTTGACGCACGGGGCATCAACGACATGGACGCCTCGGGTGAAGAGGCGCTGGAACTCCTGGTCGAACGGATACGCAGCGCCGGCATGGGCTTTGCCATCTCCGGCCTCAAGGGCCAGGTGGCGGCGGTCATGGAGCGGACCGGCCTCCTTGCCCATATCGGCCAGGACAACCTTTACGCCGACACCACCGATGCGGTCAAGGCCATCATCGAGAAGATCCACACCAACACCGATCTTCCCGAGGGCGGCTGCTACGATTGTCCGCTTTCCCGATATCTGCCCGAAGACTGATTCATGCAGTAGATATTGATCGTTAATACAAACCATCAGCGGCCCGGTTTCTTTTTAAAAGAAGCCGGGCCGTTGTGTTTTACAGCAAAAATCTGGTATAGGGAGCCATGATGACTCCAAAGGCAAACCGCCCCTTGCCGGTCACTATGGCCGAGTGCCTGGACCGCGGCTGGAACAAGGTGGATGTGGTGCTCGTCACAGGCGATGCTTATATCGACCATCCGTCGTTTGGCATCGCGCTGATTGGACATCTCCTTGAAGCCGAGGGCTTACGGGTGGCCATCCTCAGCCAGCCAGCCTTCGACAACCCTGACGACTTCCGTCGTTTCGGTCGTCCACGTCTCTTTTTCGGCATCAGCGGCGGCAACCTCGACTCCATTGTCGCCAACTACAGCGGCAACGGCAAGGTCCGTGACCGGGATGCCTACTCAGCCGACGGCAACCCCTGGCGGAGCAGCGTTCGTGATAAGAAAAATCGTCGCCGGCCGGACCGGGCCTGCCTCCTCTATGGGAACCTGGCCCGTGCTGCCTTCAAGGACAGCTGTATCATCCTCGGAGGTATCGAGGCATCACTGAGGCGTTTTACCCACTACGACTACAAACAGGAACAACTCCGGGGATCGCTGCTCACTGACGCCAAGGCGGATCTGCTGATCTACGGCATGGCTGAGCGGGCCGTGATCGAAGCGGCAAAGAGACTGTCTTCCGGAAAAAACCTGGACGGAATCAGGGGAAGCTGTGAACGGCTCAGTCCCCGGGAATTTGAGGCTCGTTTCCTCCCTGATGATGAACAGTTAACCCGGCTGCCCTCTTATACAGAGATCAAAGACGACCCGGAAAAATTCCTTGAAGCCGAACAGATCATCGACCGCAAGTCCAGGCAGTATGCTGACACCATCCTGGTTCAGAAACAGCAGGGCGGCTGGCTCATCCAGCACCCTCCCGCCGCGCCACTGAACCAGAGTGAGCTGGACAGTCTCCACGAACTGCCCTACAGCCGCCGCCCCCATCCTGAGGCCAATATCCCGGCCTATCAGATGATCAGAGACTCGGTGACCATTGTCAGGGGCTGCCCCGGCAACTGCTCATTCTGCGCAATTTCCAGGCACCAGGGACCGGCCATTATCAGCCGCTCAAAAAAGTCCATCCTGCGGGAGATCGACGCCATCACCCGCCAGCCGGATTTTAAAGGCACCATCAGTGACCTTGGCGGGCCCACCGCCAACCTTTACCTGACCAGCTGTAAAATCGGCTCCTGCCCCAGGCATGACTGCCTCTACCCAAAGGTCTGCCCCAATCTCATCATTGATGAACAGGGCTTTATCCAGCTGTTGAAAGAGGCCTCTACCCGCAAAGGGGTTAAACACCTCTTTGTCTCGTCGGGACTGCGGATGTCACTGCTCCTGAAAACCCCGACACTGCTCAAGACCATCATTGATCACCACACTCCGGGTGGACTGAAAATTGCCCCGGAACATGCAGACGACGACCTCCTCGTTCTCATGCATAAGGAGCCTCATTCCCTGCTCATTGAATTTATTAAAACCTGCCGCCAGATTGGTCGACAGCTGAAACGCAAAATCCACTTCACCCCCTATCTGATCTCCGCTCATCCCGGCTCCACAGTAAAGGAGGCGGAAAATCTTGGTGGCCGCCTCAAAGCGCTTGGCCTGCGGACCAACCAGTTCCAGGACTTCACCCCCTCTCCCGGTACCCTGTCAACAGCCATGTACGTCTCAGGGCTCCACCGTGATACATCTCAGCCCATTCACATCCCCAAAGGGCAGGCTGAACGCAGTCGACAGCGGAAGATTCTCGAGACTGCTCTCAAGCCCCGAAAGTCTGCCAAACGACATTTTTCCCATAAATAAATCTTCCCACCGTCCGATACACTACAAGGAACAGCGGCCTGTTAAACGGCCATGCAGCCGAACAAAAAACCTGCCAGGAAACAAAAAGATCTTACAATTATAGAATCTTACATGCTTTCCACAATGATTCGGCGCCTGTTCATTTCTTCCCGAAACGGACTGCATGCCTTCACATCCATCCTGTGAAGCAGGTCTGCCATTTTTTCAAATCTGAGCCAACAGGGGAATAACACCATGACGGTCAAAAAAAAACTCGCGCTCCTCTCCATTGCCCTTCTTGCTCTTCTGGCAGTAACCGGCCTGTTTCAGCTTCGTTCCATTAAAAATATCAACAGCCAATGGGATCTGTTTCAACAAACCGCCCTTGAACGACATCTTCTTCTCTCAGAAATCAAGTCACAGTTCGGCTACGGCGGTTTTATCCATAATTTTAAAAACCATGTTCTACGGGGTGGCCAGAAATACGCCAACCGCTTCAAAAAGAACCAGGTCAGAATGAATGATGCCCTTGGTGCCTTTGGCCGTCTGGAGCTGAGCAGTGATGAACGAGATGCGCTGACTGCCATCAAAGAGGTTGCAGACCAGTACAGCATGGCCATCGAGACATCTGTTGCCATGCACAGCGAAGGAGATGGGGCGGCCACCATCGACAGAGCCGTTAAGATCAATGACTCACCGGCCTTTGGTGCCTTTACCGTCCTGGAAGAATCCGTTCAAAATCTTCAGCTTGCAGCCGGCGATTCGCTGAATAAATCAATCAATGCCATCTATATTCTGATGCTGATCACCGTTTTTGCCATGCTGCTTTTTTTCAGCCTCTTTTTTTACTTTCTCTTCGGGGTCTCCAAACGACTGTCACTTGTTCAGGACATTGCCAAAGAAATTGGCAAGGGCAACTTCTCCCACTCCTTTCTTATCAAGGGGGGAGACGAGGTCAGCGCCATTGGCCGTGAACTGGACAACATGGCCTCCAAGGTGAAAAATCTGATCAACCGGATCCAGGAGCAGGCAGGCCTGCTCAGCACAACTTCTGAAACAATGTCCGATATTTCCACAGCCCTTACCGAGGGAACAGGCCAGGCGTCACTGCAGGCAGACTCCGTTGCCGCCGCCACAGAAGAGATGAGTTCCAACATGAATTCGGTTGCCATGGCAAGTGAGCAGGCAGCCAGCAATGTCAACCTGGTGGTCGAAGCCATTGACGATGTCCTGTCATCCATTGACCAGGAGACCTCCCAGACCGCCAAGGCACAGGATATTACCCGTCAGGCGGTAGCACTTGCCGCCGGTTCCTCGGAGAAAGTCGATGCCCTTGGCGCCGCCGCCACAGAAATCACCAAGGTGACAGAGGTTATCACCGAAATCTCCGAACAGACCAACCTGCTGGCATTAAACGCGACCATCGAAGCGGCGCGGGCCGGTGAGGCGGGTAAAGGTTTTGCCGTTGTCGCCAATGAAATAAAGGAACTCGCCAAACAGACAGCTGAGGCCACAGGGGAAATCAAGAACAAGATCGCCTCGATTCAGGGCTCAACCAATGAAACGGTAAAAGAAATCAGCCAGATCAGCTCGGTCATCAGCGAGGTTGACTCCATTGTCACCGAAATTGCCCTGGCTGTTCAGGAGCAGAGTGCCACCTCGGGTGAGATTTCGGAAAATGTCGGTCAGGCCTCACAGGGAATCTCAGAGGTCAACGAGAATGTCGCCCAGAGTTCGACGGTCTCGTCTGAGATCGCCCACAACATCTCGGAAACCAGTGAGGTCGTCTCCATCCTCGCCGGCAGCGGGGATGAAATCAGCGCCATGGCAAGCCAGTTGACCCAGCAGGTTGGCACTCTCCAGCAACTCACTGCCGAATTTCATTAATCCGGCAGGTCCCGGATCATGTCAAAAAGCCCTGAGCACCTGACAACACGGTGCTCCAGGGCATGGGTGAGGATCTCTTTTTTCGCCCGTACAGCCACCTGTTTTCTTGCCCGGGTAACACCGGTATAGAGCAGCTCCCGGCACAGAACAGGGCTTGGCTCGTCGGGCAGACAGATGAGCAGATTGTCAAATTCCGACCCCTGGCTCTTATGAATGGTCATACCAAAGACCGTTTCATGGGACGGCAGCCGTGAGGGTGACAGGGCGCGGAAACCACCCTTTTCACTCTCGAACCAGATCTTGCGCTTGAACTCATCTTCTTTGTCAGCCAGACAGATGCCGATATCGCCGTTAAACAGGCCGAGGCTGTAGCTGTTTTCCCTGACGATCAGGGGACGCCCCACATACCAGGGTAAAGAGCAATCGTACCCGCTCCTCTCCAGATATCTTTCAACACCGCTGTTCATCATTTCCACCCCGTTTGGTCCCCGCCGGGTGGCGCACAGGATTCTGAAACGGTTCAGCTGCTGAAAAAGATCTTCAAGTCCCTCTTCATCGGTGACCGCAAGGGCAGAGTGCATGTAGTCCAGGTATTTTTCAGCCGCCTCCTTCACCAGGTCTCCCCGGTCAAAATAGAGGTTGGTCGGCTGGTCATCGGTCAGCAGACTTTCAACCAGGTCTACCCTGCCGTCATTCATTGCCCCTGCAAATCGTGCAATATTTTCATCGAAGCGGTAACTCTTCTCCAGGTGAACCGTGTTGTCCGGCAGGCCGCGGATGCAGTCGGAAAGGAC
>JBDLID010000061.1:0-17727 GCA_039715055.1 Thermodesulfobacteriota bacterium | reverse complement strand
AGAGACCGGTGCGGAAGACCGATTGGCCCATGATAAAGGAGGAGCGTCCAGCAGTACAGGACTGTTCGCCGTAGTAGTCAGTAAAGGTCATTCCCTCTTTACCGATGCGGTCAATGTTGGGTGTACGGTAGCCCATTACCCCTTGGGTGTAACGACTGATATTGGACTGGCCGACATCGTCACCCCAGATAACCAGAATGTTGGGTTTTTCTGTTGCAGCGGATGCAAGGCTTGCAGAGCAGGCAAGAGCTGCAGCAGCAAGCAGTCCTACAAATTTTTTCTTCATACTGCCTCCTTATTTAAGTTGATGTTGAGCAAGGTCTAACCAGACAAAAAATGATCAGATGATTCTTCCGTCCGATCATTTTCAGCAGGTTGTTCTAAATCGTCAGATATTTCCAACGACAGGGTGGTTTTAGTTACGGCGTCGATCGTAACGATCTTGAGTCCGGTTTTCGATACGGGTATCCTGGCGGCCTCTTGCACGTTGTGCCGGGCTGGCACAACCGCTGATGCTTGCCGCAATGACTACGCCACCAACGGTAAGGGCGGCACCACTAAACGTCACGGGTAAGCTGAGGAAAGAGAAGGCAAGGGGAAGGACGATGAGCTTTTTAAGTTTCATGATGACCTCCTTTGTTAGAATTAAGTTAAGAAATTCAACATGCTGGCATTCTGAAAAGTAACAATTATCAATGTAGATAAAAAAAATGATTTCGTCCAGTGTAAGTTGTGTAATGTTATGATACTTTTTATTATTGCATTGTCCTGTATCTTACTCGAAGAGCGCAACTTGCCGTAATGGCGTTGTATTTCGCATAAACATGGTTGGGTTTTTTTATCCAGCTACCAGGTTGGAAACGAAGAGATGGATCGTATTTTCCGATTGAAATTATATTTTTGTAAAGGAAATAACGATTTGCGCTATTGTGTTGAATTTATTCTATTGCTGAAAGTTCTCCCGATCGTCTCGGAAGCTCAGCCCTTTTTGAACGCAAGGGTACCTTGAAAAATTAGAATCTGAATATCACTAAAGAGTCACCCATTGCCCAGAAACCTGCTCCTCCATTTCAGGCCCCGACGTATTCCCAGGGCTGCTCTCCGGTTTAGTCTGACCTGGGGGTTGGGCGGCATGGCAGCGTTGCTGATTGTCCAGCAACTGGTTTCCGGGCTGCTGCTCAGTTTTTTCTATGAGCCCCAGCCGGTTCATGCCTACCAGTCGGTGGTCCATATCCAAGAGACTGTTTTTCTTGGGCGGCTGATGCGCAACATGCATCACTGGACGGGCCATCTGCTGGTAATAGTGACTTTGCTCCACCTGCTGAGAGTATTCGTAAGCCGGGCATATCAGCCTCCCCGCCATCGCAACTGGCTGGTTGGGCTTGGACTCGGCCTCCTTATCCTAATCGCTAATTTCAGCGGCTATCTTCTTCCCTGGGACCAGCTCTCCTACTGGGCGGTGACCATTGCCACCTCCATGCTCGGTTATATCCCGTTTGTCGGTGACGGCCTGGAGGTGATGACTCGCGGTGGAGAGGAGGTGAGCGGGGCAACCCTCCAGCTTTTTTACGCCGTTCATAGCGGCCTGGTTCCGGCGCTTCTTATCCTGCTCATGGCCTATCATTTCTGGTATGTACGCAAGGCGGG
Organism: Thermodesulfobacteriota bacterium; assembly: GCA_039715055.1. Taxonomy (GTDB): domain Bacteria; phylum Desulfobacterota; class Desulfobulbia; order Desulfobulbales; family Desulfocapsaceae; genus JBDLID01. The sequence goes on along the minus strand of JBDLID010000061.1, from coordinate 16,080 downwards.
CGGGGTGATGATCACTGTTGGCCAAAAGAGTGGTCAATCGGATGGAAAGGAGAGCGTCGAGGTGGTGCCTGAACTTCTTGAGCGTGAGGTCGCCTTTGCGGCCCTTGTCACCTGCTGTCTGCTTCTTTTTTCCATGGCGATTGAGGCCCCGCTTGGCAGTATGGCAAATCCCCAGCTGACTCCTCCTGCGGTCAAGGCCCCCTGGTATTTTCTCGGCGCTCAGGAACTTCTCCTTCATGTCCCGGCCTTTGTCGCGGTTTTTGTCCTTCCGCTGGCAATTTTATTCTATCTTGTCCTGCTGCCCTTCATCGACCGCTCCAGTGGAAAATCCTCAACGATCATAAGGGCCATTTTCTATTTCGCTCTTGCGGCCCTGTCGGGACTCACCGCCATCGGTATCTGTTTTCGGGGACCTGCAATGCAATGGGTGTGGCCGTGGTAGAAAATTCTCAATCAGACTCTCGCAGGAATTTTCTCTCCAAGGTCTGGATCGGCCTTGGCGGAGTGGCTCTAATCCAGTTTTTCTATACGACATTTCATTTCCTTGGTTCCGAGAAAAAGTCGACAGCCAACCAAAAGGAAGAGCGCATTCAGGCTGGGGCCATTGATGATTTTGCGCCCGGCTCTGTCACCTTTATCCCTGCAGGGCAGTTCTACCTCAGTCGGCTGGGTGACGGCGGTTTCCTGGCCATTTCCAGAAAATGTAGTCACCTGGGCTGTTCAGTGCCCTGGGTTGCGGACCGGGAGCAGTTTGAATGTCCCTGCCACGCTTCAATCTTTGATCGCACCGGCAATGTGATCAAGGCCCCGGCACCTCGTCCCCTTGACCTCTATAGCGTCAGTTTTGAAGGGTTTCAGGTTGTCATCGACCTTTCCAAACCCAGCAGGCGGTCAGCCTTTGACAAGGGACAGGTCGCCTACCCCGGGGAGCTTGGCTAAAACCATGCAGACCTGGAGAACCATAGGCATCCTGGCCACCCTCGTCATTGTTCTGTCGCTGCCGTTCTATATTATCAAGGAGCAGAAAAGAGCGGCACCATTACAGGAAGAGGCCGCAGCAACCTTTGTTACAAGTGAGTCCTGTGTCAAATGTCATAAAAAGGAATATGAGCAGTGGCAAAAGTCGCACCATGCCAAAGCCATGGGTGTGGCAAATAAAGAGAGTGTACTCGGTGATTTTAACGATGCTGTTTTTGAAAATAAGGGGATCCGCTCCCGTTTTTATCAAAAAGATGGTCGTTACTTTGTCCATACCCGCGGCCCAAAAGGGGTAATGGCAGACTATGAAATTACACATACCTTTGGCTGGTATCCGTTGCAGCAGTACCTGATTCCCTTTCCCGGCGGCAGGATGCAGTGTCTGCCCATAGCCTGGGACTCACGGGATAACAAGTGGTTTCATCTCTACCCGGACCTGGAACTCGATCCGGAGGAGTGGATCTACTGGACTAACCAGGGCCAGAACTGGAACTCCATGTGCGCCGACTGCCACTCCACCCGGCTGCAGAAAAACTTTGATTCTGCAAGCAATTCCTATGATACCCGCTGGGCAGAGATCAGTGTCGGCTGTGAGGCCTGTCACGGGCCCGGTTCAAAACATGTGGCATGGGGTGAGTTGCCGGAAGCGGCCCGTTTGATCAAAGACGATGGTCTGGCTGTTGCCACCTCGGGCGTCAGCTCAAAAAGACAGGTGGAACTCTGTGCACCGTGTCATGCCAGGCGGTCCATGCTCGGAGACTACACCCATGATCAGCAGGAGCTGCTCGATATTGCGGTCCCGCGCCTCTTTGATGAGCGCCTCTATCACAGTGACGGACAGATTCTTGATGAGGTGTATGTCTACGGCTCCTTTGTCCAGTCCAAGATGTACGCCAATGACGTGCGCTGCAGCGACTGTCACAATGTCCACACCATCGAGCTGCACCACAAGGGAAACAAGCTCTGCCTCCAGTGCCACCAGGCGGCCGTCTATGACTCCAAAAGTCATCATTTTCACAAGTCGGCGGTTGACAAGGGTGAGCCCATTCGCACGGCTGCAGGAGATGTGCTCTTTGAGGTGGGCAGCGGCAGCGAGTGTGTCGGCTGCCATATGGGGGGGCGCAACTACATGGTCAATGACTACCGGCCTGACCACTCCATCCGTATCCCCCGTCCGGACCTTTCAGTGGAGCTGGGAACCCCCAACGGCTGTAATCGCTGCCATATCGACAAGTCCAGTGAGTGGTCGGCGGAGCAGACCCGAAAATGGTATGGACTCAAGCAGAAATATCACTATGGAACCACGCTCCAGGCGGCCCGTAATGGGGAGCCGGCAGCCCGGCCGGAACTGATCCGATTGGTTGCCGACAGTCTCTCGCCTGTCCTGGTCAGGGCAACAGCCCTCTCCCTGCTTGGCCGCACCAGTGATGATGAGGTACTGACAATTTTCAAGCAGAATCTGTTAAGTGATGAGCCGTTGCTGCGCAGAACCGGACTTGTGGCACTCCCCCCACTTCCTCCGGAAGAACTTGAAAGAGTAGTGGTTCCTCTGCTCGGCGACCCGGTAAAAGGGGTTCGTATTGAAGCGGCAAGAGCGCTGACTGCACTTCCCGCCGGTCTGCTCAGTGGTAAATCCAGGGATCTCTATGAAAAAGTACTGGCCGAATTTGAAAAGACGGCGCTCTATTCAGCGGATTTTGCAGCATCCCGACTCAATCTCGGAGCATTGTACAGCCGCCTCGGCCAGCTGGCCAGGGCGGAAGAGCATTTCAAAAAGGCGGTTGCCATTGATCGCGATTACCATGCCGCCCGGTCAAACCTTGCAGTCATCTACTCCAGGCAGGGAAAAAATGACCTGGCCAAAGAGCAGTTGCGCAAGGCTCTTGCTGTCAATCCGCAGCTGCCCGATGTCCACTATTCTCTCGGGCTGCTGCTCTCTGAACAGAAGCAGTACAGGGAGGCTGCCGACCATCTGAAAAGTGCTGCCGAGGGGATGGTGAACCATGCCAGGGTCCATTACAATCTGGCCCAGCTCCTGGTTTTTCTTGGCGACGCTGATGGTGCGGCAAAAGCATTTGGCAGGCTCATTGAAATTGAGCCGGACAACCTGCAGTATCTCCAGGAGACAGCAAAGTTTTATCTGACAAGACAGCAGCTCGCCAGGGCAAAAGACATTGGCCAGCGGATTCTTGTTGTTTCGCCCGACAGCCCCTTCGGTCTTGAACTTCTACGTTTTATTGGTGACCAGGAGAGAAAGAAAATTGCTGCTCCTGCAGATTCCATGGAAAAGAAATGACGTTTCAACACATTATATATTGATTTGCGAGAGGCCTCCTGTGCCAGTATGGCACTGCTATATTCTGAAGAGGAATGGGGCGTGGGGCTAGTGGTCCAGAGCCTGGCGGACTGCCTGTGCCAGTGTAGTGATGGCAAGTGGTTTGAGGAGAAAGTTTTTGATCCCTGAGGCGGCTGCTTTTTCCTCATCGATGATTGAACTGAACCCGGTGCAGAGCAGGGTCGGAAGTCCCGGCTGGATTTTTTGGGCCTGCCGGATCAGCTCGGTGCCCGGCATGCCCGGCATTGACTGATCGGTGATGAGAGTGTCGGTTTTGCTGTCTTTGAGTCTTTCCAGTGCTTCAGGTCCAGACCTGCAGCAGGTGACTGTATAGCCCAGATAGGAAAGCATTCTTTTTCCGAGCACCCGCAGCGGTTCTTCATCATCCACCAGGAGAATAGACTCATCCCCCACCGGCATATTTGATATAACACTCTCCTTTGTTCTCTGGGCAGCTTTGACAATTGGGAAAAGTAATGTAAAAACAGAGCCCTTGCCGGGACTGCTTTCAACTTCGACGGTGCCGTCGGATTCGGTAACGATACCGTGAACCACTGACAGTCCGAGACCGGTTCCCATCCCTTTCTCTTTGGTCGTAAAAAACGGGTTGAATATTTTATTTTTTATTTCCCGGGTCATTCCAAAACCGTTATCGGCCACACGAAGCATCAGGTAGTCATCGGCCTCGCCAGCAAGCGATGTGCGGACGGACAGCTCAATATCAATTTGTCCCTGTTCACTGGGCAGGGCATGAAATGCGTTCGTACAGAGGTTGGTGATGACCTGATGAATTTCCGTCGGATCAGCCATGATCATCTCATCATTAGCCTGAATATTCTGGGTGAGCTGAACAGTGGCAGGCAGTGTCGCTCTCAGGAGTTTAAGGGCCTCCTTGATGATCAATGCAACCTGGACAGGGTGGTGCTCTGTGATTGACTTGCGGCTAAATGTCAGAATTTGAAGTACCAGGTCCTTGGCACGCAGGGAGGCCTTTTTGATCTGCAGCAGATCTTCGTGGAGTTGTCCATCCTCGCCTGTTTTGATGAGGGCAAGTTCGGTAAAGCCCATGATTGCCCCGAGGATATTGTTGAAGTCGTGGGCAATACCACCGGCCAGGGTGCCGATCGCCTCCAGCTTCTGAGCCTGGTGCAGCTCAGCCGTCCGTCTTTGGATCTCATCTTCCAGGTAGGCCTGGTACTTCTTGTTCTCCCTGACCAGACAGGCTCTTTCAAGGGCTTTTTCAACAGCGTGAAGGACCAGCTCCATATCGGAGATCGGTTTTGTGACATAATCAACGGCGCCCAACCGCAGACACTTGAGAGCATCGTCCATGGTGCCCATTCCTGAGACAATGATCACCGGGGTGTCAGGATTTTCTGAACGGATGTTGGACAAAACCTCCATGCCGTCAACTTTGGGGATGCGTAAATCCGTGAGAATAAGATCCGGGTGAGTTCGATGGTAGATTTCCAACCCTTCAGCACCATCGGCAGCCTCAAGAACATTGAAGCCGTGACTTTTCATATAGGAGGAAATGGCCTTGCGAACAAGGAGATTGTCCTCAATGGTTAATAATGTTGCATGATCCTCGGTGCTCATGGATCGAACTCCTGGAGAAGATTGTTTCAGCAGGGGTGCCCGATTCGGGTAAGTTGCCAGATGTCACTATAGTAAATGCAACTTCAGTGCCTTTTTGGGGTGACAAAGTGGATTGCCAGAAAAGAAGAGTTACTTCCAAATGTTGAAAGATAGCAGAGAAACAATCGATGATGAAAGATCGCCACAGGCTGTCTAGAAAAGCAGACATTGTCCACTTTTTTAGACAGTGTTCGGGTGCTGGAGAGTGGGAGGGATTGTATCCGGGAAAAGACCCAGATCAGTTTTTGGGCAGGCGGATACGTTCGTCGGGTTTGCGTTTTGGATTGGCTTTGTAGAGAAGCAGGGTCTTGCCGATGAGCTGGACCAGTTGACAGTCAGCCTGGAGCGGCAAGGCTTCGGCAGTACTCTTCTTGTCGATTGGCGAATTTTTACCAATTTTCACCTTGATGAGTTCGTGCTGTTTCAACTCTTTTTTGGTCGCTTCAATAAGGGAGTCACTGAGCCCCTCTTTACCGATATAGATGAGGGAGTTGAGGTGATGGCCGATCCCCTTGAGGAATTTTTTCTGTTTTGAACTCAGAGAGTCTTTGGATTCGTCTGTCATTTTGATTCGATGATGTTGTTGTTAGCTGAAGAGGTTCTTGATGATCTCGTAACCGCCGATATAGGTACCAATGGAGGAGCCGAAGCCGGTGAGAATAAAAACGAGAAAAACACGAAGAAGCTTGTTTCTCCACCATCCCTTAACCGTTGCGACATCTGCACCGGCCTGCTCAAACTCTTTGACCATCGGAGGCCGAATCATCACCTGGATAAAAGCGGCAACATAGCCTGCTCCGATGACAGGGGTTAAGCTGGTAACCGGTGCGGCGGCAAACGCGCCAAGGGTGGTGAATGGGTGGGCCAGGGCGATCATACCGCCGATGGCTGCCGGGATACCGTTGGCAAGAATCCAGTAGATGAGGCTGGCACCGGCCTCTTCGGTTCCACTGCGGATGCCGATAGCAATGATTGAGCCGATGATGATAGCCGGAATAGCCCATCCGGCTATTTTCCAGGCAGATGAAATAGGAGGAATGGTGGTGATTTCGGTGAGCCGGCCACGATTGTCGGTGTTGAATTGCTCTGTGATTCCTTTAACATGCCCGGCACCGACAACGGCAACAATACGGTTGCCTTCTGCTTCTTTGATCTTTTCCGCAAGAAAGACATCCCGCTCATCGATAAGAACCCTCTTGACCCCTGGCAGAGCATCTCCCATCTCGTCCATGAGTTCACTGAGCATGTCTTTTTCTTTGAGCTCTTTAAGCTTGTCTTCATCGAGCTTGGTGTCATCAAACATTGAGGCCAGTAAAGTGACGAGGAGGGTTCCTTTTTTATACAGTGAGGTCGACTTCCAGGCACGGCGGAGGGTAATCCGTACATCGCGGTCGCAGAGAAAGAGCTTGCAGCCGTTCTTTTTGGCCGCTTCGGCAGCAGCGAGGAGCTCGGCTCCCGGTTTAACCCCAAGCTGATCCCCCAGCTTTTTCTGGTAGCCGGCCATGATCAGATTGACCATCAGGGTGGAGAGCTGTTTGTTTTTAATGATCTGTCTGAGATCAAGGCTCTGCCACAGTTTTTTCTTTACCAGGCTCTGGTAGCGCTTTTCATCCAGCTCTATACAGACGCTGTCCGGCTGCTCCTGTTCTATGACCTCCCTGACCAGATCCACTGAATGCTGCGAGATATGAGCGGTACCGATCAGGAGAATAGTTTTGTCCCGGTGTTCAATGAGACTGACGTCATCGGGATAGTCGTTCATTGGAAATAGGACAGAAGACATAAAGCAGTTAGCTGTTCGCGTTGAACAGGACCTGAAGATTTATTTATCAGTTGAGTGGAAAAAGGAGAAAAATGGTACCCGGCCGGTTTTTTCCAGCCAGGCGAATGTGACTGCTAAACGTTTTTGAGCCTGAGCTCGTCTCCCGGGTGAATCAGGTTGGATTTCATATTATTCCAACGGCGGATCTGCTTGGGGGAGATGTTAAACTTTCTCGAGATGGTCCAGAGGGAATCGCCGTTTTTAACCTTGTAGAATGAGAATTGGGGAGTGTCGCTTTCAGTGGAAACCTTAAGTTTCTTTTTCTCGGACAGAACAATGAGTGAGTCCGTTGTTTTGCTTTCTGCCTCAGCTCTTTGTGAGCTGGTGTCCGGAGAGCTGGCCGCGGCAACAACAGGGCCAGATGTGACAGGTTGATTGTTGTATGATTCGATGTAAAGGGCGAGCTGCTGGCCGGCCCTGATACGATGGGCACTGCGCAGTCCGTTCCAGGAGGCGATTAACTCCACCGGGACATTATATTTCTTGGAGATTCTGGACAGTGAATCGCCGGGTCGGATCTCGTGAAGTACCAGGTTGTTTTTTGCTGCGGCAATGGCTTCTTTGCCACCTTCAGGCAGGAGAGTATAGCGAATGGTGGAGTAGGGGACTCTCAAGCGGGTGCCGGAAGCGAGTTTGTGGGAGCGCAGGTTGTTGACTTTTAAAATGGTGGTTTTGTTCACCTTGTAGCGTCGGCAGATTCTTGAAAGAGACTCGCCTTTCCGGACAATATGGGTTTTGTAGCCGGTGGAGGCGATTCGGTGGAGCCGGGGCATGTTTTTTTTCGCAATCTCGATATGTCCAACCGGAATCTTGACCATGTAATTGTCCCGGTTCAACGGTGTCTTTCCCTTGCGCAGTTCTTGGTTGAGCCGCTTCAGATCCTTGGCGGACGCTTCGCTGATTACTGCCACGGCGTCAAGGCTCAGTCCGGGTCCAACCTCCATTGTTTCAAACTCCAGGGGCGGCTGGTAATCGATGTTGTCAAAGCCGTACTTTTCAGGATCCCGGGAGATGATGATGGCGGCAATCAGTTTCGGAACGTAGCGCTTTGTTTCAAGTTTCAGGTAGCGATGCTGGGCAAGTGACCAGAAGTTATCCGCTTTATAACGTCGCAATCCACGGTTGATTTTCCCGGGCCCGGCATTATAGGCGGCCACAGCCAGGTGCCAGTCACCAAATTCCCGGTACAGGTCGCCAAGAAAGCGAACTGCCGCCCGTGTTGATTTCTCGGCATCCCGTCGTTCATCCACGTAAGAATCAACCTTAAGGTTGTAGGACCGTCCGGTTGCTTTCATAAACTGCCAGAGACCTACGGCCCGTGCCCTTGAGTAGGCGCGCTGGTTGTAGCCGCTTTCAATCATCGCCAGGTAGGCAAGATCCTTGGGGAGCCCCTTGGCTTCAAGCTCCTTTTCGATCATCGGCAGATAATGGGAAGAGCGGGACAACCACCGTTTGAAGTGCTTTTTCTGGTTGTTCTGGAAGAGCTTGAGGTACATCTCCACCTGTTTGTTCATGACAACCGGGAAGTCATACAGGACCTGGGTGTCTTTATCCGTACTGGTGCTCTCTTCCTCAACGGAACTCCACGAACCGGTCTGACGCAGCTCTTCCAATTCGTCAGTCAGGCAGATTTCAGACTCGTTTTCAACGAGAAGAAGCTCCGGGTCGTTTTCAAGAGCGGTTGTCGGAGAGACGATTGCAAGGTCGTTGTCAGCAACAAGCTGGGCCTGCCTGGTTGTACAGGAGACCAGAAGAGCAGTGCTGAGCAGCAGGGTGAGGCTATATTTGAAAAAGGCAGGTTTCATCAAAAAGTTGTACAAATACATATCGATTCTGTTTGTTTTTCCAGCAATATACGCCTGTTGTAAGTGGCTAAGTTCGTGGAACGGGAATTGAAATCAAAATGGTTCTTAAAACAGTATTGACTCTGACTGCAGACAAAGTAGAGTTGTCTGTCAGGCAGCATTGATTTTCATTTGCAAGTCATATCTTCGTATTAGAAACGTCTCTTCGGTACCAGTGAAAGCTTTCTTTAGTGTTAACCGGAGGAACTTCAGGCCTTCCACGCCGGGAAAGACCATTTTTTCTTGTGGCTATTATAAACCCTATGAAGGCTTGATTTGCAATAAAAATGTTGAAACTTTAAGCGATTAACAGCCATTGGCGGTTGCTTGAGCAGGTGAGGCAGTGGCCTGTTTCCGGATCATTTTAGACCAACTGTAGTGTAAAATGCTGAAAAAGTTATTTGTTTTCCTTCTTGTTGTTGGGGTTTTGGTTGCGTCAGCAGGGGCCGGCGGCCTGTACTGGCTGGTGGCGGTCAACCCCGGTTCTGAGATCGATTCGGAAAATATCAAAAAAATTCTTGGTCAGGAGAGCCCGGTTTTCTATCGGGACGGCCAGACACGGCTGGGCGTTTTTTTTGACCAGGCCCACCGGCAGTATGTCAGCTTTGAACAGATCCCTGAAAATTTTGTCAATGCCCTGGTGGCCTCCGAGGATAGCCGTTTTTTCAGTCACTTCGGTTTTGATGTCCAGGGTATTATCCGGGCCGCGATGAAAAATTACCAGGCCGGCAGGGTGGTTCAGGGGGGATCCACCCTGACCCAGCAGACCGCCAAAAATCTCTTCAAAAGAAATGCGAGATCATACCAGGCGAAACTGAAGGAGCTGCTCTTTGCCCTGCGCCTGGAATACCGTTATCCCAAGGAAAAGATTTTTGAGTTTTACGCCAATCAGTTTTATGTCAGCGGCAACGGGCACGGACTCGGTGTTGCGGCCCGCTATTACTTCAACAAATCCGTTGAGCAGCTGAATCTTCTTGAATGTGCATTTATCGCCGGCTCCGTTAAGCGGCCAAACTATTACAATCCCTTTATCAAGTCCAGTAAAGAGGGTGATGAAACTGCCCGCAAGCGGGCGGCAACCCGTGTCGGCTATGTCCTTGACAAGATGCGTCAACAGGGGATGATCACTGAGGTTCAATATAGTGAAGCCATTGCTGAAGAGGTGAAATTCAACAAGGGCACCATGGGTTTTGCCCTTGATTATGTCATGGAGATGGTACGTGACGCCGTCTCCACCCGGGAGGTGAGTGATGCCTTGAAGGCCCGGGGCATCGAGAATGTGGCTACAGCCGGGCTTAAAGTAATCACCACAGTTGATGAGCGGCTTCAGAAGAAGACACTTTTTTCGCTGCGTCGTGAATTATCCAGGCTGGATGTACTCCTGCGGGGATACGTGAGGCAGGAGGTCCAGGATGAGCTGGAGGCTGTCGCATACAAAGGTGATCGGAAAATTGAAAAGAACGCATTTCTTTTTGGCAAAATCATAGCCATTGAAGGCGGCAGCAAAGACAGTCCGCTGCAGATCCATGTTTTCTTCGGCCCGAAGCGGCCAGCCGCTATCATTACTGATAAAGGCATCGAGCGTCTATTGACGTCCTGGGTGAAATGGAAAAAGAACCGCTGGGCAAAGGTTGCGGCGAAAGATAAAGGTCTGTTTCTCAAAGAAATGGCAGTTGGCGACAAAGTATGGGTCAGCGTCAATGAGATCAGTGATAATGGGCTGGTGGAGCTTGAACTTCAACGTTTTCCACTCATTAAAGGCGGTGCCCTTGTCCTTAAAGACGGTCTGATCCGGGCCATGGCCGGTGGAGTGGAAAACCGCTTTTTCAATCGTGCCGTCTATGCCAAACGCACCATGGGGTCGGCCTTCAAGCCCTTTCTTTACAGTGCCGCTCTGCAGCTTGGCTGGGGAAGTGAAGAGCTGCTGCGTAACGAGAGAGATGTGTTTGTCTTCCAGGGCCAGCCATATTTTCCCAGGCCGGATCACCGCAACGAAAACAAAAAGGTCTCCATGAGCTGGGCCGGTGTGCGTTCGGAAAATCTTGCATCGGTATGGCTTCTTTACCACCTCCTTGACCACCTCGATTCCCAGAAATTCCTCGATCTTTGCAAGAGGCTGCGCCTTTCTCCTCAGTTTGTTGACGGAGAGGAGGAACCGTATCGAACATTCAGGGCGAGGATAAGGGATCGTTACGGAATAGTCATTAATCGAAAGAAGCTTAAGGAAGCTGCTTATGATTCCGCAATTCGAAATCTCCGGACTGATTTCATGTTTGATAATCGATTGGAGGAGTACGATTTTTTCAGCGGATTACACTACGGCCAGGATTTTGATAAATTCAAAGAGGAAATTAACCTGGAACTGCGCAAGAAAGGGTTGAGCGACTCACAGGTCAGGGAACTCTGGCTGCGAAAAAAACTGCTTAAAAACACATATATCTCACTGGTTGCCCTGCAAGTCGAATTTCAGCTTTTTCAGTCGGATTTTGGTGATCCCTGGAAGGTCTTTGGACCTGCAGGGAGCAATATCCAGGGGCGGAATGCCGATTTGTACTGGGACCCGGTTAACCAATGGTACAGCTTTGTCGATAATCGCCACTCCGTGGAAAACCTGGAGAGGGTCGACCGTGCCAAGCTGCAGGAATTTTTATTTCGTATCCACCCGGATGAACAGAAAAAATTCTGGGCGGACGTACGGCTGAATTCACTGGTTACAAACGGAGCTGTGCAGTTGGTTGCCAGCCAGGTTGACCGCGAGCTGCAACGGCTGGAGTGCCTTCCGCCATACTCCATGGAGGTGCTTTCCTCCGTGAGGGACTTTCGAGTCATGGCAGGGCTTAATTATCTGATTGAGTTTGGTAAAGAGGCCGGAATCAGGAGCCGCCTGGAACCGGTGCTGTCATTTCCACTGGGCTCAAATGTGGTCTCACTTCTTGAGACCACCCGGCTGTACCAGACATTGGTGACCGGACAGGTGGATTTGAGTGGAGACGATCGGCAAAACCAGGATCTTCTGTGCATCATCGATCGGATTGAATCGGAAGACGGTACTGTTCTCTACACACCTAAAAGAAGAATCAACTCCCTGGTTGACGCCGAGACCCGCATGCAGCTTGGCCATGTGCTTGAAAACGTGGTTAAGTTCGGTACCGGCCGCTATGCTGATAAAAATGTTCGCCTGGGGACTTCCGAATCAGAAGAGGTTAAAGGCAGCGAACTGGCCGGACTCGATTTTTCCATTCCCCTGCTGGGGAAGACCGGAACCGCAAACCGTTATACCAACGCCTCTTTTTTCGGCTATCTGCCTGGACTGGCGCCACGCGGCGATGGAATGATCATCAAAGGCGGGACAAGTGTCGGTGTCTATGTCGGATATGACGACAATAAACCGATGAGGCATAAAGCCACCAGAATTACCGGATCTGGCGGGGCACTTCCAACCTGGTGCTCGCTGGTTGAAGGAGTGCTTGACATGGAGGGCTACAGGCAGAAACTGGATCCGGTTGACCTCTCCTTCTACGGGCTGACTCTTCGACGCCAGTCACTTGGCCAGACCAACCTGAAGGTTTCGGCCCCCCTTGGCGGCCGGACGATTTCTCCCATTGAAACAGTTGATGAGAAGAGTCGATACCAACCCTCAATCATGACTTTTGGTACGGTTCGTTCGGACGGTACCTTCTCGCCTAAACGACGATTTGCACCGTTTTGGGGTAGTAGCGATCATTTGGCCGAAAAAGACCTCTGATAGTCGACATCGTACTCCCATCCTTTACCGCATTCCTTATCAAAATCGAATACGAAACAGATAACCACTGCAGTTCCTTCGTTATGTCTGAAATCCATTCTTGAGTTACAATCAGTATGTCTCCAACTTGATTTCGGTGCATGTTTCGGCCTTACAACACGTTCCTGCTTCTTATAATGATCTTGATGGGAAATCCGGGTAAATGGCTGGCAACTGTTTGACAAATTGGTCTTTTCACGGCTAATATAGAGGACCAATGCGGAGACGCAAGAGGGATCTTTGGTGGTGAAGCAAGAGTGTTCCCCTGAGGTTGTCTGGTGTCTCCTGTTAAAATCATTGTATTAAACGTTCTAATCACGCAGAGCCTGATAAGTACCTTGTGGGTACTTGTAATTTTTTGATTTTTAATATTGACTACATCCTTTCTTGTTTTTTATTACAGTTTTTTAGCAGCAAGGTACTAAACTGCGATCGAGGATGGGCCGATAGTAAACTGACCCGGCTCTACAATTCCTGATTTCATCTCCATGTGAAAAAGCTCATGAAACGATTTGTCTATCTTCTCCTCTCCCTTATGATCTTCCTTTTCCTGAACGGATGCGCCTATGACAAAAAGCGGATCGGTGGTCCCGCTGCGTCAAACGCGCGACCTAAGCAACCTGTTGCAGCTGATCAGGCAGGCAAAGCTACATCCGGCTACCCTCAGACAACAGCCCCTGCAAGAGAGGAGCCCCGCCCGCTTGATCTCGGTCAGTACAATGCCGGAGTGGAGGAAAAGGAAGCCCCGCAGGTGTGTGAGCTCCCCTCCATGGAATATGTTAATGACCGGATCTTCGAGTATGGGCGAAAGCTTGAGCGTTGGAAAGAGCTGGATGACAAAGCGGTGGTCAGTGAGCTGGGTGAACGTGATTCGGAAGAGATGGTCCGCTGTTTCAGGGATTTGCAGAAGGTTCTAAACGGCTATAATCATCTCCGGGCTGAACTGTTCCAGGAGGAGTTTATTGAGAGCGGAACCAGGAGCGGAATTAGTCGCAAGGAGATCCTTGCACTTCAACAACGAGATATCACTTTTCTTGAGGGCAGTTGCGACCGGTTACTGGCTCCAAAAGATGACAAGACTGTCGGCTGGATTAAACGTGAAGAAAAGGCGGATCTTGCCCAGCTGGAAACGTTGATTGAGCGCTACTCTTCCAATAAGGAGTATGAAAATGTGATCCAGGTCTGGCACCAGATCCCATCACAACAGGTAGACAGGGTCCATTTGCGTACTCGTATACTATATGGCAATGCTCTGATGCAGCTCCATCAGAATGCGGAAGCGGCAAAGGTCTACCAGGGAATTGTTGACTGGATGTCGACCTCCAATCAGCAGCCGACTGATATCATGTCGCTTCGCAAGGTGCTGGCGGATCTTTATACCGCCTCCAGAAGGTATAGCCTTGCAGAAAAGCAGTACCTGGAGATTTCGAAAGATTACAAGAAATTGTCCGCTGTTGAGGAGTGGGCCATGCTGCAGCTTTCAATTCTTGAGCGAAGCGGCAACAGCGGTCCTGAGTTGAACGAGTACTCCGATATGCTTAAAAATTATCTGGGGTATGATCCGGTAAAAGATGGGGAGCAGCTCGTCTGGCAGGCGGATCAATTTTTGGAAAAGTACCCCTACTCCCCTGTGGCCTCAAATGTTGATTTGATCAGGTCAACGGTGGTGAACAGTGTTGAGCGTTGGTTTGAGACCTTTATAGCCGAGGTTGATCAATTGGCCGCCGAAAAAAAATTCCAGGAAGGTCTGGTCAAGTTGGAAACCATATCCCTCGCCCTTTTCGGTAAGGAAAAGCAACAATTGATTGCAGCGAAAACAAATGATTTGACCCTTACGGAAGCGGTTCATACCGAGACTGTTAAAATAGAAAAAATGCAGGAGCTGCAGCGCCAGTGGAATGAGGGCATGTTGATGGTGGACCAGGATAGATTTGATGAAGCCCTGGAAGTTTTCATGGCCATGCTCGACACCGAATACTCGGCCAAGGCTGAGGATAAGATCCGTGAGGTTTCCCTGGAGGCTGCCAAGACTGATCGTCGCAAGGCCGCTGACCTCTTCCTGCGTTACACCAAGACCTCTGATGATGCGGCAAGAAAAAAATTGTTGATTGAATCAAGAAGGCAATTGATGGATATTCTTGTGAAGTACCCCAACGTTGAAATAACCGACAAAGTGCTCGGCAACATCAAGCGGGTCGAGCAGGAGATGAATTCCATTGACCCCAACCTCATCCGTCAGTCTGAAATGGCGGACGGACAGACCGTTGAAGAGAGAGGGACTGACCTGCTTGCTCCGCTGCCAGGCACAGACCCCGCACCATCCCCAATCAAAGAAAGCGTTCTTCAGTAGCCCAGTTAATCCGGGGACATGTACTCGTTACGTGTCCCCCGATTAACTGACACCGTCCTATTCCCTCACATAGTTACCTATGCCGTAGTATCGGCGCAAAAAGCGGTGCTGCAATAGCTCGGTTATTCTCAGTGCAAAGATGCGAGGCAGGAACTTCTCTGTGATACAGGAGTATGCGGCAGGGAGTTGATAACGAAGGAGATTTGTCACGGAGAAGAACCCGGCTGGTGCTCCATAACTTCCGTGTTCAGCAATGAGCAGGGTGGATCCCCTCTGCCGGGCAGAATAGGAGCAAAGGGCAGGGGAGAGCAAAAAAAAGGCTCAGTTAATATGGGGACATGTACTCGTTACGTGTCCCCATATTAACTGAGCCTTCTGTATATAAAACCAGCACCGTCCTACTCTCCCACATAGTCACCCATGAGTACCATCGGCGCAGCTAATTTCCGTGTTCAGCGATGAGCAGGGTGGATCCTCTCTGGTGTGACCAGCGAAAAACTTGAATGTCTTTCTGGGGATTGGGAAAGAGAGAAGGAAGAAGGAAGAAGGAAGAAGGAAGAATTTCCTCAATCCTGTATCTCATCCAGCTGAGCTGGATAAGTATCTCTAGACCTTGTTGCGCCTGAAGCGGCTCAACAAGGTAAGAGATACTAAAAAACAAAACCGGGGACACGTAACAAGTACATGTCCCCGGTTTTGTTTATATATAAAATCGGCGGCGTCCTACTCTCCCACATAGTCACCCATGCAGTACCATCGGCGCAAAAGAGCTTAACTTCCGTGTTCGGAATGGGAACGGGTGGATCCTCTCTGCTATGACCACCGAAAAATTAAACGGCTTTCTTGGGATCGGGAAAGAAATTATTTATCTCTTTCCTTAATCCTATATCTCATCCAGCTGAGCTGGATAAGTGTCTCTAAACCTTGTTGCGCCAAATTCGGCTCAACAAGCTAAGAGTCACTAAAAATCGATAATCGAATAGTAGAGTAAATCAGCAGCTTGTTTATCAAAAAAAGATGAATAAGCCGCACGGCCAATTAGTATCGGTTAGCTCCATGTGTTGCCACACTTCCACACCCGACCTATCAACGTTGTAGTCTTCAACGAGCCTTTAGGGGAACTGAGTTCCCGGGATATCTAATCTTGGAGTGGGCTTCCCGCTTAGATGCTTTCAGCGGTTATCCCTGCCGAACATAGCTACCCAGCAATGCCCCTGGCGGAACAACTGGTACACCATAGGTTCGTCCATTCCGGTCCTCTCGTACTAGGAAAAGATCTCCTCAAATATCCTGCGCCCGCAACAGATAAGGACCAAACTGTCTCACGAC
>JBDLID010000060.1:0-17859 GCA_039715055.1 Thermodesulfobacteriota bacterium | reverse complement strand
TCTGCGCCACCTGGCCGCTGCTCAATCACCTTGGTCGGCCGGAGAGGGCTCTGTCGATGATGCTCACCCCTAACCCGACGTCTGCCATGGCCGGTTTCGGTTACATCTATTCCGCTTACATGGTGGTCCTGGTGCTTGAGATACTCTTTATCTACCGGCCCACCGTGGTCGCCTTGAGAGAACAGGCCACCGGTTTCATGAAGACCGTTTACGGTATATTGGCCATCGGTTCCGACAACGTCTCGGAAAGGGCGTTGAGCCTTGATCATAAGATCATCAGCTTCCTGGCGGCCATTGGTATTCCCATGGCCTGTGTCCTGCACGGATATGTCGGTTTTATTTTCGGCGGTATCAAAGCCAACCCGTTATGGGCCACTCCGCTGATGCCCCTTATCTTTCTTCTTTCCGCCTGTGTCTCAGGTATTGCCGGTATCATCGTCACCTATACCCTGATTATGAAATTTACCGGTAAACCCATTGATGCCGACTGTATCCGTTCCTGTGTCAAATTTCTCTGGGGCTTTTTCATCCTCGACTTTGTCTTTGAGATGCTGGAGATCTTTTCTCACTTCTACATGTCCACCCATCACTGGCACACCCTGGAGGCCCTGCTCTTTGGCCCGCTGTATAATACCTTCTGGGTCTATCAGGTTGGGATTTTCTCGGTGATCCCGTTTTTCGCCCTGATGATTCTCAGCCTTATTCGCTGGCGGGATTCGATCATCGTCTTTTTTGCGCCGCTGGTGTCCGTCATGATCCTCATCCAGGTTCTGCTCATGCGCTGGAACGTGGTTGTAGGCGGTCAGCTGATGTCCAAGTCCGAACGGGGTGCTACCACTTTTCACCCAATGTGGCTTGAAAAAGAGGGAATCCTGCCTGCCGTTATTATCATGGTTGCACCCATCGTTATCCTCTGGATTTTCGGCAAGGTCCTGCCGTTCTGGCAGAATGATGAAGGAACTGAGACAGCTTAATCAGGAAACGGAAAATTTTCGTTTTTTTCAAACAAACAGAAGAGTCGCGACTCATTCACTTTGAACCAAGAGGAGGTAAACTGACTGAAACGCGTTTTAGGAAGGCCGGTCATTGGCCGGTGAATTAATAAAATTCCTTTTATGGGAGGAAACAAATTATGCAATATTGGAAGACTACTCTTTCAATGGCAGCACTTGGTCTGCTGGTAGCCAGTCCGTCATTTGGCGCCACCAAGGCATCCAAAAACACTCAGGATGCCGCCATTCAGGAGATGAACGTCAAGTGTATCAACTGTCACCAGAAAGAGAACTACTCCATGGTCATGCAGTGGAAAAACTCTCCACATGCCGCTGCCCAGGATGGAAAGGTTGCCTGTTTTAACTGCCACGCTGCAGATGAAGGTGATCCCTTGAGCTACATGCACGAAGGTGCATTGATCAAGACCGTTCTTACACCTAAAGACTGTGGCTACTGTCACGAGGAAGAAGTCAAGCAGATGGCACCATCGCATCATGCGGCCGCCGGTCAGATCATGGCCTCTCTTGACAACGTCGTTGGTGAGGTGATCTGTTCAATGGAAGACAAGGCCGACGCCGTTAACGGTTGCTGGCAGTGTCACGGCTCCATCATCAAGGTCATGAAAGGTAAAGACGGCAAAGCGCTGCTGAATCAGCACAAAGCTGTTATGCTTGACCCGATGACCTACCCCAACTCCGGTATGGGACGATTGAACCCTGACGGAACCAAGGGTTCCTGTAATGCCTGTCACGGCAAGCACTCCTTCAAAGCCTCCACTGCCCGTCAGCCTGAGAACTGTGGCAAGTGTCACCTCGGTCCCGACCATCCGCAGAAAGAGGTTTATGAAGAGTCCAAGCATGGTATTGCCTACTACTCTGCCACCCGCGATCGTGGTATGAACGGTATGAACATCTACAAGTCAGGCAAATGGGTTCTTGGTAAGGATTACTACACCGCACCGACCTGTTCTACCTGTCACATGGGTTCCACCATGCAGTCTGACGGATCCGTTATGGCAAATACCCATAACGTTGGCGACCGGATTTCCTGGACCCTGCGTCCCAAGGTCTCTGCCAAGCTGAACCGCGTTGTCTTCGCCGATGGCACCCAGAAGGATATCCCCGGTGATGTGGCTCCGCAGGTTGGCCAGATGATCAAGTATAAGGAGTTCAAATTTGTCGACGACAAATGGAAGAAAGTCCCGGTTGAGAAAGAGGCCATTGAGGTCCTGAGCTGGGAAGATCGTCGTAACAGCATGAAGGGTGTTTGTAAGCAGTGTCACGGTGAGCAGAAGGTCGATAACTTCTACACCCAGTTTGACGCCCTTGTTGTCACCTACAATGAGAAGTTTGCCAAGCCGACTCAGAAGCTCTACAAGATGGCTCATAAAGACGGCCTGATTCACGGCTCCACCTTCCACACCGAGCTCGGTTGGCACTGGTGGGAACTGTGGCATCATGAGGGACGTCGTGCCCGCCATGGCGCAGCCATGCAGGCTCCCGATTATACCCATTGGCACGGTATGTATGACGTTGCCCATAACTTCTATTACAAGTTCCTCCCCGAACTCATGCACCTTGCTGAGAAGAAAGGGATGACCGAAAAGTATAAGAAGGAAGTTGGCGCCATTCTGGCCAAGCCTGAGCATCAGTGGTATCAGAAGGGCTTTGGCGAGGACGTCATGAAGTCCATTAAGGAAGAGCAGAAAGCTCGTTACAAGCAGTAATCTGTAATCCTCCTCCTTGACGCCCCGGTATCCTCCTGGATACCGGGGCGTTTTCCTTTTGAATCTAATTATTGAGAGATTTTTTTATGAAGATGTGGTGGATACCCTTTTCAAAAACTATTTTATCTGTTTTTTTCTGTTCGCTGTTCTTTTCTGCTTCATCCGCGGCTATTAGTGGAGAACTTGCCGAACTCTCAAAAGAGGAACTGCAGACACGGATTGCAAAACTTGAAATCGGCCTTGGTTCCTATGTTATTGGCAAGAAGTTGTCAGCGGACCAGGAAAAGACAGCTGCAAAATTTTCCGGCCACAAAACACACCCCGGCACCCTGAAATTTAATGATGGTGACACCTACGTCATTATTGACAAGGACAATAGTGTGGTCATTGCCGTCTACAGAAGAAATAAGAATGCCGGTAAAGACGATTTCAAAGCAATGGTCGGTGAACTCATGCTCACCTATGGAGAACCGACCACCATGGCACATGGCAAGACGATGTACTGGTGGTTTCTAGAGGATGGATTGATCGAGCAGGAACTCTTTGAAAGCGTCAAGGCCAAGGGACAGCTTGAAACAATTGAATTCCTCGCAACCGTTAAATTCAGCTCCTCTCTCGATGTCGATACCATGAGAACTCAAAAAGAAAAAAATAAGGACAAGAAGGATGAGACAACGCTGATCAATGACAACTACGTGATGATCCAGTCCGATGTCCTCAGCAAAAAATATCTCCATCAATAGGAGGGAACTGGTGCTCTTTGTTGAGAGTGTCCGTTAAATAATTTGACAGATCAGCTAGTTATGTGCTAAGTGATAGTTAAGGTTATCTTGCGGAGACTTTAAACAGGTGCGACCGGTCTGACTCAACACCTTGAGTGTCGAGTTGTTTGGAAATTCGACCAGGTCATTTACATGGATACTGCTTGGCTGACGCAGCAGCCAAAGGAGCAAAAAAACAGATGAACCAGCTGAAATTGATCAATTACTTAGGTGTGGTGCTCCTTGCCTCTGTTTTTCTCTTTGGTTGTGCAGAACCCAAGGGCAGTCGTTTTGACAAGACAAGCGGCACATCGGTTAACCTTGAAAAGGATAACTATACGATGATCAAGCCGGCAGCACGCGGCTCCAGTGTCGGGTTTAAGCTTTTCGGGCTCATTCCATTCAAGAATCCTACCTATGCCGAGGCCAAGAGTGATCTTTACGAGAATGTTGGTGAGCCGCTGACCGGACGTTCCGTGGCCCTGGCTAACCAGAGCGAAGACTCTTCCACCCTCTACCTGATTCTTTTTTCCCTGCCAAGGCTGACGCTTTCAGCCGATGTGATAGAATTCCAGGAGAATTAGCGACAAGACAAAGAAGATTACAAATAGGTTTGTAAAAGAAAAGGCAGGTCGGTTATTCCCGATCTGCCTTTTCTTTTTTTTGCAACAGGGGGAATTCTGTTTGCTTCAGACTGTTCAGACTGACCGGTTCAGTATTTCCCTGCATTCCCCCACCAGACATGGACAGAGTCGATATTTGAGCTCTTAACGATTGCAGTGTTGGAGGCATTACGGACAGTGGCGTGGATGTAAATATTTTTATGGTCGATGTTGCCGGAGCTGAGGCGGATGCTTGCGATGTTAGCCGAACCGAAGAACATGGCGTGGTTGTAGCTGTTGTAGACGTGTCCGGTGGTTGACAGGGTATGGCCATTTTTCAGTTTGCCGCCGGTGATGGAGATTGAGGCCATGTTGGCGTAGCCGGCCGAGACATAGTTGGTCGAGTTTACGATATGGGAACGGCAGTAGATCGGTCCGGCCACATGAGAGCTGTTATGGATGTATATCGAACCCATATTAGCGTTGGCAGAGGAGAGCAGGGACTTGGCATGGTTGGTCGAGTTGGAGATGTACCCGCGCTGGTGGACATAGTGCGTGACATGGGAGCCCTGGATCATCACCGAGGACATGTTTGCCCTGGCAACTCCCAGTCTGCCTTCAGCCTTGTTGGTTGAGTCTTTGATTCCCAGGGTGAAGTCTGACCCGTAGTTGGTCTTGATCGAGGCACTGACGGTGGAGTCATGGATATAGACAGACGACATATTGGCCAGGGCATAGCCGAGGATGGAATCGGCTGAGTTGTGAGAATCTTTTATCGTATAATTGTCATAGAGTCCCGTATGGATCGAGTGGACGCTGGAGTGGTCATTAATAAAGATCGACGCCAGTGAGGCAAGGGAGCCGGCACCCAGGGATGAGGCCTTGTTTGTGGAATGCTTCAGGGTGAAGCCGTGAGTGTCATTGTTGTGAATCGAGCGGTGCAGCGAACCGTGGGAGGCAACGATCGATGCGGTATAGGCCTGGGCGGACCCGGCCAGCGCTTCTGCCGATGTGGTGACGTGGCTGATCTCAGCTGATTCCCCGGTGGTATTACGCAGATCAGCGTCGCTGTGTGCTGTTGAGTGGTGAATAATGGATGAGGCGGTGGCCGCCCGTGACGACCCGGCTCCAGCCTCGGCCTTGTTAGTGACATGGCTGATTTTGGATTGGGCCCCTGAGTAATTGGTCAGGCCTGAGTTGAGGGTGGATGAACTGATATCCACCGAGCCGAGCTGGCCATCGGCATAACCGGCACCCGAGTAGGCCTTGTTGGTCAGGTGACTCAGAGACATGTCGGTCCCGGAGACGTTGGCAACCTTATCGCCGGTTGTTGACTTGTGTGTCCTTACGGAAAGGGTGGCGGCAGCAGCAGCGCCCACGCCGGTGATCGCCTTTGTGGTGATGTCATCAAGAAAACCCTGGTGTCCTGCAAGGTTGTGTATCTCGTCCCTGATGTTTGTCTCAAGCAAGGTGATGGAGCCACTGTCCGCCTCAGTACTTCCTGCAGCGGCAACCGAAGAGGTGGTCACATCACTCATTGAGCTGCCCCTGCCGCTGAGATTTTTGATGGAGTGATCAGCCGTTGTCTTATGCAGGTATGTTGATCCGGTCGACGCCCTGGCAGAGCCGGCCACAGCAGTCGCGCTGTTATGGAGCTTTCTGTAGCTCTGATTGCTCCCTGATCCGTTATGTATCTTGTGGCCCGAGGTGAGCGGTGATTTGTCCAGGTGGATGGAGAGGGCAGTACCACGGCCGTACCCTCCAACCGCTGTTGTATGGTTGGTGACATCCGAGACGGTCAGGTTGGAGCCCGTGAGGTTATGGAGCTCGCCATTGTTCAGTTTGGTCTGCTTCTTGTCTAAGTGGATGGACATGGTGTCAGCAATGGTACTGCCTCCAACGGAGACAGCACTGGTGGCAATGTTGTGGGCCGAGAGACTGTCGCCGGTCAGATTGGCAAGGGAGCTGTTATTGGCGTGTGACTTATCATCAGCGATAATCGACATGGAGTTCGTTTTGGCGCTGCCCGCAACCGATACGCTGGTTGTGTTGACGGTGTGGAGCGTATCCCTTGTTCCGCTCAGGTTTTTCAGTTGCGAGTTTTTGATGATCGAGTGATCGCCGACAATGACTGAGGTGGTTACGCTGTCAGCCGACCCAGCCACAGATATTGCTGAGTTCTCGATATTTTTTAGGCTGTGGTGATCACCTGAGAGGTTTGCGAATGTTGTTGAAGAACTGGTGGAGTGGTTGTCAATAACTGTTGCCGCAAGATTGGCGGATGCCGAGCCGGCCACTGCCACTGCCAGGTTTGAGAGGTCCTCAGATTTGGAGTTGCTGCCTGAACTGTTGAGGAAATTCGAGTTTTTGGCGGTCGAGTCGTTGTTGACGACTACAGAGTGCAAAGCTGCCGTTGCTGAGCCGGCAACTCCGATGGCCATGTTACTTGATGAGCTGATACGGTTTTTTTCGCCACCGTTGACGATGTTCAGTTTTTTGGTTTCGGAGTCATCAACATAGACGCCTGAGGTTATTGCCCGGGAGTATCCGCCAATCCCTATTGCGCTGTTGTGGACATCTTCCAGTTTGGCCGAGTTTGATATCTTTTTAAGATCACTGTCACTGACATAAACCGTACCAAGCATCCCGCGGGCCGCTCCGGCTCCGCCGACGGCGAGATTTGAGCTGTCTTCCATGGTGTGGCTGTTTTTCACGGCTTGGAGCGTAGCTGACTTGAGGTGGATACCACCGGAGAGGGCCTTGGTGTCGGACGCCAGAGCGACAGCGGTGTTGTGTACGTGGCGGCTCGAACCCTCATTGGTGAGACCGCCGTTCACTGTTGAGTCTTGTACCGAGACCACATCAAGCTCAGCGGTTGCTGCTGCACCCACGGCAACAGCGGTATTGGATGAATTGGACAGTGTCCTGCCGGAGTTGATGATGCGTTTACTGACTTCGGCGTGGGAAACCACGACACTTCCCTCTTCAGCAAGTGCAAGGCCAAGGAGACCGGTAGCCACATTTGACGAGTCGTCGACTTCTTTCCAGCGATTGGTGACATCTCCAACCTTGGAGTCGGAGATATCAACTGTAAATGCGTCAGCTTTGGCCTCTCCACCTCCACCGGTGACCTCCACGTTGGTGAAGCGACTGATATCCGCCTGGTTGGTGATATTTCCCCTGGTTGTTGACAAATCAATGACCGTGGCGGCGACATCCGCCGTGTTCAGGCCGACGGCGGCTGCAACTCCAATGTTGTGAATATTGGTGAGCTTTCCTGTGTTGGAGACGGACTTGTTGATATCCGACGAACTGATGGAGACTGATCCCTCCAGGGTGGTGATCATGGTCAGCGGGAGAACGGCTGTGGCTATGTTTTGCGAACTTGAAATTTTTTCCCGGTTGATTATCCGGCTATCTTTTTCAACTGTTGTGTCCGCGTCTTCTGTGATTCCAGAAGAGATGGCTGTTGAACCCTGCAGTGCCGTTATCTTTGTCAGCGGTTGGACAGTGGCGGCGATATTTTGAGAGGCGTTGATTTTGTCGATATTTGTGACTCGGCCTTTCACCTCGGTATCACCGACCAGCGTGGAGACAGTGGTTGATCCCATGTCCGCCTCGACAACAGTTGCCTGTCCGTCAACGGCAGTAACAATATTTTGTGAAGAGCTTATCTTTGAACGATCCTCCACGTTATTCAAAATTGTTGTCTTGCCCACTGTTGAAGAGACAGTGGTGGACCCCATTTTCGCATCGAGTAGAGCGCCCGTTGTTTCGGCGCCGATATTGATATTCTGCGAGGTGGCGATTTCGGCTTTATTGGTGATATCACCCTTGACTGACACTTCACCGATGGTTGATGAGACAGCGGTGGAACCCATCATGGTCGTGGAACCGGTCGCAGCCCCGGTTGTCAGAGCGATGTTCTGTGAGGTGGCGATCTCGGCTTTATTGCTGATCGTGCCTTTGACTGTGATATCACCTTTACCTGAAGAGACAGCAGTGGAACCCATGGTGGCCGTGGAACTGATGGCCGCCCCGGTAGCGACATCGATGTTCTGCGAGGTGGTGATTTCAGCTTTATCAGTGATTGCGCCTTTGACGGTGACATCACCGATGGTCGAGGAGACACCGGTGGACCCCATCGCCGCCGTGGAGACTGCAGCGGCTCCGGCTGTCACGTCGATGTTCTGCGAGGTGGTGATTTCAGCCTTGTCACTGATTGCGCCTTTGACGGTGACATCACCGATGGTCGAGGAGACACCGGTGGACCCCATCGTCGCCGTGGAGACTGCAGCGGCACCGGCTGTCACATCAATGTTCTGTGATGAGTGAATTGTGTCAATAGTTGTGACTTTGCCATTAACCGTCGTATCGCCAACCAGTGTGGTGACAGTTGTTGATCCCATATGAGCCCTGGCAAGAGCAGCATCACCTTCTCCGGCAACAACAATATTCTGCGAAGAATCAATATGGGAAATGTTTTCAGCAGCGCCTGAGATTGTAGCCTTGCCAATTGCTGTAGAAACTCTAGTCGAGGCCATCTCGGCGTCCAGTGATGCTGCCGCTGTTTCGCCGGCGATATTGATGTTTTGTGAAGAAGAAATTTCGGCGGTGTTAGACATTGAGGCGGAGACTTTGACATCGCCTTTGTTGGAAGAGATTGTGGTGGACCCCATCTCGGTGGTGGAGGTGGTCGCGGTACCGACAGCCAGGTCGATGTTCTGTGAGGCGTGTATTTTATCAACATTTGTAACCTTGCCCTTAACCTCCGTGTTGCCAACCAGTGAGGAGACTGCTGCCGATCCCATATCGGCCCTGGCAAGAACAGCCTCACTGGCCCCGGCAACAACAATATTTTGCGAAGAGTCTACTTCTGAGCGGTTTTCAATTGGGGCTGAGATTGTTGTTTCACCCTTTGCAACGGAGGAAACAGTGATCGACGCCATCTCAGCGTCCAGTGATGCCGCTGTTGTCTCGCCGGCGATATTGATGTTTTGCGAGGTGGAGATCTCGGCTTTGTTGGTGATTGAATCGGTGACTGTTGTCTCGCCAATGGTCGAGGAGACAGTGGTTGACCCCATTGCGGCGGTGGAACTGGTGGCGGTGCCGGCATTAACGTCGATGTTCTGGGAGGCGTTGATGTCAGCCCTGTTGGTGAGACTGCCCTCCTGGTCGATGGTGACCTCACCATCGGAGGAGGATAGCAGCACTGACCCGACCTCTCCACTGCCCAGGTCGGCTTCCCCGGCGGTGATACTTATGTTCTGCGACGAGTTGATATCAGCCTGGTTGTTGACCGCACCTGTGATTGTCACCTCACCTCCGGGGAGTGATTCGGTACCAATACTTGCCATATTGGCGCTGCTTCTGCCAAGTACCCCCAACTTTCCCAGGGCGATGTTCTGTGACGATGTAACCGTTGCCAGGTTATCCACCCTGCCGGCTATTGACTCGAGATCAACACTTCCCATACGCGCTGTTATGGAAGCCATCTCAGTCAGTTCGCCAATGGTTTCCAGCGTGCCGGCTGCAATATTTTGAGAGGTGGTGATGCTGCTCACATCGGTCAGGCTGGAGCCCCTGGCAACATCATCGACATGGATCGATCCCATTAAGGCGCTGCCTGATGCCAGGGCAATATTTTGAGAGGAGGAGATCCGGGCACGGTTGGCAACGGTCCCCTCCGCCTCTGCATGAGCACCTAACCCGCCGATACGAATGGAGCCGACATCGGCAAAAATCTGGCCGACTGGCAGGAGGCCACTCCAGCCTCCATACCCTCCTGATGAATCAGCTGCAGAAGATGCCTCTTCTGACTCGTCATCTTCCGGTTTTTCCGGTAAGGTCAATGCGATATTGGTTGTCCCATCTACCGTTGTGACGTTGCTGATATTACCGCCGACATCTCCTTTCATAAGCCCGATCTTGATCGAACTCATGTCACTGTAGGCGCGGTCGGTCAAGCCGATGGCGAACTGGTGGTCACCACTATCGACTGCCTTGTTGAAGATTTTACCGTGGAGATGGATCTCCCCTGGGATAACTGAGCCGATTTCAATGGAACCGAGGTCGGCCGTACCTACTCCTGAGATGCCGAGAGCAATATTTTGTGAGTTGCTGACAGTGGCATGGTTTGTCACTGTCGCACTTTTTTTCATGGTAATGTGCAGTCCGGGATTCCCCAGCTGGATTGTTCCTGTATCGGCAGTGGCCATACCGACAACACTGACGGCTATATTGGCGGAGTTTTGCAGTGATGTTGTGTTATCAACCTCACCACTAATCGTGTTGCCAGGTTCGGCGACGGCAGGTGAGCATGCCAGGAAGATCGAAAGAAATCCCAGTCGGTATGTGAGGATGTGACCACCCACCTGTTACTCTTTTTTTGCAGTGGAGTTTCCGGCAAGCAGTCTGGTCAACGCGATCCGTCGACTAAGCGCATTTTCATCAAGTGGAATCTCGGTGTAGAGACTCTGGAACAGCTCATAGCTGATCTCGGGCTTTACAGGATCAAAGGTGATCTTCTGTTTTGTGCTGTAATCAGTCAGTGCGGTGATAGTCGACTTGTCAATCTTGCCATTGAGGTTGGAGTTGTAGCCGTGGAGGATCAGCCAGGTCTGAATTTTAACAATACGGTCGAATTCAGACAGCAGGTTGTAGCTCGTCTTCAACCGCTGCAGCACGATTCTGTCAGGCTTGACGTTGTCGAGGAGCCGCCAGTAGGGCAGGGTCATGTAGCGGCCGACAAGATGCATCATGGACGATTGGACAAGGACCCGTACCGCCTGGTGCCGTCCCTGGACTTTTTTGGTTGATCCGTTGACCCCGAATGTCGGTCCGAACAGTGTCAGGGCAAAACTTTTGTCAGCCATGTTCTTATGGACAAGCATGGACTGGCTGGTTGTCATGTAGGGGACGCCTGCCAGGGTGGTGAAGTTCTTCATGTTGAAGTCCAGGGTGATCTTGGCCAGTCCCTGCTTGGAGGAACTGTCATAGGTTGCCGCCAGGATCTGGGAGGGCGGCAGGATGATATCACCGCCGTCGCTCTGAATATCTGGGAACTGGAGATCAATACCGGTGTCAAGTCCTTCACCGGTGGTTTCCAGGGCGCGGTCAAAACCGGTGATGCCGCCGGTGATGACAATGTCCGGGGCAATTTTTTTGGAAAAATTCGAGTAGCCGGTGGAGACCTGGTTTGAGACATAGGTCGGATCATACTCGATAAAGATGACCCGTCCGCCCATGGCATTGAGCGTCGATTTAACGATCTCGGTGATGTCGCGTTGGATTTCAGACCCGGTGGAGAGCGGCCGCCATGCTCCTGTGTTGTCAAGGACGAACGCCGACTGGATCTTTGTCAGCGGCGCATTATAGATCACGCTCATTACTCCGAGATTGTAGAGTTCGTCACTAAACGTTGAAGATTCGATAAACGGGGCGGTCTGCGGCAGGGGAGACTCGGGCGTCATAAAACCGCAGCCACCAAGGGGCAGGGAGAGGGCGCTGAAAACGGCGGCCAGACGAAGTAAACGTTTAACTGGAAAAAACATGTGAAAAAATCCTTTTAAAGTTAATCAACCAGCTTGTCGAGTTCATCCATGGTCTCGCTGATGTTGTCCAGATCGCTGCCCACGGAAGAGTTGAACGTCCGGTCACCGAAAACGACCTGTGTCTTGGAACCGGTGCTGGTGTCAACGATGATGATGTCGCCGTAAACCGTTGCACCGGGATAGAGGGTGACCGAGTTGATGCTGCCGCCGGAGTTTCCAAAGCCGTCCAGGGTGGAGTCCACATAGCCGGTTGTCTTGTCGAGGATGGAGGAGGGACTGGTGTTGTACAGTGCCGCACCAACCCGGCTCATGGCCTGCATCTCGATAAAGCTGAAGTTGACTCCCGCTGAGCCGAGCTGGTCGGCGGCGGAGATCTTATCGTCGGTGTAGTTGGAGATACCGTCGTTGAGATCGCCTGCCGATACACTCTGCACCACAAGCAGAAGCATGAGCCAGATAAATGCAGTGACTTTGGTTTTCATCAATATTCTCCACGGGATCACCTCTCAGGCAGGGTGATCCCGGTATTGTATAAGCAACAGCCTGCCGGGACGAATCAGTCCACCGTTACAGATCCTTCGTTGGCTTTGGCGCTGCCGATGATGGAGACGGCGGTGTTGTCGTCCTTTGTGCTTGTCACTTCATTGACAATCTCTCCGGTTTTTGTCACCGTTGAATTTTTAACGGTGATGGAGTCCTGGTTCGCCTTTGCGCTGCCAATGACTGAGACAGCGGTGTTTTCGTCATTGGAACCTTTGACAACATTTTCAACTGTGCCTTTGACGGTACTCTTGTCGAGGGTAACGGAGGCCTCGTTTGCCTTGGCATTGCCGATGATACCGACGGCTGTATTTTGTTCCTTGGAAAGCTCGCCGGCATTGATAACTTCTCCACCTGTTCCGACATCGGTCTTGTGGAGTGTGGTGGATCCCTGGTTTGCAGTTGCCGCACCGATGATGCCAACTGAGGTGTTGGATGATTCCTTTATTTTCTCATCCTGGACGACCTCACCCTTGATGACAGAAGAGTTGTCTTTCGCCAGACAGGCTTGAGAAGAGAAAAGGAAAAGCAGGGTAGCAGCACAGGCGCTAAGTTTGAAATGTGTCATGAAGGAGTCTCCTTTGATGTTTGTAAAGAGAGGGCGTACTGGTCAGCCATGAAAAGGCTGGTTTTTCCGTCTCTTGTAATTACTTATCAATATGGAAAATAGATGGTCATTAATATCATGAGGTGACAGGTTCGGTCAACATGAATTTGTGATAAATACAGAGAGTTGAAGACAGTTCGGAACACAAAAAGGTCGGGGGATGCTGCGCTAAACCAACCTCATGAAAGTGACTGTAGACAGTTGGGCCGTGTGTGGCATTGTTCTGCGGGAGTCTGGTGAGGCCGGTTTGTCGGATGCGGCGATTTTACTGGAGCTTGACAGTGTCGTCTTCGTCGATGAAATGGGGAACTTGGTGTTCATCCTGTTTCCTGGCAATGGTCTCTCTTGCTTTCTCCTCACTGATACCCAGTGTCTGGGCCACTTCAGCCACCGTATAGCATGGTTGCCCGTCCAGACTATAGGCAGTGGCCTTCAGCTCAGGAAAACACTCGGTTGTGGCTGTGTCAGACGACTGAAGAAGCAGTTTGCGTATTTTGGGAGGACCATAGAGAATAAGCCATTCCACCGCCTCGGCCCACAGTTTTGCGTCAACAGTCTTGTGCTCCAGAACCTTTACTGCCGCTTCAACCGTCCACTGATCTTTGAGTTCCATTGTGATCAACCTGTCTTTTTGGTAGATTATAATTTTGAGTCTTCCCTGTCCTTGTACTATACTTTTCCTTGATATGTCATCAGGAAGGGGTAAGCAGGCCATCTATTTCTACATATGGAGAAGTTATGAACCGATTTGACGGTGGTATTTTTCTTGAAAATATAGAGTGGTTTGATGAGTCCGGCGAGGAGCTGGTGCATCGTCTGCCCGAAGAGGGCTCCGGAGAAATCAAATTCGGTGCCCAGCTCACCGTACGGGAGAGTCAGGCTGCGGTTCTGTTTTACAAGGGCAGGGCATGTGACACCTTCGGACCGGGTCGTCATACATTGAAGACCATGAACCTCCCCCTGCTCACCAAGATTCTATCCATCCCCTGGCGAGGCGACAGTCCCCTGAGGGCAGAAGTGTATATGGCCAACCTCAAGTATTTCACCAATCTCAAATGGGGCACACGAAGCCCGGTGGCCTTCCGTGACTCCGAGCTCGGTCTGATCAGGCTCCGCGCCCATGGCGTGTACAACATCCAGATCATCCAGCCGGCGCTTTTCATCAATACGCTGGTCGGCACCATGCGCCGTTTCACCACCGAAGAGATTTCCACCTATCTCAAGCGGGTCATCGTCTCCCGCTTCAATGATTACCTCGGTGAAAAACTTGACTCCATCATCAACCTGCCCGGCCGCTTTGATGAACTTTCCGATGAACTTCAAGAGCGGCTCAGCGCAGATTTTTCCCATTTCGGTCTCAAGCTCAGCCACCTCTATATCACCTCCATTACCCCGCCGGAAGAGGTGCAGAAGGCCATCGACGACAAGAGCCGCATGGGCGTCATTGAAGATATGGAAAAATTTGTCAAGATGAAGGCGGCAATGGCCATGGAAAAAGCGGCTGAAAATCCGGGTGAGGCCGGTGGTGGAATGGGTCTTGGCGTGGGCATGATGATGCCGGGTATCTTTGCCGCCGCCCAGAACCAGAACACGAATCAGTCGCAGCCCCGGGAGCAGAAGGTGACCTGTCCGGACTGTCAAAGCGGTATCTCTCCTGATGCCAGATTCTGCCCCTTCTGCGGTCACCAGCAGGTGGTGCTCAGCCAGTGCGCCAACTGCGGCAAGAACCTGGCTCCCAACGCCAAGTTCTGCTCAAAGTGTGGCCATCCTGCCTCGGAAAAACCCAAGCTGAAAATCTGTTCCCAGTGCAAGGCGGAAAACATTCCGGATTCCATGTTCTGTGACAATTGCGGTGAGCGATTGTAATGTATCCCTCATTGCACTGCCTGGTACCCTGTAGCGCATATTTATAAAAATCTGGATTTGAGATGGCTTTGGTTGTATGGATCTGACAATCCGTCAAAACTGCCCCTCCTGCGGGGCTCCAATCGAGCTTAACGAAGCTGACCGGTTGCTGCAATGTCCCTTTTGTGAGGTGAACAACTACATGGTCAACCGCGGTCCGCTTCGTTTTGTTCTGCCGGATAAGGTGCCGCCCCATATCTCCAGTCAGGATGTGTTTTATGTGCCGTATCTGCGCTTCAAGGGCAATGTCTACTACTGTATCGACAACACGGTGAGGCAGAAGATCATCGATACCACCCACCTGGCGGTCAATGCCGCCATGCTCCCGCGTTCACTCGGTCTCAGACCGCAGGCCATGGTGCTATCCCAGGTTTCCGAAGAGCACCTTGGCGGTTTTTTTCGCAGCGGGGTTAAACAGGAAGCCATCATTGACAAGGCGGTGCGACTCTCGGAGCTCGACAACAAGCATCAGGGTAAAGTCTTTCTGCACCGAGCCTTTATCGGCGAGACACTGAGTTATGTCTACCTGCCCCTCTATATGGAAGAAGGCGTACTCCACGATGGTGTGACCAACTCGGTTCTGGCCCGCGGCGGCTCCGTTGAAAAGTTGCGGGCAAAAACTTCCACCTTTCAGGACCAGTGGCAGCCTCATTTTCTCAATACCCTCTGTCCCGGTTGTGGAGAAACATTAAATGGCGAACATGACAGCCTGGTGTTGTCATGCCGAAACTGTCACAGCTCCTGGGAGGAGAATGGGGGCAAGTTTCGTGAACTCAGCTGGGAGATGGTCCCTTCCGCCAAAAAATCCGCTTGTTCTCTTCCCTTCTGGAAGATTCAGGTGAGCACCAAAAATATCGATCTGGATCGTTTCAGTGATTATCTGCGCATCACCAATCAACCCATAGTCATTCAAAAGAGCCATGAAGAGCAGGAGTTTTTTTTCTGGATCCCCGCTTTCAAGGTCCGTCCCAAGGTCTTTCTCACCCTGGCAAAAACCATTACCCTGGCGCAGCACCGTCTGGGCAAAGGAGTGCATGAACTGGCAGGCAGACTTCACCCGGTCACCCTTGACCGCCAGGAGGCGGTGGAGTCTATGAAAACGGTTCTGGCTGAATCCGTTCTTAACCAGCGTGATTTTTTTCCCCTACTTCCCCAAATCGAGCTTAAGCCTACCCGGGTGAGCCTTGTCTATCTTCCGTTTAACTACCAGGGGCATGATTACATCCAGGAGCAGACCACCATTGCTGTGGCGGCCTCGGTACTCCAGTTCGGCAGGAGTTTGTGAAAAGGAGCATCATCATTGTCCGGTTTACCGATTTTTCTGAAATAGTTGATCAGGCCTACAACTTTACTTGAACAAATCCGCGTTTCTAACTATTAATATTAATTAATCACTAAAGCTGGGAGCTTGACAGGTGATTTCGCTCCCTTGAGAGATCCCCAAAATCTCCCGCTAAATTTTATTTGAGCAGGGCCAAAATCATGGCAAGAAGTTATAAGGTTAAATGTCCCAAGTGTAAAAATCTTCAAACAAACAGGTTTGAATGTGAGTCCTGCGGGCTGCTCTTCGGCAAGCACCGGGAATCTCAACTACGCAGGAAAAAGAGACTGACCCAGGAACGCAGGGAAGCCGAAAAAAAGCGTGCGCGGGTGCGCCAGCTCACTACTGTGCTGCTTCTTGTAGTTTTATGTGGCGT
The DNA here is from genome assembly GCA_039715055.1 of Thermodesulfobacteriota bacterium. Taxonomy (GTDB): domain Bacteria; phylum Desulfobacterota; class Desulfobulbia; order Desulfobulbales; family Desulfocapsaceae; genus JBDLID01. The sequence continues at coordinate 1,475 of JBDLID010000060.1, read as the reverse complement.
CGGCGCTTTTTATCTCGGCAGAAAGTCGCAAAGTCCATCCACAACCCCACAAACCAACGTTGCTGCAGTCACAGAGCAAAAATCTGCTGTGAACAGATCAGCACCACCCAGAGGTGATGTTGCTGTTCAACCCGCCCGTGGTGCCAGTGCTCTTGGAGACAGCGGGCTGGGCAACAGCGCCCTTGCTCCCCGACAGTCTCAGGCACAGGGAGCGGGTCTTTCTGCGGTGCGTCAATCAACGGTTTCCATCGAGGCCCCCTGGGGGAAGGGGACCGGCTTTTTTCTCGATAACTCCGGTCACATTGTAACCAACCGCCATGTCGCTGAATTTGACGCCTCCCAGCTTGATGATGTCAAAACCAGGCTGGCCACCTATGAAGAAATTATACGTCTTGAGCAGGAAAAGATTGACGAATTGATCGGTCAGAAAGGCAAGGTGAAAAGTTCCCAGAGCCGCCGGCAGATTGATCTGATCATCAAGGACAAGCAGAAGATGCTGGCCAAGGTTGAGACCCAGTTCAACCAGGCAAATGACGAGGTCAAACGGATCGAGGAGCATGCGGAAAATCCCAGTATCCAGGTCATCCTTGAAGACGGTACTGCCTATGAGGTGGATTACATTTCAACAAGCAGCACCTATGACCTTGCACTGCTTTCTGTTTCCGGGACCAGCAATCCCCCGCTGACCCCGGCTCCCCAGGGAACTCAACTCAGGCAGGGGGCCATGCTTTACACCTTTGGCAACCCCATGGGGCTCAGCAATACAATGACCGCCGGCATATTTTCCGGTTACCGGGAGTTTAAAGGGCAGGTTTTCATACAGACCGATGCCGCCATCAACCCCGGAAACAGCGGCGGACCGCTCCTGGATGACCAGGGCCTGGTGGTGGGTGTCAACACCATGATCCTCAAGGACAGCCAGGGGATTGGCTTTGCCATTCCCATCGAAAAGGTACTTGAGGAGTTTCCCTCCACTTTTCTCTGATAGTTACCCTCAGCACAACATGAAAGATTCAAGTAAGAAAATTCCGGCAACCGTTGAACAGAAGGAAAATGGGGTTGAAATAACCTTTGATGACAAAATCCCCCGCGAATTTATCGAGAGCCAGGTACAGGAGTGTCAGGATGGTACCTGACAGTGCTGTACACCTGCATTTCGTGAAAATGTAGAATCTTTTAAGATTATGCCCGGCAAGCAGCTGAAGGTGGTTGTCACAGGGGATATCACCCGTGATCAGATCATGGAAAACATCATGAGCTGCGCCCCCAAACCGGTGGAGTGATGTTTGAAAAATGATTTTTTTCAGGTGTTGCCGTTGCCCGGTCCAAATTCTGCCCCGGTTGGTTCATCCGAAGTGATCTCTGTCCACCTTTCTTCAGGCCACCCTTCAGTCTTTGCCCTTCCTGCCATTGTCGTTTGAATTTTCCTTTCTCATTTTTAAGCTGTTTTGTATAGACCAGTTACAGGATGATCT